>JBASZO010000001.1:0-26573 GCA_049660945.1 Saccharimonas sp. (SeqCode)
GCTGCGGATTGGGCTGCCGATGTCTTAGCCCTATTCTGAATACCGTTATAAGCAACGATAGTAATTGCAGCCAAGATAGCGATGATAACGATGACGATGAGGAGCTCAACGATCGTGAATCCGCGTGATTTAGTTTGTGTGGTCATAGTTAGGATTGCCCCCTAATTAATAGTTGTATGAACGTATGATAGCAAAGTGCTTATGCTAGCGCAATAGCTTAATCGCACTAACTACCATCTGCATAGAACTTTATATTGTCGAGTGACGTCCAGCCAGTGTTGCCGTAGAGGTATGTGATGCAGCCGTTTGGTTTTATGTTGACACGCCCAGTACCATTTGCATATGGTGCAGAGGCGCTCGTATCGAGGTTAAAGGTGATTTCGTCGGCGGGTCGGAAGCCAGAGTTCAGGCAAGCGATGTTTTCCCACAACACAGGACCTGCGGTTGTTCGTTTTATGAAGCCCTTGACCGTGACAATGCCGTCAGATCCCTTGCGGTACTGTGGTGCGGTGAACGAGCCGCCATACGGTGCCCAGTTGTTCTGGAGTGTCATGTTGGTCCAGCCGGTGGCTGTCGATGGGTAAAACATCTGCTGTATGGCGGCGTATGTCGAGGTATTCCCCTTTGCAACGACAGTACCGTTTGCACCGTAAAGCCCTACGGCATTTGCCGTGCCGCTCCCTACGGCGGGCAGGTGATAATACTCGCTCGGCCGCAGCCCCGAGGGCAGGGTCTGACCTATTACGGTATTGTCTGTCGTGGTGCCGGCATCGGTAACGCCACGTATGTGTGTGCGGCCAACTGAGTCGGTCGTGTAGGATAGTCTAGTCATGCTGCTATTTGCGCTGTTGGCCCAGCCGTTCTGCAGGGAGAAGTTAGTCCAAGTGTAGCCGTCGCTGACTGGCGTGAAGTCAATGCCACTCAGCGATAGCCAATTTGTGACCGAACCTGCCCATATGTTACCGCTACTCCATACCTCTGCACGTGACGAAACGCCATAGTTTGCGCCATCGGTAAGCATAGGGAATAGTAGAGTTTTTTCGGGGCGGAAGCCGGCCGGCAGATTACAGACGACAGAGTTTGAGCTGCCGTAGCGAACGAGCCCTCGTACTTCAACAACTTTTGCAGGGGTCATAGTGAACTTTAGCTCGTCATACCCAGGGTAGTTCTCCCAGCCATTTTGGAGTATGCAGGACGTCCAGAGCGCTGTCTCGCTGCTATAGGTAGTTTGCGTGGTGCTACCGTAGTCGTTGTAGGCGGTTACTCTGATCGAGTAAGTGGTTTTGGCTGACGGAGTTGTAATGACCGCTGTCGTTGAAGCGGTGGGAACTGGTGCAGACCAGGCACCTGCCCCTACTCGTATTTCGTAGGTGTAGTAGGTGGCAAAGGCTGAGCTCCACTGTACTGTCGCGCGAATAGGATTGTTGTCGTCCGGAAGACTAGGGTTGAGAATACTAACTGTCGGTACGGTAGGCGTAGGTGGGGCAGGGATATCGTTTGAGCGTACCACTCGAATAGAGCCGGATTGGGTGACTGGTTGCCCGGCGACCGTCTGCGACACGGTCAAGTCAACCTTTATACTCAGTGCCTGTGTGGGGTCCGTTGTCGTTACTCCGCTTGCTGTGTAGTAGGTAGTGGTAAAGGCAGTGACGTTATCGACCAGCCGTTCGTCGTATGTTTGGCAGGTAGAGCCAAGTGTAGTGTTAAGTGTTGGCGCAGGACTCAGTGGTGTACAAGAGTTGCGTTGGTAGGGGGTATCACAGATAGTGTTGCCGTCAACACTTACGTTTTTGTTGACATCATTGAAGATCGTGCGGCGCCAGAGCGAGCCATTGCTCAGGAAATATACAGCTCGACTGAGGAGGACTCGGTTGGCGTTTTTGGTAGTTCCGCAGTCGTTTGGCTGGTTTTTGTAATAGACAAGCTCACGTGTTTGCTCGTAGGGGCTAGAAGTCGTCGCCTGTTGGGTGAGGATCAGATCGCCACTGCTCGCCTGAAAGGGCGCCGTCGCGTTGTCTCGCCCCTGTGGTGACCGAATACCACTAAATGTACCCATGAAGTTGATGCTGACACGCGCATCTTGCTCTATACGACCCAGGGCATCCTGAGTGTTGTATATGACAACTGATCGTGCATTGGTGACAAGCGTGTCGCTAATCATCGCCACCATTGCAGTTACAAGGCCTGCAATAACTAGCAGCGCGAGTGGCGCAATTACCAATACCTCTACGATAGTGAAGCCGTGGGCTTTGTGGTGTGATGGGGGGTTATTGACGAGCATAGATGGCACGAGAGACACTCTGTGTTTCTGGGTTATTATACGTTATCGTGACACGAACGAGACTAATGCTCGACGATGTACCAAATGGACAGCTGATTGCGACACTGGCGGTAGAGCCAGGCAGGTTGGCGGTAGAGGGAACGGCTGGGGTAGCGTTCGATACGCTACAAGTGGCACCTATGTTTGCTTGGTACTGACGTAGTAGCTGATAGGCGGCATTGTCGGCATTTGCTCGACGCTGTGTGCCACCAGAGTCACGAAGGACAGTCGTGTAGAGTTGGTAGCCCGAACCGAGCAAGAGTACCGCGACAACCAATGCAATCAGAAGTTCTACAACAGTGAAGCCCGACTCGTTTGTGCTCATTGTCGCCTGCTTTCTACAACCTGCAGGTTGCCGGTTACTTCTTCGCGCCAAAATAGCTGAAACCGCACGCACCCGCCCTGTATACATACATTGCCACTGGCGTCGATCGGCTGGTAGTAGTAGTTGTCTTTGGTGACGGATGACCCTATTGTTGCGGCATCGCGCGCTGCGCCACACGATGAGGTGCAGACTATCCCAAATCCTATGAAACTGCCGGATACGCCAGGAGGAGAAAAGCTGGCTACCTCAGTGCCAGGTAGTGCATCCCTAGGGTAGCCGCCACTTATCTGTGCTGGGGTAAATCCTGCTACCGAGACACCCATTATATGGCGCATTTCGTCGGCACCAGGGTACGAGCCTGCCGAGACATAACTAGGGGCACTCACGCGTGAGTTGCCTTGTTTGTAGCGGGTTTCTAGTCCGCGCGCGAGGTTCTCTATATCTGCCTTGCGCTCGGCATCGCGGGCATTCGCACGATTACTTGAAATCATGAAAATCGAGAGCATCAGCAATATACCGATGATGACGATCACCACCAACAGTTCCACTATCGTGAAGCCACGAATTCGTTGCATGTACTAAGCATAAGTGGTTTGGGGAGTTTGCGCAAGCAATTAGCTTGGCATTTCGAGTGGTTCTTGGACAATTTGTATGCGAAACTTGTCGCGCACCGCACCGGCTATCTCGTCACGCGCGGCAGCAAGGTCGGCGTAGTTGGTTGCGGATTCGTTGATCAGCACGAGCGCATTGCGATCGTGGACGCGTATACCATGTAGCAGTGCACCCTTTAGTCCAGCTTGCTCTATGAGCCAACCGGTCGAGAGCTTGTAGGTATCCCCGCCCATCTCGTAAATAGGTGCGTCTGGGTAGTTCTGACGAATGTCGACAAGTTGCCAGTCCTCTACGACGGCGTTTTTGAAAAACGATCCTGTGTTTGGGCGCTGGGTAGGGTCAGGTAGTTTGTCTGCACGAATAGCACTGACGGCTTGGCGGATGGTATCTACGGTGTAGATGGTGATGCCGTTTTGATCCAGGTAGTCCTGGACGGCTTTGTAGAATGGTGGGTGTGGCGCAGCTTTGTATAGCCGTAGCGTGATGCTAGTGATGATGTAGCGTCCGGTGTCGGCTTCGCGGAAGATACTTGAGCGGTAGGCAAAGTGGCATTCTTCGTTTGTCAGTGTGGCAAATTGGCCCGACTGCATGTCGTACACATCTACCGATACCAATGTCTCGGCGATTTCTTGACCATAGGCGCCGATGTTTTGAACCGGCGCAGCTCCGGCAGTACCGGGTATAGCAGACAAGCACTCGATACCGGCAAGCTTCATATCGACGACTCGTTTCACGATATCGTCCCAGTTTTCGCCTGCGCCAATTTTGAGCGTGGCATCACTTGCCGTCTCGGCGATTACTTCAAATCCCATGATTCGGTTGCGCAGTACAACACCAGGGAAGCCCTCGTCGCGTACAAGCGTATTGCTACCACCGCCAAGTATGAACACAGGTAACTGCTGTGACTTGGCACGGCTGACGAGATCTGGAATTTCGTCTGGTGTATGAATGTCGGTCATGAAGCGTGCATTGCCGCCAAGGCGCATAGTCAGATAATTTTTGAGTGGGATGTTAGTGTGGATGTCCATTTGGGTACTATTATACCGCGGCGAAGGTCATGGCGCGATATAATTATACAAAGATGACACAGACACACATCATATATATTCCAGGATTGGGTGACGGTTACGACGGGCTCCGACGATTCTTTTTGCTGTTTTGGCGGGTGTATGGAGTGAAAGTTGAGTTCGTTCCTATGCGCTGGTCGGATGGCGGTGAGTTTGAGCCAAAGATGCAGCGTATTGTTGATGCTGCTATGCGAGCCCATGATGCCGGTCATCGAGTAGTGCTGATCGGCGAGAGTGCTGGCGGTAGTATGGTGCTAAATGTGTATGCCGAGATTCCCGGCTACATCGATCGCGTCGTGACGCTGTGTGGCAAAAATACTCGGCCCGACAACGTGTCGCCCGCACTCTATCACCGAAACGAATCGTTTCGGACATCCATGCGGCAAGTTGGCGATGCGGTACAGCAACTGACAAAAGCGCAGCGCCAGCAAATGACCTCGATATATCCTTTCTACGACCCTACCGTGTCAATTGACGAGACCTTCATACCAGATTGTCGGCGAGCACGCTTGTGGTCGGTCGGCCATCTGATCAGTATATTGGTAGGATTGTCGATTGGTTCATTTGTGGTGGTTCGCGAAGCCTTGCGACATAACTAACTGCGTAGTATCTGATCGATCATAGCCATGCGCACATAGAGGCCGTTGCCGGCTTGCTGGAAGTACTTGGCGCGCGGGTCGTGGTCCACGGCGACAGTGATCTCACCGACTCGCGGTAGTGGGTGCATGATGACCGAGTACTTGGGCAGTACGTCGAGTGCGGCTTGGTCGATGACGAAGTGGCTCGCGATTGACTGCTCGGTGCCGGTCAGACGCTCAGTTTGCAAGCGAGTCCAGTAGACGACGTCAGCGTCCGCAAAACTCGCTAGCATGTCGTCGGTTTCTGTGAATGCTGTGTCGTGTACTTGCAGGAATTGCTTAATCTCATCGTCGATCTGTAGCTCTGGTGTTGAGACGAAGCGGATGACATTGCCCGGGTATTGGGCGAGTAATTTGGCGAGTGACCGGGCGGTGCGGCCATGCAGGAGGTCGCCGCCGATTACAACTTTTAGACTATCGAGTCGGCCTTTTGTCTGCTGAATAGTATAGAGGTCGAGTGCGGCCTGGGTGGGATGCTCGCCCATACCATCACCGGCATTGATGACGCTAGAGTAGTCGCTTACCGCTGCTGCGCGTGCTGCAGCGCCAGTTTCGTTGTGGCGCAATACAATGATATCGGCACCGTACTGGTTGAGTACTTGTATCGTGTCCTCGAGCGTTTCGCCTTTTGAGGCTGACGAGAATAGTCGCGCACTCTCAGTACCCGAGACATGCACTCCTAGTGCGCCAGCAGCGATCTCGAAGCTGAGGCGCGTGCGAGTTGATGACTCATAAAAAAGAGACACCATCTGGTGTCCGATATAGCGAGATGCGAGCGTCTGTCGCTCTAGCGGGTCTCGATACTTCCTGCGCAGTTCATCTGCACTGGCGAATAGTTGCTCGAGATTTTGTGGTGTGTATCGCTCTACCGATAGAATGTGTCGTTCCATGGGCTGTCCTCCTCTTTGGTTGGTTTATACGACAATCAGTATGACTCCTATAGTACATACGACTGCGGCGATGAGTTTGCGTCTGATGTGATTGCGCTCGGCAGGTAGTAGTAGGAGTGCTAGTAGAACCGTCAGGATGATGCTCGTTTGGCGAAGGGGCGAAACGATCGCGAAACTACCGTACTTGTAGGCGAGGAGCATCGTGAGGCTTCCAAGTGCGTAGGTCGCGCCGAGTGCGAGCATCTTCCAGAGGACTTTGGTGCGGAGGAAGGGCTTCATTTTGTGCACTGATCGTGGTCTCAGGACGAGTACGACAAGTGTCGTGCCGACGAAGCTGATGGCCGCCCATGAGAGTGGGTCGACATGTCGGCCGACGTACGACCATGCATATACCGCCACACCAAACATGAGGCCGGTGAGCAGGCCGAGCAGGGTACCGCGCTCGCGGAATACCTTTGCGACATTACGTGCGAGTACGCCGACACTCGCAAAGATAAGTACGGTGCCGAGTAGCTGTACAAGCGTGAGAGACTCATGGAGGAGGAGAAAACCGAGCAGCATGGTCCAGACGGCTTGGGTAGCGAGGAGTACGGAGAATGCCGATGCCTCGACGCGTTGCAAGGTCTTTGCGTAGACGATGTGCCCTACACCAAAGAGTACGATCGAGATGAGGGCGGGAAGCGCAACCACAGCAATGCCTGCGAGCGAAAAGCCAGCGATCACGGCTGGAATCATGAGCAGCGCACCGACGATCCCCTGAAAGACGATCACGTAGGCTATGGGGTCAGTCTTGTCCTTGTGCAGCAAGAGGCGCTGCAGGATGACGGAGAATGACAGGCTAACGATGCTAATCAGAGTAAATAATTGCCATGTCATGCTTATGGTTAATTGTACTAGGGTAGAGAACTGTTTAAAAGTATTGACTTTACTAACTAAAAATGTTAAAATGTATTTAAATCCTCTTACTGAGGTGGCCGCTGTGTTTTACCAGCGGACTACGCCCACCTTCGCCAGGGCAAATGGCGTACCAGAGAGGCGGCGATCATGTCCGCTCGTACCATCCGTAACACGCATGATCTCATGGCGACGATTCCCGTCGACATGTTCAAGATCGTGAACGGCCCCAGGGCGATGTATTGCCGAGGAGTCGAGTTGTCGCTCGAAGAGCTGGTCTATGTTCCGGTTATGTTCACGCTGACTACTGCGGCGAGCGCGAGTAAGTTTCAGCGTGAGTTGGACGTGCGCTCACTGACCGGGTCAGGGAACGAATACACCTTCACCGCGGTCTTCTGCGGAAAGATCGTTTCGGGGCTGTACAACTGCCGCACCCGAAAGGGCTGGTTCAATCTCGACTAATGGTCGAGCTCCCCGTCTAGTAACGAGAAAGTCTCGCCGCTAGGCGGGGCTTTTTCGTTTCCATCGTAGATGGCATACCCATAGAAAAAACTGTCCAATCAAGGACAGTTTTTTCTATGGTACAACTATCAGAGGTAGACCCTCAAAAATATAATACCCTTATAGAATATATACGAGATGCGGCCATATAGTCAAACATGCCCCCTGCTGGGCAACCTAAATCGAGCCCTGCCTATGCTATAATAACAACGTCTAGGTAAAACAAAACGAAGCCTCATTTCTTGTGGTTGTCGAGCTTTTAAAGCGACAACCATTCGAAAGACTAGATGAGCTCGACTCGTTTTGTTTGGCCTAGACAACCTAGAATGGTTGTCGTTTTTAATTTAGAGAGGAAATATGATTGACACTATCGCCCAACATTTAGCCAATAAGCCCATCTTAGGGGTGGTCTTTGCTATTGCACTAATCGGGGTAGTCCTCTCTATACCATACTTTCTAAAGCAGAAGAAATTATATGGCTCTCCCTTTGAGTTTGCACCCAAATCACGAAAGGTATGGACGGGGATAGCCTGTGTGGTAACGCTTGGCATCGGCGTCTACCTGACAACTCCCTACGTTGAACCTCCAAGCGATGAAATCGCTATTATTCTTGGTAACACACAGAATTCACCAGCACCTTCAATATCTGGTGACCTATCAGAGGTAATCTCCTCAACCATGCTGGCTCATAAGGGGGAAGACATAGACACAATCATCGACTCAATTAGGTTCATATCCGCAGTAAAACAGCCTGACGTAATTGACCTTGGCAAGACGGGGGTGAAGCTTAGTACGATAAGCCATAATACTTCTAATGCAAAGCGTGATGCAAAACGCAACATCACTGCAATTGAAGAAAAACTAAACAGCTTAAAGCCGTCCGACAACGGAGCAAACTATTTTGAAGCTATTATGGAGGCTCGTAGCAACGTAAAGCCTGGTTCAAGAATCATTGTTATCGGCTCTGGTCTTTCCGATAGCGGAGATTTGAATTTTTCAAAAACAAACCTCTTAACAAATGAGGAGACGAGGAAGAAGACAATTCAACGTATTCAGGAGAAGTATGGTAGCGACCACCTCGAAAACTACTCAGTAGAGTTTTACGGATTGGGCGACACGACTGCTCCGCAAGAGACCTTATCGAATATTCAAAAAGATATCGTAAGAGATATTTACAAGGAGTCAATCCGTAAACTTGGCGGCAAAGTGACGATTAATACACGAACCCAGACTGGCAGCTCTGTAGCGACCGAGTATGTTGTCGGTACAACTGACACAGGATGTGGTGATATCAAACTTGTATTTGATGACGAGGATCTCAAGTTTATTGGCGACAAAGCAATCTTTATTGACAAAGCATCCGCTATTAAAGCATTGTCATCAATCGGTACCATATGGAATGCCCAGCGTGACACTATTGAGCACATACAGATCGATGGCTACACCGCACACTACCCTGGTGCAGATACACTATCGCAAGAACGAGCCGACACGGTCAAGAAATCATTAGTGGGTCTTGGTATTCCTACCGATAAGATAACAGCGACAGGAAAAGGCTATGGTCCATATAAAACAGATGCTCAAAATCGAACCGTGAAGGTAAACATCAGTCGTGACAATAAGCAGTGTGCGAACTAGGAGGATATGCATGTTTTTTAAACGAAAGAATACCATTATCAATACACAAATACTAAAAGTAAAAACGGATAAAATCGCAAAACGTGCACTCCGTGATGCTAAAAAACGGATTAAGCGAGGTGAATTGATTGACGCACATAGCCTCAGTATGTATTTGAATACGCTCGATTCACGCTATGACCATATTGAAGCCGACGTCAAAAATGCCACGATGATTGTAAGCTACGATGCAATTCGAGCAACAAAAATTGCCGAAATAAGAAGGACGATTGGCTTCTATGATAGTGATTTTGCAGAACTCAGAAATCTCTATAAAGACCTCATGGATAAAGCTCGAGAAACTGGCAAATCGAATGATGGAAAGCATGATATAGCAGCACCGCCTGAGATGAAGTCGCTGCGGGCAACATTCGAGAAGCTTGCGGGCGACACAATTCCACACAAAGACATTGTCCATCAACCAGTAGTAAGAAGGGAGAAGTAGAGTGAAAACAACCAAGCCCACAGGAAAAAAGCCATATCCTCTCTCGCTTTCACTCGGATTGATAGCTACTGCTGTTATTCTATCGTTTGTTGACCTAATGTTTCTGAATGATGTTATCGGCAAAGTTCTCGATCTAGGACTTACCGAATCAATGGTTATCGCTTTCGCCTTAGGAATGATAGGTATCGGGGTCATGTTTCATCAGGGATCAAAGGTTGCACATGACGACTCAACTCCTATTAGTGCAATAGGTCACTATTCGCTTTGGATATTCCTCGGTCTGGCCTTCGTCGGGGTTCGCCTATTCTCCGCTTCAATCTTGCAGCTAGATAGTGAAGCGGGCGACGAAGCACTACTCACTATTTTTGGTATGAATGTTCGGGAAGTGGACGTTGTTGTCGCACCCCTTATGATGTTACTTTATATCGCAACTGGCATCATGATTAAGGATGGTGCAAAACAACTCTACCTTAATCCGGATTTTGAAAAGTGGATTGCCGATCGAAAACTTGCGAAGCAAAACCGCAAAACAAAAGAGGAAGCAAGGCGAGAGAAGGCTGAACGTGCACAGCAGGAAGCACAAGAGAAAATAAGAAAAGCACAAGAAGAAGCGATTGCAGCAGCAAAAGAGGGTCGTGAAGCAATTCAGCGTAGTCGAACATACGGTGAAGCTCTGCGTAAATACAATGCAAAACTAGAAGAGATAAAGACAAACTACCAAAAGATATCGGCCGATATTGATTATGTGAAGACGATTGACCGACAGGAAGAACAATTCAGCACATCCACAAAACCAAATCTTATGAAGATTGTTCGTGGCTCGGTTGAAGGTGTACAACACTCAGTTGCCCTCGCAATACGTGCAAAGACTGGTGATGACATCGAGAAGCTTCAGCACGCAATTGATACTCATAATGCAAAACGCTCATGAGATCACCTCGGCACTCCTATACTGTCTATGACCCTTCGTATGTCTATGCACCGTGGAAGAAGCGGGTAGCCTTATTTGTTATCCTTGCCTTGACTGCGAGTATCATATGGTTCATCGCAGTACATAGAGACAGCTCTGTTGATATACAACAGAAGACTGAAACCTCAGATTCAAAGACCTCTGCCAGTACCACTATCACATCCGAGGAACCTAAAGATGAGCCTCGCTCCGCCCCTAATAAAACGTACTATCCTGTCGCCAAGGTTGTAGACGGCGACACGCTTGATGTTGTAATTGACGGAAAAACCGAACGTCTCCGCTTGATCGGCATTGACACCCCAGAGGTTGTCGACCCACGCAAGACAGTGCAATGCTTTGGCGTGGAGGCTTCGAATAAGGCAAAATCGTTACTGGCAGGAAAAAGAGTGAGTCTAGAGCAAGACACATCACAAGGCGAGCGAGATAAGTATGGCAGATTGCTCGCATACGTCTTTTTAGAGGACGGTGTGAATTTTAATGAGTACATGATTGCCGAGGGGTACGCACACGAGTACACCTACCGCATTCCCTATAAATATCAGGTTGAATTCAAAGCTGCTCAGTCAAAGGCACGAGATAGCCAGAAGGGACTATGGGCTGCGTCTACCTGCAATGGGCAGACATCTTAATGTAGGTTACGAGCCCCTACGCACTCCGCATTTTATCTATCCTCTCGCGAATCGACTTCTGGTATTCTTCAGGGTTTTGCATCTGGTGGTAGGCTCGTACAGCGACAACTTCAAAGATGTTGTCGTCCACGATATAGATAATAGCGACTTTGTGGTTTTGCATTTGTATCTTGCGTGCTTCAGGCATGCTGGGTAGCTCGGCATTGGCGTGAGGGAGATATTCAAGCTTTGCTATTGTTTCCATGGCTTCAGAAAAGAACTTCTCGGCAGACTCTTTATCGACGAGTTCGTCATAAAATGCCATCAATTCGGCAATGTCATTTTCGGCATCATCCGTAAGAGAAACACTATACTGCTGCACGAGTGAGCTTTCTGTACTTCTGAAGGATATTCTTTTTTGACTTGTCGAGTTGGATGCGGTTCTTTGGGTTTTTAGCAATAGCAATACGACGCTTCAAGTCAGCGATGAATTCTGGACTGTTTTCGTTGATGCTTGTAACATTGCTTTTGTTCATACGCCTATTATACCGTACTCTCTGTAGAATGCCCATTATTCCGCACCGACCAAAACCCATGCAAACCCCCACATATCCCACATCTCCACCCCTGTTATCTTTTGTCTGTTCGCTCCTCAACACTTTCTGCCTTTTTCGTGACCCTCACTTGACTCGTCTGCTATCCTAGCCCCACTTGCTTACGCACCCATCCATGGGTTGCATAAAACAGCAAGGAGAAAGGAGGAAACGCTGTGAAGAAGCGTCCAAACAAACACGGTAAACTTGCTGGCGGTCGTGGGCGTGGCAGACCAGCCATGTCGGGTAATGTCCAGATTGAGCCAGTTCATGTTTCACGGCTCGATCTCGCCAAGCTAGCTCATGCTCTTGAACAGTATTGGAACTGTCTTGGCTCAGCAGAAAGGGCTAAGCTGACAGCAAAGCAAGCATGAGGAACACTGGAGACTATCCAAATCACCAGTCGTTCCACCCATCATGTCACTATGGCAAACAGGGGTAATTCACCCCCGTATGTCCAAGGTTGAGCCAGCTGACTGATGTTCTCCTTTAGGAGAAACATATACACACCGTGTGGGGTGCTCACATAGCCCCACACGGACAGAAACTAAGCTGTACCGTCAGTGGTTGGTGAACAGAGAGCGAACGGCTTTACACCCAAAAAAATATATCAAGTAAATGGTGGGAGTGCCTCAGTGGAAAAGTGAGTAAAAGAATGTCGCTAAAACCACTGGACTTTTCACCAGAAGGAAGCGTTAATAGGATGACCTATCAAGTAATAACAGAGGTAGCGAGTGGCTACCTCACCAATATCAACGTAATGAACAGAAAGGAGAAAAACAACTATGAACACATTACTACTACAAAGTATGGAACAAGTGGCTTCACCAGCCGAGCGACCACGCATGGCAGTCACGTACATTCGTGTATCTACCAAGCGTCAGGCTGAGAAAGGTGGTATGGATGAAGGGTTCTCAATTCCAGCTCAGCGTGAAGCCAACCAACGAAAAGCTGAGAGCATGGGAGCCTACATCGTTAAGGAGTTTGCTGACCGTGGTGAATCTGCCAAAACTGCTGACCGCCCAGCTCTGCAAGAAATGCTGGAATACCTCATGACCCATAGAGTAGATTATGTTATCGTGCACAAGTTAGACCGTTTGGCTCGTAACCGCTCGGATGATGTCGAGATCATGAATGTACTGAAGAAGATGAAGGTGCAGCTGGTTTCGACCATGGAAGCCTTTGACGATTCACCATCGGGTAATCTGATGCATGGTGTGATGAGCTCTATTGCAGAGTTCTACAGCAATAACCTTGCTCAAGAAGTAAAGAAAGGTATGTGGCAGAAGGTGCAAGGTGGTGGCACACCGTCAAAAGCACCGCTAGGCTACAAGAACCTCATCACGAGGGATGAACTAGGACGAGAGGTTCGAACCATCATTGTCGATGAAGAACGAGCACCGCTTATCCGTAAAGCCTTTACCCTGTATGCCACAGGAAGCTATACGGTAAAACAACTAGCCGAGGAACTAGCGGCAGAGGGGCTCACAACAGCTTCAACGCCACGAATAGCCTCAAAGCCAGTGACGCAAGCGAGAATGAACACCATCCTCATAAACCCGTACTACAAAGGTTTAGTGAAATACAATGACGCCTACTATAATGGCAGCCACACGAAACTGACGGATGAAGCGACATGGCAGAAAGTGCAGGAGATAATGAAGAGCCATCGCCAAGGCGAACGAACTCGTAAGCATCCACATTTCCTGAAAAGCACCGTCTGGTGCGGGTCGTGTCACGGCAGATTACTCGTGCAGGTGTCCCGTAGCTCAACAGGTGACCTATACCACTACCTGATGTGCGGTAACCGACATGCCAAGCGAAACAATTGCCAGCAACGTTCAGTGCAAACCGATGAAGTAGAAAAACAGATAGAAACGTACTACCGCACTGTGCGGTTGAGCGACACCGAGAAAGAACAGCTACGAGCAGTACTCGTTACAGAACTAGGCAAGCTCAGGAAAGAAGAGCTAGCAGCACAAGGCAACATACGGCTTGAGCGAGATAAGATTAAAAGAAAGCAAAAGAAACTGCTGGAAGCTCATTATGCCGATGCAATGCCGCTAGATATCTTCAAGGAGGAACAGGAAGCCTTGCAAAAAGCCAAGGTAGAAATAGACCTGAAACTAACGGCACTTGAGCAGAATTACGAGGATGTTGAACGAAACCTTGATGTTGCCCTTGAACTGGTAGCAAACGTAGGCAGACTGTACAAAACAGCTCCAGAGCACATCAAGCGGATGTTTAACCAGATCTTCTTCGAGAAGGTACTGGTGAAAGCCAGTGACGACGTGAAACCGCAAAGAACACCCCTGTTTGAGGCACTCTTATCCCCACAAACAAAGCAGCTCGCTATTTCTAGCGAGCTGCTTCTTAGCTTAAGTCGCAAACGATTGCTTCATTATGCAAAACGTTTGAGTAACGTACTTTTGGTACACCCGGTACGATTCGAACGTACGACCCTCTGTTCCGAAGACAGATGCTCTAATCCACTGAGCTACGGGTGCTTACTCATGAGATTCTATCATAACAGGGAAGAAAAGCCAATATTACATGCTTACATTGCGATAAGTAAACTCTATTTACAAATCGTACCTCCTCACGTATACTTATAAGTGTATAAACAACACTAACTAAGAAAGATCGCCTATGAAAACGAAAGAAATTGCCGTCTTTGGGGGAAGCTTTGACCCGCCTACCATCGTGCATCAACAGATTGTCCGCACACTCTTGAACGATCCGTCGTTTGACGAAGTATGGGTGATGCCGTCGGGGGAGCGCAAGGACAAGCCTCATGCCACCGCATTGGCACGACGGATGGCTATGCTGGCGACAATGTGTGACGAATTGTTCGCAGATGAAAGGCGTTTACACCTGAGCGATTTTGAAGCAAGCCTGCCTCAGCCAACAGAAACATATAACACCGTACAAGCACTCGAGCATTCATACCCTACAACGCGATTTTGGTTTGTCTTTGGCGCAGACAGTGTGGCCACGATGCATACATGGCGTGAGGGTGAACGGCTGTTGGCTGAACTGCCGATGATCATCGTACCGCGCCATGGTTATGAGACGCCAACCACGGCAAGACATATACAGGAGCTACCTAATCTCGAAATACTTGAAAAGGAAATTTCATCGACACAGGTGAGAAAGCGAGTGAGTGACGGAGTGTCATTGGACGGCCTAGTGAGCAAGAGTGTCGAGCGGTTTATTCGGCATCGACAACTGTATCGCGCATAAGCAATAAATATACTTACGCTTAATGCTATACTAAGCCTATGATACATAGTGGACGTATCTCGCAGCAAAAAGGTTTTACGATTGTAGAATTGCTTATCGTGATCGTAATTATCGCCATACTGGCGGCGCTTACCATAGTGGCGTACAACGGCATACAAAATCGAGCCAATACGAGCGCAGTCAAGTCCGATATAGCTACAAATGCGAAAAAGATGGAAATATATCGTACACTAAATGGTAACTATCCTATTACGTTGACAGAATTTCGTAATGCACAACTAGCTTTTAGCCTTAACTCCTATCAGTATGCGGTATACTGTGGTTCATCTACCACTACTAGCGACTATGGGTTTGCCTTTCGAGTGATTGGTGGTAGCACTAATATTTCCTATACACCTTCTGGTGGAGTAGTCGATTACACGGGTATCTGGGATAGCTCATCACTTATATGCGGACGAATTGGGGTTTCTTCTCCGGATATAACTGTATGGCTGAAGGGTAATGGTGCGTGGAGTGGCTGGGTGGTCTATTAGTTTGCCTGAGTATGTATAAGCGAGGAAGCTAGCTTATCAAACAGTTTACGCGAGCGCTCAGGTGTTGGTTCGGATTCAGGGTGAAATTGCACACCAAGTAGTGGGCGTGTGCGATGGCGCATGATTTCTATGTGGCCTGGACTCGTGCCGAGTAGCTCGAATTCGTCGTCGGGCGTCAGTACGCCACGAGTATGGTACTTGAATACTTCGATAGTTGCTGGCAGCTCAAATAGCTTTTGGGCAGTTGGAGTCAGGCTGATTGGTTGAAAGCCATTTTGAGGAGCATCGAGGAGTGGAACATCTCCCTCGAGTGCGACATGCATGAGCTGCATGCCGATACAGACGCCCAGAATAGGTACAGTTGAGGTACGGATGAGGTCTAATTCACTAGCGTAGACCTGGCGGAGCTCCTCGAAATCATCGTACCACCAGCCGCCTGATAGGACGATGAGATCATAGGCGGACGTATCGTGAGCGGCTAGTTCGCGGTGATTGAGAGGCGTGACTATATTGCCAGTTGTACTCACCATGGCAAGGAGTTTCTCCCAGCTGTCGGTGTCGTTGTCGATAAGGAGGATGCGCATAGGGATCGTTTATCGCACAAACGGGCTTAGGTGGCCGAGGCTGGTTGCAATAGCACTTGCTACACGCCTCACGCGCATGCGTTGTAGTTCATCGAGCTCTCGCCTATGAGCGTCTCGTTGTAGCGCCTCTGCTCGCTCAAATACCCTGGCTGCAGAGCCTGGATAATCTCGATCGAATTGCGACAGTGCCGTAGGGTTTGGTAATGCACCTGCGTCCTGAGCTGCAATGGTAGCAATTGCGTCAGCATAATCCTCGCCACCTCGCTCGGTAGCAATTTCACGAAGTGCGCTAAACAGGTACTCACCTGTGGCATGCCAATGCTCTACGATGGTAGACCGCGGTTGTTCGGGTTTGTAAGTCATGATACATAAACTATATCATGAAATGACAGCTACACTATATATAGACTAGTTTTCATAGGCATGAAATACGTATGTACTACCGGTGCCGGGGTCGGACCATGCTGCTTGTGGTGAGGTGCACTCGCTCACCATAGAGTTGCCGATCGGTCGCACGCTTGCGTTTTCGTAGACAATTCTTAGTACATAGAATCCACCTCGTGCTAGGTCGCAGCCGTTTGATCCCGCGGCGTAGCGGTAGTACCAGAAGCGGAAGGTTGTGCTGTTGATAGGGTCGACGGGTGTTCCACTAGGGAACCCTGAATCTACAAGGTATTCCATAAATGAGCCAGCGACGTCATTGCTCATTTCCCAGCCGCCATTGCCTGGGTTGGCGGTAGCGCCAGGATAGCGGCCGTTGTCGATTTTGTATACCTCGAGAGCTCGTTTGATTTTTGAGGTGATATCAGTCCGCATGTTGTCGCGTGCTCGTACCTGTAGCCCATTGAATGACACAATAGTAATTGCCGCTAGAATAGCGATGATAACGATGACGATGAGGAGCTCGACAATGGTGAAGCCTCGGCTAGAGCCTACTTTCGGCAGGCTATTGAGAAGCGAGGTGTAGGAGTTGGGGTGTAACATTTTGCTGAATTTACTCACAAAAAGCATAAGTAGTGTATGTCCTAGTGTACCACGCTTCGGTCAGATAGGTAGCTAGATACTTATCAACTTTTTCGTGCTATGAGCGTATACTGATGGTATGAAACGAATCTATGCATGGGGAGTAGTAGGGGTGGTGGTCGTAAGCGCAGTTATAGCCGGGTTTTTAGTACCACTTGGGTCCTACACCACGGTGAACGGCTGCTCCACAGAGAATATGCCGGTGCAGCGGCTCAGTATGATGCGAGGTGAATCGCTCGATACTGCACGCGAGAGAGATGTCGTCCCTGGCCCTACGGAGGGCTGCGCGATACAGACGAAGTATGTGCTGTATTTTTTCTAGGCTAGACTAGAAGTCTTTGAGAGAGACATGGTCACCTTTGGCGACCCCGCCGCATCGCGGTGACGAGCATAGCTCATCCCGGATGACGTCCTTGCGGATTGCAGACTTGCAATCCTCACTCTCGACACCCCACGGGCGTGGAGAGTCGAATCTCGTTCTCCATGAAAAAACCACCCACAAGGGATGATCATTTCTTGGAGGGCCAGGAGAGACTTGCCCACGTTCCGCGGGCCCGAAACTTCACCTATGAAAGCATAGCTTTCAAGGGAAGGTTTCCTTGCGGATTGCAGACATGCAATCCTCACTCTCGACACCGCTAAAGCGGCCCGTCGAGAATTCAATCTCACTTGGCCCAAGAAAAAATCACCCACAAGGGATGATCATTTCTTGGAGGGCCAGGAGAGACTTGAACTCTCGACACCCTGCTTAAGAGGCAGGTGCTCTAACCAGCTGAGCTACTGGCCCATAGTTGATACTGCGACAAGGTGCGTGCTCATTATTTTACATGAGACAAACCATAGGGGTTTCTCACCGCACGGTGAGATGGAGTTGCCCATCCAGACCGGCTGCTCTTTTCTGAGCTGCTAACAACGCATTATAGCAAAAAGGGCATGATATGTAAAGGGTTTTGGCGAGTGTTCACTCTGTTAAAAGAGCTACGTATGGAGTATACTTTAGGGGTAATGACAGCACTCAATTCCGTCGGTCAGCGTTTACTGACCAGTCTCGCGCTTGTCTCGCGACGCGAAGCTACCGAAATGAAACGAACCAGCAGATCTGAAAAGGTCAATGTTGTCGGTGCTGGCGGTACACTGACGGCCGCATACGAACAACTGCGTAATGCTGCCGAAAATGCCGAAGAGCATCTATTGCTACAAAATGCCGTCCGGCGGTTTTATAAACGATTGTTTGTGATGCGCGACGAGACACAAGTGCGCACAAGTGGCAATGAGCTTGCGGTCGAGCTGACATTTGCAGGCTACATACCAAACAATAGCCTCACACGAGCGCAAATCGAGTCGATCTCTACTGTTGCCATAGACCACTATGTCGCCTACGAGCTGCTGCACCAAGACCGGACCGTATCGATGGATGCAGCGACCAAATGGCTACTCGACACACTGTCGGTGCGTGTCGCTAATGTTGTGGATGATCGCGAACGAGCAAAAGCGTTTGCAGAAATAGCCTACGCATACTTCGATACGATCGTTCCAGGACAATTAGAGACGACAAAATACAACGGCGCGGCTGAGTATCAGGCTCCGCTCATGGCTATGATTCACAAGGCACTCCTGAAGTCTGATAGCGCAACGATTCGCGCCGCCCTCCTAGAGCAGTACGGCGTAACGGTTGCTCAACAGGAGCTTTACATCACCTATAATCGTCGTATTGATACGATGCTCAAAGATCCACTGACCGATACGATTTATCATATGGTTGATCGTCAGGGTCCACCGCTACGCGTGCTAAAGCGTATGATTGACAGCAGGCCAGATTTCTTGGAGATACTGCCGCGCCGTGAGGTATTTTTGGAAGCCTACGAACAGCAGGTGAACAAAGAGTACTCAACGATTATGACGAGGGTGAATCGCGCAATAGTGCGAAGTGTGACATTCTTGATAATTACGAAATTTATAGTCGGCATTGCGATTGAAGTACCCTACGACCTATGGGCGTACGGTATGATTCATTGGCAACCACTGCTCATTAATTTACTATTCCCTCCTCTCTATATGGTGGCGCTGCGCTTGACGCTGAATGCACCTGGCTATGCAAATACGACAGCGCTTGTCGATCAAGTAGATACAATGTTCTACGGTGAGCGCCCGCAGTTACGAAAGCGTCTGAGTGTGCGACAGTATAGCCCTGTATTCTCGGTACTGTATGCCGTGTTTGGGTTGGCCGTGTTTGGCGGAGTAATGTGGTTGCTTTTGATGCTTGGATTTTCGATCGTGCACATCGGTATTTTCTTTGTGTTTATTTGTGCGGCGAGCTTCCTCGGCTTTCGTATCAGCCGGCTTATCCGTGAGCTCGAAGTGGTTCGTGCGGCTAGCAACGGACTGACATTTGTTCGTGACTTTGTATACCTGCCATTTGTTGTCGTGGGTCGCTGGATGAGTGACCAGTACAGTCAGATCAACGTCGTGGCACTCGTGCTCGATATGCTGATCGAACTACCGCTCAAGACAGTATTGCGCTTGGTGCGACAGTGGGGTGCGTTTATCGACGATAGAAAGGATAGGATTTAGCATGGCGAAATTATTGAATGGACTTGAGTTACAAGGCTATATACAAGAGCGTCAGGCGCGCCAAGTGCGTAACCTTCGCCAAGAACATGGTATCGTACCGCGTCTACGAATCATTGTGAGCGACAACGCTAGCACAGTCATTGGCGTATATATGCGTATGAAGCAGCGGTATGCGGCAGAGATCGCCATAGAAGTAGAAGTCCAGTCTACGGCCTTTGCTGATATTCCCGCGGCAATCCAAACGGCAAACGAAGATGATGCAGTGCAAGGGGTAATTTTGCAACTGCCTATAGACGATCCATCAAAAACAGATGAATACTGTAACCTTATATCCCCAGCAAAAGACGTTGATGGGTTGGGGAGCGGTGCACTGTACCCTAGTGCAACAGCGCAAGCGATCGACTGGCTGCTTGCGGGATATAACGTTTCGCTCGAAGGTAAGCATATCGCTATCGTGGGCAATGGTAAACTTGTTGGCGGTCCGCTGAGTCGTCTGTGGAAGTCACAAGGGTTCTCGGTAACAGTACTCGACGAGCATTCGTCGGATGTCGACGAGGTGTTGCGAGCGAGCGAGGTGATTGTATCGGCAGCGGGCGTGCCTCGGTTGGTAAAGGATGAGCAAGTGCAATCAGGTGCCGTTGTTGTAGACGCCGGTACGAGCAGTGAGAATGGCGTGATTGTTGGTGATGTAGAAGAATCGGTGCGTGAACGGCGAGATGTCACAATCACACCGGTGAAAGGTGGTGTGGGACCACTCACCTATACGGTACTATTCGATCATTTGATCGAGGCTTGTTTGCGGAAAGCCGGCAAACTTTAAGCTATGCCAAGCGCGTCTTTGACGCGTGCCACGACTTGACTAGGAGTGAGGTCTGCTTTCACGATATAGCTATGAATACCGAGTGCGCGAAGTGTCTTTGGGGCTTCTTCTTCACCGAGATTTGTCAGGATGATAACGGGAGTCTTTGCGCTGGAATCTTGCTTACGGATGTGCTCGAGCGCCTCGGCACCGCCCATACGAGGCATTTGTAGGTCGAGAAGGATGATTTCTGGGTGTACTTTTTCTACCAGGCTCACTCCCGCTTCGCCATCACTCGCAGTGTACACGTCAAATCCTGCGGCTTCGAACTTCATGCGGTACATCTGATTGATGACTTGGTCGTCTTCGATGATGGTAATCTTGGTCATGGCTATAGTATAGCATGATCAGGAAACGTTGAAATATATAAGCATATGTGATATAATATAGACAAGATGACAGAAATCTCGTATAGCATAGACCGCGAAGTGACATTTGCCGATCATCCTTTGATGGAATGCGATCCGTCTGCATTTGCTCGTCTGGGGGTAGAGGTACAGCAGTCAAGAGAGCGCGGATATGATGTGACAATTGGGTATACTCCCGATCGGGCATATGATGACCCGGCCGCGATTGTAGATATGTATGGGTACCTGTATGCTCGTGATGTATTGTTAGCCGAGGAACGTCAGCGAATAATTGCCGAAGGTGTTGGTAGCGTAGGGGTGAACCCACTCAAGCGTGCATATCGTCGCGAAAAACGTATCTACGATCGTCTCGAGCCATTGCGCGATCAATTATTGTTTGGCCAGACCGAAAGCGATTCGCAGGCATGGCATCGTCAGCGCGGACGTGCGGCAGCACTGTTGACGATTGCAGCAGCACATGACTTGCGTGCAGGTGGTGACGAGCGGTATCAGACGATGAGCGGGCCATTGAGCAGTGACGTGCTAGACTTCCATTTCCCCACAACTGGGACAGCGTTTGATGGACTGTCGCTACATGATGCAGTCGTAAAGACCGAGAGTGAGTATAGCGGCAAGGATCGCGCGGTGGCTGAAGCGATTGCAGGACAACGCATCGCAGAGTTGCAGGCGTTTGTTGACGCGCCGGTGAGCCCCAAATTCAAAGAAATCGTTCAGTATTGTAGCGACAGCCTCGGTATTCGCAGCCGTAAGCAAGAGGTCAATGCGACTATCACTCAACACATAGAGCAACTAGCT
This sequence comes from Saccharimonas sp. (SeqCode), assembly GCA_049660945.1. Taxonomy (GTDB): domain Bacteria; phylum Patescibacteriota; class Saccharimonadia; order Saccharimonadales; family Saccharimonadaceae; genus Saccharimonas. The sequence continues at coordinate 21,517 of JBASZO010000001.1, forward strand.
CTATCAGGTCGTACTGTAGGCGATGTGCTGATGATGAGCTACGGGTGCGGTACTGCACTTCCTATGTTAGAGGCGCTACAGCAACTTCGAGATCAAGTAGGTGCTGCACCAAAGCTGATTTTAATCGACCAAGACCCGTTGGCACTTGCGGCTGCGGCGACACTCGCCAAGCAGATGGATTTGTCGGACAATATCGAGATTCACTGTCGACAACTATTTGACAAATTATTTCGTCCTATAGATATCGATAGCGTGCTTGCAGGACGCATGCTCGACATTAGTGAAGATTCTGGACTGCGAGAGTATTTACCAGACGGCGTCTACAAGCGTCTCACTGCCATGACATGGCGGCATCTCAAGGATGGCGGGTTGATGAGTACGGGCAATATGAATGCTAACCGGCCCCAGGCAGAGTTTTTGCATGGCATGATGGGGTGGCAGCCGAAAGTACAGATGCGTCGTATCCAGGATGGGTTTGCACTGCACGAAGCAGCTGGTATTGCACCTGGATCTACACGCGCCCGTGTGACCAGAGATGGGGTATATACGTTGTTTTTCTCGCAAAAGTAGCTCCGACACTGTATCATAAATAGCATATGATACAGCTCATGCTTATCGTGATTACGGTGCTCTGCGTCATATTTGCCGCTACCGTTGCACACGGCTCAGATAACCGTCGTCTCATAAAGACCTTGTTTGTTTTTTTGTGCCTGTGTATGGGAGTGTGGTCGCTCGCAATTGCGTTTTTCTTGGGAAGTGAAGATGCCAGCACGCGTCTACTTGCAGCACAGGTATTTTATCTCGTTGCTGCTATATTCCCTCCAGTGTTCTTTGTGTTTTCGCTGCTATTTCCGAAGCCGAGCAACGTGGATATCGTATCGATAGCGATTGTGTCCGTTGGGGCAACGGCCATGAGTTTATTGTGGGTGTTTTTGCCCGGACACGGAATCGTGATCGACTCGGTGCGCACAGATGGGCAGGTGGTTGCGTCGATCGATCATGCGCGGTATCTCGTGTTTGCAGCAGGCTTCGTATTGTTCTTTTTTGCCGGTATCGTCGTCACGATAGCAAAAGCGATTGCATACACTGGCAGGTTACGTTACCAATCAGTAGCGTATCTGCTGGGTGTGCTGCTCATGAGCATTCCTGGATTTTATGCAAACCTATGGTTGCCATTTTGGGGAGAATACAGCTCTGTATGGGTTGGTCCTGCCGCAGTGGTTATATTTCTGGCGTTTATGACCTATAGCGTGGTGCGTCATGGCCTGTTTGATGTTCGATTAGTGGCAGTGCGAACACTTGTCTACTCGCTATCGGTGTTTGTGATGGCGATGGCGTACTTTGGATTGGCGTATCTGGCATCGGTGACGGTATTTCGTGATAGTGCAACGAGTGGGGTTGGTATGAGCCCGCTCAATGTTGGCATTGCCCTCGTACTCGCACTGATTTTCCAGCCGGTCAAGCAATTTTTCGATCGCGTGACGAGTCATATTTTTTATAGAGATCAGTATGATGCAAATGAGTTTATCTCTCGTCTCGGTCGTATGTTGACAGAAACAACGTTACTGCATGATGTGCTCGAGCGATCGGGTGACGAAATAGCAAGTATGCTAAAAGCAAGTGGATATATGTTCCTCGTGTATCGTGAGTCGCATGACGATGTGGTTGTGGGCTCACGCCTGAAAAATCATCTCACTATAGAAGAGCGGGCGTCTTTGAAGGAGCTCGTAGACTTTGTCGGTGAGCACGTATTTGTTGTCGGCAATGCACATCGCTACCATGATCAGCGTGTTAGGCACATCCGTTCGCTACTTGCAAAGCGTCGGGTCGCTCTGGTACTGCCGCTTGTTACTTCAACCGAGACAGTAGGGTATTTATTGCTAGGTGAGCACAAGGCAAATGGCTATATGAAGCGTGATTTTCGGGTACTTGAGACGATTGCCGATGAGCTAGTAATCGCAATTCAAAATGCTCGTTCGGTGCAAGAGGTACGTGACCTAAACGAAAATCTGGAACGGCGCGTAGAGTTGGCTACCAAAGAGCTTCGCGCGAGCAACAAGCAACTCATAGAGATGGATGCCACAAAGGACGAATTCGTCAGCATGGCATCGCACCAGTTACGCACGCCACTGACAAGTGTAAAGGGCTACATTAGCATGGTACTTGATGGTGATGTTGGTGAGATTTCTCCGTCGCAGCGGCAACTGCTCGAGGAAGCGTTTACCAGCAGTGAGCGCATGGTGCATTTGATCGGTGATTTCTTAAACGTCAGTCGGCTGCAGACAGGAAAGTTTGTGATCGATCCGCATGCATGTGACCTGGCAAAAGTTGTTTCCCAAGAAGTTGATGGCATGCAGCAGATCGCTGCCGCACATGGACTAAAAATTGTCTACAAACGGCCAGCACGCTTCCCTACTCTCTACGTTGACGAAGGAAAGATCCGCCAGGTAATTATGAATTTCATGGACAATGCCGTGTACTATTCGCCTGATACGGCATCGATTACGGTATCACTCGCTATCGAAGACGGTGACGCCGTGCTACGTGTGACCGACAAAGGTATGGGAGTGCCAAAAGACGAGCAAAAGAAGCTCTTTGGTAAGTTCTTTCGCGCTGGCAATGCCCGTACACAGCGTCCCGACGGTACGGGTATAGGATTGTACCTTGCAAAGAAAGTGATAGATGGCCATGGCGGTAAGCCAGTCTTTGAGTCGACACTAGGCAAGGGAAGTACCTTTGGATTTCGGTTGCCAGTCAAGAAATTATCGAAACCGCCTGTAGTAAAAGACGAAGAATAGAAAACAACCGCCCTGTATATCGGACGGTTGTTTTCGTTTCTGAAACTGATGCTCCAGCTATACCACTTCCAAGAGAAGCGTAGCTTCTCTCTTTAGGGGGAGGAGCAGCGATTCCGAATTAACTTCGAAATCGCTGCGGAGAGGTGAACCTCTCCTAAGATTATGAGCGGTCAAGTCTCGTGTTCTTAGTTTTGCCCTATGCGACGGCTCGCGATGTATGCGCTAGCAACACCGACGATCGAACCAAGTCCGAGTACGCTCAAGAGATTCTCTGTTGTACCAGTGTGCGGTAGTTCAGTTGGTGTCTCAGGAGTTTTCTCACACTTTGAGAGATCAGTTGTGTAGCGGTCGTTGGTTGCTTCTGATTCCTTCACGGTCACGATCTGCTTTGTGGTGAGGTCACAAACCTTGACGGTTTTTTCCTCTTCACACTTAGTCAGGTCGAGCGTGTAGTTCACATCGTCAATCTTTGACTTTTCTACAGTAACGATCTTCTTGGTCTTGAGGTCGCAGGCCTTTACGGTCTCTGGCTTCTTCTCACACTTTGACAGATCAGTCGTGTAGTTGATGTCGTCAATCTTTGATTTCTCAACTGTCTCGACCTGGAACGTCTTGAGGTTACAAGCCTTCACCATTTCTGGTGTCTTACACTTCTCTAGGTCGAGGGTGTAATTCACGTTGTCGATTTTCGATTCCTCGACAGTTACGATTTGCTTGGTCTTTAGATCGCAAGCTTTCACTTTCTTGACTTCACACTTGGTGAGGTCAGTCGTGTAATTGACGTTGTCAATCTTCGACTTTTCAACCGTCTCGATTTGCAATGTTTTTAGGTTACACGCTTGTACCTTTTCTGGCTGACACTCTTTATTCACGGTGACAGAAGCGGTATCGCTCTTGCTACCGTTTTGTGTGTCTGCCGCAGCAGTGTTGACCAAGTTGTTCGTACCGCAGGCGAGCGCGTCTTTCGATGCGACCTTTGCGGTGAACTTTACGTAGCCAGCGCCACCTGGAGCGTAGGAACCGATATTGATTCCTTGCTGAGTGACGGTATTTGCATCAACTGATTTCCAGGCGTTACCAGTGTTTGAGTTCGATAGATACGTACTGCCTGCAACATATGACATGTTTGCAGGTAGCGTGTCTCGAATCACAACACCTTCCTGACGAACTGTACCAGTATTCTTGTACTTGATCTTGAAGTCAACCAAGTCACCAGGGTTGACGGCTACATTTTCGCCGAAGGTATTTGTACCTTGCTTGCTCACGGTCTTTTCGACAGTGAAGTTTGGCTGGTCGGCTTTGAAGCGGTACTTTACATAGCCAGAATACTCTGAACAGCCAGGTACCTTGCCATCGAGGGCGGTGTAGCCAAGTGGTGTGCCAGTACTGTAGAGCGTGTCAGGCAATTGCTTGCCATTGACAGCGCCATTGCTAGTGATAGTAGCACTACCGGGAACGATCGTCAGGCCAATTGTGCCATTTGTATCATTCTTGGCGTATGCTTCATCCCAGACGGTTTGCGGTGAGGCGTTTGAAGCGCCTACGTAGCCGTTGATACGTGCGTTTGCACCGGCAGCAACAGTTGCAGGAAGGTCGGTGCGGACAAATGCATCTTTTGCTACGCCAGCGTAGTTGTACTCTGCGCTGTTAAGTCGTGTAGCGGCGTTGTTGTGGTAGAAGATATAAACTTCATACTCTTTGCCTGGAGTAAGTGTAACGTTCTCGACGAACTTACCGTTATCGGTAACATTTCGGACCTGAACAAAGTTACGCTCATCTCCGACGGCAGGGTTATCGGTGATAGAGTTGAACGTGACGTGCTGAGCTGGATTCGCCATCGTATAGGTAGGGCGGTCAGGACCCCAAGCCATCAGGCCTGCTGGTACTGCCACGACTGCCGTCACGATAGCGACAGCTGCCCACGTGCGTTTCGAAATAGTTCGGAACAGTGACGTAAGCGTCATAGTGGTTCTCCTTTGTGATGGTACCTATGGTAGGTGGCCATCGTTAATATGCTTATGGTTGGATGTAAATCGACAAGCATCCCACTCTTTGTATAAAAAGCGGGGTGCGAAAATGGGGCAAAACTAAATTGTCAATGTACATCACCATACATTGCGCGGGTAGTTGCCAATCAGACTATGCCTTATGCGGTACTAAAGTGGTGATGCTCGGCGAAGCACCACACTATGAGAGAGGTAAATCTCGATCAATAGTGACGCTTCGCCGAAGCATTTGATCGAGTACACGAAATGGTAG
>JBASZO010000002.1:0-3661 GCA_049660945.1 Saccharimonas sp. (SeqCode)
GCGCCGATCTTCCGAAGCTCCCGCCACACCGCCACCCGGTGCCGGGACGGCTCCGCAGGCACCCGCAGCACCAACACCAACCACGGCACCTCCTGGTCAGTCACGAAGACAACTGTAGCTGCTGCTACATCCACAGCTGTCCGCCGAACGGGGCTGGCCGGGGTCGTGCGCGCCCGCTCGAGCGGGTAACACCTCTCCATCTTCGGCGGGCATTGATGCTCAGCGGGACTCGCCACCAACACGACGGCAACAGCAAGACCGCCGCTAGTCTCTAATTCTGCCCGGCTGGCACTGGTGGTTGAGGTTGCGGCATTACCTGCGACGGGATGACAATTTGTTGTCCGCCATGCTGGACCCACAGCCTGCCGAGGTGGTTCTCCATAATCTTCACGGCCGAGCCTTGAAAAGTATGCATCGCGGCATGATGGGCACTGAGAACGGCATCCTGTAGGTCTTCGTTGCTCTCCAGGTCGGTGACCACTAGCCCTTTGTCTCGCAACTGATCGCGAGTGAGGGCGCGACCATGAGACAGGTGGGCTTTATCATCACTGAGCCAATCGGCGATGGCGTTCGCCTTGATCTCCTTCTGCTCGTCGTCCTTCAACATGTATATCTGAAGCCAATCGCCGACAAGTCGACGAGCCAATTCTCCTGCCGACTGGCAGATGTTCAGCAAGCCTGGTGGGTACTGCTGGAGTGTCGGAAGCCAGGCGGCCATCCTCTCCGGATGCTGCGCCAGCACTTCGGACGCCTCATCGAATTGGTCAATGAGCGCTTTAGCCGGAACGGGTATCCCACTCGGCAAAGTGATCTGAGGATCAATTGGGCCGAGCTGGGAATGCTTGCCCATGACGATCTCGTCACAGGCCATTGCCCACATCGTCGCCGCGGACATCGCCGCGAGCGGAACGAAGACCCGAATGTAGGTGAACTTTGTTCTTAGGTACCTGACGAGTGAATCCGTCGCCTCAGCCTGACCACCCGGGCTGTGGAGAATCAGGTCTAACCTAGGCCCTGGAAGGTCTCGGAAAACCTCCATCAATCCTTGCATGTCGGTCAAGCTAATGGCGGTCTGATTGCCGCTGCCTGGGCCTAGAAAATCAGTCGTGTAGTGAATGACACTATGCCCAGAGATCTCATGAACTCTCGTCAGGTACTTACGCCGCATCTCGTCGACGTTAACCTGCCCCCCGTTTGTCGCAGCTTCTTCTTGAATCAGCTGCAGGACTTCCCCCCAAGATGGCATTTCGTTGTGAAACCCTCAGATTTTCGTATGAGTGCTGTAACGGACAGGTGCAGTGTTAACGACCATTGGCTGGGGAACGAGCGCAGCCACCTGCTGGTACCGAGTATATGCATCGGCCAGGTTACTCTTGGCTGCATCGCTTATTAACTGCTGACGGCGTTCTTCTCTGCCGTTGGAATGCGTTTCCATCTTGATATCCGCCTCTTCTATTATTACGTATCCCGCTAAGGAACACTCATCATAGCAAATCACTCGCGTCTCTGCATATGCAGTTTCTAGGCTGGGGCCGGATTTTGTTGTGGATTGACTTCCGAAGTTGATGACACTACCTATGGTGAACCCGAGGTTTGCCAACCACGAGATGTTGGGGGACGTAAGCATCCCCAACATCTGGTGCCGAGACCGGGCGGGCAGGCTCATACCCCCCTTACGTCGGCATAGCATCTCCGACCGACGTGTCGGGTGCGGGCTGCGTGGAACGAGCTGGTCGCCAGATGTAACGACCAGGGCGTTCGTCGCCAGGCTGTCGGTCTTGGTCAGTGCTCTCCGATCGGGGACCAGCGGTGGCGACCGCGTTGGGCCGGCAGCGAAGCCGGCTCGGCCGCCTGCAAGCTTGTGCGGGGTCGAAGTCGAAGGGAGCGAGTTTGGCTGATCGGCGCGGGGTGTCCGTGGGAGATTAGCTGGCGGCCTGGATGGCTTGAAGATGTGCGAGAACCCGCTCAGCGAAATTTGGACAACCCGCCGCGGTTAGTTTCCGCGGAAGGTTGCAGCGGTCATGTCTCTGCAGCCAATAGCTCTGCTGCGTTTCGGTGACCGCGATGACTTTCTCTGGCGAGGAGTCATCGACGAGGACGAAGAACTCGTCCGGTGAATAGACCTCGTACGGAAGGTTTTCGGCGACACCGGGAGCGGAGAAGCCCGCGTCTCCTGTGAGGAGAATGGTTGCGCTGCAGGCAATTGCGGCGGCGTGTACGTGGGCGTCATTAGCGTCGGTGCCTGGAAAGGAACCGTCCGGTACGAAATCGTCGACCCGCCCGCCCTCGAACGTCTCACATATCTTGTCACGGATTCCGACTACTTTGTGGCCCGGCCAGTCGGGGTGCTGTCGGCGGAGCCGATAAATGACCTCGGCGACTATGTCTTCGGTCCAATACACGGAGAAGAACGTGTCACTTTCCAGGTACAGCAGGCAGAGCCAGTCTCTCAGAGTTCTAGAGAACAGCACGTTGGCGTCCACCAGAACGCGAGTCGACATAGCGTCAGCTTAACGACAGGGATCGTCGTCCCGCTGACGCTACGTCATCAGGCTATTCGTCGTCCTCCAGAGCGAGCAGGTCCTCGAACGCCTTGCGTCGACGCGCTTGGCGCCCGCTGCGGTACGTCATGACATCGGTCGTCCGCAGACGGGTGTGACTGCCGACCTTGTGAGCCGGTATCTCACCCCGATCGATCATCTTCATCAGAGTGGGGCGCGAGATTCCGAGCTGCTCAGCCGCTGTTGACGTGGTGAGCTCCTCGGGCATGGAGCCAATGGTGACGGTCCCGCCCGACGCGACGATGCGAAGAATCCGCGCCATGATCTTGGACAGTTCCTCTGGAACGACGACCACATCCTTGTGTGAGAAGGCGGTCAGTCCAAGGTTGTGAGCTGGGGCTTCGAGCCGTTCGACGACCTCTTGCGCCTGATGTAGCTCCGTATGCGTTGCCGCTAGCATCTGGCGGTCCTTCGTGCTTGCCAGCATTGTTGCCATCGGACTCTCCCTAAGGTGGTTGCACCTACAAGTGTGCTTGGGTGCAGATGTAAGTGCAACCCCGATAGGAAAGCAGTGGCGCAAGTCACGGTCATCGGAGCCGAGAGTCGCCCAGATCGACGTCTCGCGGAGTTGCATCTGACCAGGTCAGAGCCGGTTACCCGTTCTCGGCGGCGCGTCACAGACCCCGCTACCACCCCTCGATGCGCCGGGTCCTACTGCTGGCTGACTCAGTGGGGTCGCAGCGTAGTTCGCTGCGCACGGTCTCCTCGTAGCCGGCGGCCGCTGGGCCATCAGCGAGCGAATCAGCGCCCCGTCTGATGGCCGATTCTGTTGGGATCGATCCAGCGGACACGCGATTTCCGGGGGCACCCATTGCCCCATCAGCGGCCGCGGTCTGGGTCACCGGCGGCAGGCACGAACTCGTCCGGGTCCACGTGGTACGTCGAACGCATTGGCGAGGCCCGGTTGAGTTTGAGCCGGTAGGCGTGCCAGGGCGGGGTAAAGCCGTCCGGCGATGCCTTCGGCCAGCTCGCAGCGGTACCTACAGGTCCCCGGGCGTGACCGAGCAACGTCGGCGCGTACTCGACGTACACGATGGTCAACGGTTCGCCCCGCTCGTCGGTCGGGACGAAGCACATCTCCGTGTCGAGCGGTCCTCCGA
>JBASZO010000003.1:0-2173 GCA_049660945.1 Saccharimonas sp. (SeqCode)
AGTGGGGGAGCAAGCCAAGCAACAACCGCACAATATGTCGTCTATGATTTTATGCCCCCGGATGTTTTCACTGGTAGCTCTCCGCCAGTATCGGTCAACTTCACCTCGTCGTCGACCCCAAGTACAGACACTGCCGCCGAGGAAGATCAAGCACCTACCTCAGGCTCTACTTGTGCAAACTCGACACTGAGCGGTATCGGCTGGATCGTTTGTCCTGTTGTCAACATATTAGCGAGTAGTATGGACTTCATCTACGGCATTATCGCTGACTTTCTCGAGGTAAAAACCGTCACTGCCGACACAAACGGCCCTGTCTATCGACTCTGGTCGATCGTTCGTGATATCTCTAATATCTGTTTCGTTATCGTATTCCTATTTATCGTTTACTCACAGGTAACCAGTCTTGGTATCAGCAACTATGGCCTCAAGAAAATGTTGCCAAAGCTCATCATCGCCGCCATCCTCATGAACACGTCGTATTGGATCAGTGCATTTGCAGTAGATGCCTCAAACCTACTTGGCTACTCAATTCATAGTCTCTTTAGATCGGTATTCGAAACGCTTAGTGTTGGGGCAAACTATTCGGGTGAAATACCGTTATGGCAAGACGTCGCTGCCGTAGCACTCGCGAGTACTGGTGCTGTTGTGGGTGGTATCACCATCCTTAGTGGCACTATTAGCGGTTCGATCCTCCTCCTTATTCCTATACTCGTGTCTGTGGCACTCGCAGCACTTGTCGCACTCCTCGTCCTGGCTGCCCGTCAGGCGTTACTGATGTGTCTCATTATCATCTCACCACTAGCATTTGTCGGCTACGTACTCCCAAATACCGAGAAGTATTTCGATAAATGGCGATCCACATTCCTCACGCTTCTCATGCTGTTCCCAATATTCTCCGTCATCTTCAGTGGTGCACAACTAGCAGGAATGGCAATTGTCCAAACTTCTGGCGGTAATCTCGTCACGATCATCCTCGGCATGGGCGTACAGGTAGCACCGATTGTCATTACACCACTTCTCATCAAGTTTAGCTCTGGGTTAATTGGCAAGATTGCCGGTATGGTCAACAACCCAAACAAAGGTATCGTCGATCGAACACGCAAGTGGGCAAAGGGTGCGCAACAGGAGCGCAAAAACAAGATCCTCTCTGATCAAAACAAATTCAAGGGTCTCAATAACTCATGGCTGAATCCTGCTGGCAAAGCAACGCGAGGAATCGACACATTCAACCGCCGACGCGATGCTCGTCGTAAAGCATACGAGGCTGGTGCTGAGAATCGCTTTGACGCAACCAAGAGCGGTCAGCGCACACAAGCACTTAATCGCGACATGCAGAGCCAAAAGCAAGAAGTGGCGAACCGCTTTGAACGGAGTAGTTATGGTCAGCGATCGAACTTCCGTAGCCAAATGGCGAATATCGATAAAGACCGAGCGACTACAGAATTCGACCGGAGTAGTTATGGTCAGCAGATTAGCTACAGTCGTGGTATCGTAGATGCTGACAAGATTCGCGCTACCGCTGAGTTTGAGGCTTCAGACAGAGGTAAAATTGTCGACACGCACAAGCGCGAGGCTGAACGTTTCAAGCAAAATGTCCATGACGACCATGAGCAACACTGGAATGTTCGCAACCTGAATAATATAGACGGTTCTCAAGAGCGTGAAATGCGTCTACGCATTGCAAAAGACAAGGCGGCGTCAAGTAAAGACGATGTCGATGCAGTATATAATGAAGTTAAATCACTCGATACGAGGTCTCTCTCGAACACCATTAACCAAGCTGTTGCCGCCGACTTAGCGAAGAATGCCTACCTCACTGCAGAAAAGACCACACTTACTGCCGCAAGGAATAGCCAAGCAGCAAACCAACTAAAGGTTGAGATAAATAACTCTCTCATGACGAATGGCGCTGCTCGCGACATCAAGGATGTCAACGGCACTATCATCGCAAACCTCGACGACAGAACTATCAATGGTCTCAAACTGCAAGAATACGCAACCGGCATTGGATCGACAGAAACAATGCTTGCTACCGCAATTGCCGAAAAACGCTCCGACTGGGCAACGCAAGCGTCAGCAGCTGGTCAACTTATCGAACATTTCAACCTCAGCGCCGTCGATGCACAAAAGCTTGCCGACAAAGGTAAGGGAGCCGTTGTTGTCGCAACCGACA
>JBASZO010000004.1:0-1749 GCA_049660945.1 Saccharimonas sp. (SeqCode)
CTTACAGCTTAAGCGTTTGAAGTTCTTAGATGTATTTGATGAACAGTTAAATGAGCAAGATCCACAGTCACATGCTGAAAGTAAAGATATTGAATTTACTTTAATGACTGGGGAAGTATCACGCTTATTGGCTGATTTAATGGCTTGCTTCAACCCACCTAAAACTGCTTAACGATGCTTAGGGGGAGGAACTGACAGAGAATGACCCTCCAACGTCTATTCTGGTAGAAGCCTCCTCCACCCTCACGTTCTGGCTGAAGGCCATCCTCTGTCAATTCATGCCAATAGTTTAGTACATTCTAAGCCGACTGCATTACAGTTTTGTTTAATATGTGAACATTCACCGGCCTTTTATCGGATTAGTGCCTATGCCCGAATTAATTAACTGCCGTTATGATCAGCATGCTGAAGCTATTTTGGAAATATTCAACCATGCTATCGTAAATTCAACCGCTTTATCTGATTATCAGACAAGAACGCTGAGTTTTATGCAGCAGTGGTTTAACGCGAAACAAGCGGGAGGCTTTCCGGTTTTAGGTTTGGAGCAAGAAGGGAGATTATTAGCGTTTGCCAGCTATAGTAGTTTTCGCCCACAGCCTGCGTATAAGTACAGCGTAGAACATTCAATTTATGTGCACCCTGACGCGCGAGGACAAGGCCTAGGCAAACGCTTATTGCAAGCACTCATCCAAGAAGCAGAAGCGCAGAATTACCACTTAATGATTGGTGGGATTGATGCGCAGAATGCGGCAAGCATTGCCCTGCACACGCAATTAGGCTTTGTGCATGCAGGAACAATTAAACAGGCTGGTTTTAAGTTTGGGCAGTGGTTGGATCTAGCTTTTTATCAGCTGATTCTGAGCACACCTAGCGAGCCTGTCGATGGCTAATTAAGCCGCTGTTTGTGCGTGAAAATCTGCTTGATTAGCGGAGCTAGTCGGTGCTTGCTCTGGCGCTTTTATCACTAGGCTATCAATGGTCCAAGGTAAGCCAGCACGGCCTTGCTGGATTTTTTGACGCGATAAGCCTAAAGACAATAGCTGTGTATCACTCATGTTCAATAACTGCGAAGCCGCGCGCGCATAGCCAAGGGTCTCAAAGCTACTAGCAATTTTTTCAAATACTTTACTGATGTTCATAATCTGCTTAACTCTCTGATTTGACTGTGGTCTTTAATAATTTGTGCTATGCAGCAAATATGAGCCAAATACAGATCATGAACAAGCGACGATTTATTTCCCTAGCGGTTACTAAAGCTAACTTTTAGCAGTCAGTTGTTGACCTGCATGCTTATAAGCCCACCACATCAACCCAAGTCCGGCTAAAATCATCGGAATACTCAATAGTTGTCCTTGGGTAAGCCAATCAAAAGCGACATATTTTAATTGAATATCTGGCTCGCGGAAGAATTCGGTAAAGAAGCGGAATGATCCATACAGAGTTAGGAATAAGCCCGCCACTGCGCCGGTCGGACGTGGTTTACGGGTGAACCACCACAAGACTACAAATAACACTAAGCCTTCAAAGAACGCCTGGTAGAGTTGTGAGGTGTGGCGGGGCAATGAGTCCACTTGCGGAAAGACCATCCCCCACGGCATGTCAGTCGGGCGTCCCCATAATTCGCCATTAATGAAGTTGCCAATTCGCCCAGCGCCTAAACCAATCGGAATCAGAGGCGCAACAAAATCAGCAAGGCTCAAGACGCTCACTTTCCATTTGCGCGCTAAAGCCAACATAACAATCGTCACG
>JBASZO010000005.1:0-2348 GCA_049660945.1 Saccharimonas sp. (SeqCode)
GCTTTTATGCACAAATTGGTTAATAACTGGGTTCTTACAATCAAATTGCTTTTGCCCTTTATAAACCAACTCCGAGTTGTATATAGCCAACCTAACCGTCATACCCTCTCCACCATTGGCAAATCAGGCAACGCCATTAACGCCTTCATCGCTGTGGTAGGGGGTTGTGCCTCACCTAACACCTGTGCCAAGGCCACTTGTCCTTTTCGAGTCAGTACGATGTTGTCATGATCGAGAATCACTTTACGGGCTTTTTCAACGGCTTGATTAAGTACAAAGGAAGTTAAATCCACACCGCACAAGGTAGCGGCTCTAATCAATAACTCTTTTGTATCGGCTGTCGTTTTAAGCTCCATACGAGCTTGACGAGTAGTAAGTGTGGTTCCCATACAGGACTCCTAAGAAACTGCTTCCCTATAAAGTACGGCTGTTATCCGTATAAATCAAGATATAGGTTCTAAATGGCTAATATTTAACCTGCTATATTGCTTACTTTTTTCTCTTAATCGTGCGATAGCACAACCCCTTTTATTTATTCAAATAAAATATTTAAAAGTTTGATTTTAATATAAATTTTCTCGAACTTAGGACTAAACCATAGCCACCTTAACCATCACTAAGCATGGTATTGATTTTCAGGGAGTCAGCACCGCTTGTTATTCCATTACACAACAACACCTTGTCATTTCTTACACAGAGCGCGACAACCAAGTTAGAATTATTAGTGCTAGGAACATGACCGGATATGAAAGAAAAATATCTATCGAAGGTTAAAAAGTATGCAAGACGAATATCAACGTAAAGACCTAGGGCAAGGTAGACGAGGTACTCACTTCAAAGCCTATCAAGCCAGCCACAATATTGTAAAAATTGAACCCGATTTAGCCAAAATTTTTCCTAATGACCAAGCTGTTAATGAAGCACTGGCTAAATGGGTTAAATTGATGCAAACCAATCCTCAACTAGCCGCTAGCTTTCATTAAACCCCTAAAAATGTGTTTTAAGATGGGTTTAGGGTGCTGAGGGTAGTAAACAGTTCTACAAGCCTTTACGCGCTTGTAAAAAGCGTTATTCCACCATCTATGTGTTTGCCTTCATGGTGTGAAACGAAAAACTAAGGGCTACAAAGGGGGCTGATTCACTCGGTTTTTGAGTCACTAGTGTATGTTTCTTATGTTTCTTCTTGTTTCTAGGCTCTAATTTCTTTTTAAAATCATTAACTTATAGAACAAAAAAGGATATTTTGATGGTTAAAAAGGATATTTTGATGGTCGAAAAAGGATATTTTGATGGTTAAAAAGGATATTAAAAATAGATTTCCTTTTTGTTAAAAAGGAATTATTATGGGTCATTCCTTTTTTGGGTGTCAGCATGAACAAAGACCTAGAACACATGCTTAAAACGCTTGAACAAGCTCAGCGGAACAAAGAAGCGCGAACAGCTAACACAAATAAACAAACAGATGCAGACCCTTTCCATGAAATCACAGAAAACACAGTCACCAAAAGCCACGCGCTAAGCCGTGCGTATTATCGTTTCGGCTTAGTTGAGAAACGTTGTATGGAAGCCTTAATTAGCAAACTCCACCCTTTGCGAGGCGATAACAATATTCAAGAAATAGAACTATCGGCGCTTGAATATGCCAAGGCTTATAACGTGCCCGTTAACGTGGCCTATCGTGATTTATCCAATGCCATACATGGCTTAATGAACCAAGTGATTACAACGGACAGAGCCAACGGCAAATCTGGACGCATTGAATTTACGGTAATGATAAAAGCTGAGTACAAGAATGATGAGGGTAAAATTCTTTGTGCTTTTAACCCTTATATTCTCCCCTACTTGCTCAAGCTATCCAGTAAGTTTTCTAGCTATCCCTTAAAAAACGCGGCTGACTTTTCTAGTTCTTACACTTGGCGTTTTTATGAAATTCTAGTCAGTTGGGCGCAACCTAAAGAGCACACTAACGGACTTTTGATGGGCTGGATAAACAAGCAATCTGTAGACGAATTGCGCGAGATGCTAGGCGTTCCCAAAAGCTATACTTGGAAAAATTTCAACCAACAGGTTTTAGAGGTCGTTCAAGCTGAGCTATTAGAAAAGCTAAGAATAGCGGTGTTCTTTGAGCGTATTAAAACCAGTCGCAAGATTACTCATTTAAACATCAAATTCATGGAATCCGATCAAACCATTTTGCCACTAGAAGGAGGCGAAACCACTAAGAAAACCCGTAAGAAAGCCGGTTAAGGCTTTAATCGCCCTACTCCAAAGTTCTCAGGCAATGGAGCAGGACTTCACTTAACGACAACACGTACATGGAGTCGAAAAATGCCCACGCATACTACCGC
>JBASZO010000006.1:0-24044 GCA_049660945.1 Saccharimonas sp. (SeqCode)
TATTGCCAGCACTCGTTGGCGGAGTTCTTCTTGTCGCTGTCGCTATAGCTATACTCATTCGGCTAGCTATCAAGAAAAAGCATAGCGCGTAACCACCTGTCCTTGCATGAACAGAATAGGGGGAATACCCCCTATTCTTCTTTTTCTCGGTCTTCAGCCGCTTCGCGCTTAATCGTCTCTAGCATGTCACGGACAATCAAACGTACTTCATCATCCTTGCGCACGAACACGTCATGGCATCGAGCGATCTTTAAGCATGCGTCGACCGCTTCGTCTAAGTCGTCATTAATAACAAAGTGATAGTATGGCACAGAGAGAGCTTTTTCGAGCTCCATGATGGCACTCCCCCGACGGTTTGGCCAATCTTCCAAGAAGGCATCCTCACTTGGGTAGCGTTGCCGTACTCGCCGTTGCCATTCTTCGTAACTTGGAGGTACGAGAAATATCGCGGTTACTTCCTCGGCAAGCTCTTTGTACCTCGCCACGCCCTGCACGTCGATATCAGAGATGGCGATTTTCTTATCATCATGTGCTTTGCGGACTTCCTCAACAGTTACGCCATAGATTCGGCCATGCACAGGACTTGTCTCGACGTACTCACCATTAGCAAGTAGTTCCAGTGCATGCTCTTGCGTAATAAAATGGTACTCGACCCCGTCTTGCTCTAGAATGCCATTATTGTAGCGAGGCTCTCTCGTCACAGAGGTGACAAGATTGTGAAATTCACCCGTTTCTAGCATTTTTTTGCGTATAGTACCCTTGCCCGCACCCGTCACTCCGACAAGTAACACTACTTCAGTCTCTCGTAGCAGCTCTACGCCCGCTTGGTTTGGTACGTAATCTGCTAGTAGTGTTTCGATATCTGTCATCCCTCTATGATACAGGGCGAACCGCACCTCTGTAAAGGAGCTGCTTTCCGTTAGTCACGCTTCAGCATGACAGTAAAGGCTTCCGACGGTATATCCACTTTACCGAATCGCTTCATGCGCTTCTTGCCTTTGGCTTGTTTGGCGAGGAGTTTCTTTTTGCGACTTACGTCGCCGCCATATAGATAGCCGGTGACGTCTTTGCGGTACGCGCCAATTGTTTCGCGTGCAATAAATTTACCACCAATCGCCGCTTGCAGTGCAACCTCAAAACTTTGGCGAGGCACGACTTCCTTCAGCTTCTTGACTACAGTTCGGCCAAGATTATCGGACTCAGTACGATGCGCCATTACGCTAAGTGCATCCACCATCTCACCACCAACATAAAAATCTACTCTTACTAAATCCTCTGAACGGTAGTCATCGAGCTCATAGTTGAAACTACCGTAGCCACTCGTCACACTCTTTAGTTGATCGTAAAAATCGGTCAGTAGGTTTGCAAGCGGCGCCTCAAAGCTAATGAGTGCTCGTTCATCGATGTAGCTAAGATTCTTTTGCCGACCACGCTTACCAACGATTAGCTGTATTACGGCACCAATGTACTCTTGAGGTACGACTATTTCACCTTTGATCCAAGGTTCTCGTATCTCGGCAACCATAGCACGATCGGGAAGTTCACTAGCACTCTTTATATCCAACTCGTCAGCATTTGTCAGCGTCACACGATAATCGGTACTTGGATTTGTCACGACAAGATCCAGGTCGTACTCACGCTCTAAGCGCTCACGAATGATATCCATGTGGAGCAATCCGAGAAATCCAATCCGCACTCCAAACCCAAGTACGGGCGAGTTCTCTGGTTCGAATTGCAACGCCGAATCACTCAGACTTAGTTTTTCAATTGCTTCTTTGAGGTCATTATAGTCTTCGTTAGAGACGGGGAAAAACCCGGCATACACAAATGGTTGCACGTGCTTATACCCAGGCAACGCGTCATGAGATTGCGAACGCCGAACCGTAATCGTATCACCTACCTTCGCGTCACGTGTTGTTTTGAGGTTGGTAACAATGTAGCCGATTTCGCCGGTTGTTATGCTTGGATCAGGATTCATCTGTGGGCTCAGGTGTCCAACTTCGAGCGCCAGACCTGACGCGCTCGTCGCAAGCATCTCGATCATATCGCCTTTTTTTATCTCTCCGTCAATTACCCGCATGTAGAGAATAACTCCTCGGTAGTCGTCGTAGTAAGAGTCAAATATCAGCGCTCGCGTCGGCTGCAAATCGCCGTGAGGCGCCGGTATACGCCCAACAATTGCGTCGAGCACCTGATCAACATTCTCTCCCGTCTTGGCCGAAATCTTGATAATATCTGCTTCTGTACAGCCTAAGAGGTTGATCACTTCTTTACTTACGCGCGGAACATCGGCAGCGGGTAAGTCCACCTTGTTGAGCACAGGAATGATCTCGAGTCCTGCTTCTATTGCCAGATATACATTGGCAAGCGTCTGCGCTTGGATGCCTTGACTTGCATCGACAACCAGTACCGCACCCTCACAAGCCTGCAGGCTACGTGACACCTCGTAACTAAAATCGACATGTCCTGGTGTATCAATGAGGTTCAAGTCGTTGCCCTTATACTGCATACGAACAGGTGCCAGCTTAATCGTAATGCCTTTTTCACGCTCGAGGTCCATACTATCAAGCAGTTGCGATTTCATGTCTCGCTTCTGCACTGTACCCGTCACCTCCATCATACGGTCAGCAAGCGTTGATTTGCCGTGGTCGATATGAGCGATAATGCAAAAATTTCGAATATTTTCTAAGTTCATGGTGGCTTATTTCGTCTTAACTCGTCCAAAAAGCAACGACAGGAGTCGATGCACTACCGGGTCTGCCTCTCGGATTTTGAACCATTTACTAATACCTACATAGAATATGAAACTTACACCAACAATAGTGACAAACTTTGGAAATGTCGCAAAAAAGCTTTGGTCATTATTTTGCAGCTGCAGCAACTGGACCATGCCATACGTAACAGCCCCCATGATACCACTCGCCACGACCATACGCCCAACACTATGCGCCAATTTGCGTGTAAATATACCTGGAATACGTATGTGCATAATGACGAGAAGCAGTATCACCTCAATAACCGCCACAATTGACTGTGCCCATGCTAGACCATACGCGCCGAACCCGAAATGCATCGTGAATAGTACTGCCAGTCCGATGTTAAGTCCGATCGAGAAGATAGAGACATACAACGGCGTCCTTGTGTCCTGCTGTGCATAGAATGAACGGGCCACAATATGGTAAATAGTACGAAATAGAATCGCAATGACCAGCGCGCCAAGTAGCCCTGCAATGAGTGCATTTCCTCCATTCTTGATGAACGTAACAATGAACCCACGCGTAAATAACGTGATAACTGCTGTAGGGAGAGCAAGCCAGACAATCCATCGAAGAATCGCACGAAATTCTTTTTTAAACGACGACACGTCGCCTTCGGCAAGCCGTTGCGTCATACTCGGAAATGCCGCATTGCTAATCGCTACACCGATGAGGTTAACCGGCATAAGAGACAATGACGACGCCTGCTGATAAGCACGCATCACTCCGTCACCCATTCGTGAAGCCAAATTCATCTCGACAATACCATTAAAGTAATCAATACCTTGATCGAGTGATCGTGGTGGCAACAAGCGTAACACTTGGCGAAAGCCTTTGTTTTTCCAGTTGATTTTCATCTGATAGTCAAACCCAAGTCCAATAAGTCCTATAGAGCTAACTACAAGTTGCAGCATAGCGCCAAGAACAACACCCAACGCGACGCCCATAATACCGCCATCAAAGACCTGCCATCCAAACAAATTTATACCACTGGTGAAAAAGTTTGCGCCAATGATGATACCGAGGTTATAAATCGTTGGTGCAAGCGCAAGAAAGGTGAACCGTCCTACTGCCTGCTGCATACTCGCGATCACTGTCGCAACGGCAAACAGGAATGGGTTGACCGCAATGATTCTCATCATACTCACGGCCAAGCTGCGTCCCTGCTCATCAAGTCCAGGTCCCACGACGTAGCGAACAAGTGGGTCTGCAAAGATCATAATCAACACACTCGCGATAAGCGTAAGGATGGCGAGGAAATTCACGAGGCTCGAGCTGAGCACCCAGGCAGATTTGCGATTTCCGCTCGCAAGACGCTGATTGAAAACAGGAATGAACGATACGCTCAGCGCACCAGACACCAGTATAAAGAACATAAAATCTGGGATCGTAAAGGCAGCGGTATAGGCATCAATACCTGCTGGGTAGCTATCAAGATAGAGACCATTTAGCAAACGGTCTCTATAGATACCGAGAAGCGACGCGACCAACGTCGAACTCGCTAGTAATACTGCGGCCCACTGGACCGACAGCTTACTATTGGCGAGTGCTACGACAGACCGCACTCGGCTTTGTCGCTTCTTTGGCGCGTCTTCTTGCATAGAATCCTAGTGCAGTTTAGCTTTCTCTGGCAGTGTAGCGTCCGCCATTACCTTGGCAGCATCTTCCTCTTCGAGGGTTTCCTTTTTGAGCAGCTCGTCCTTGAGGGCATCTAGTACACCACGGTTGGCAGTAATCACGAGCTCCGCACGAATGGCTGCTTCTTTGATAAGTGCTTCAACTTCACGGTCAATCTCTTGCGCTGTCGCATCGCTATACGGCCGCTCATGAGTAATTTTATCGAACACCATACCACCGTTATCCTCATGGAATACTTGGTCACGCAGTTTTGTACCCATACCTTGTTCGATGACCATATCACGAGCTATTTCTGTAGCCTTGCGAAGGTCAGAGCCAGCACCGGTCGTAATACCATCATCGCCATAGAGAAGCTTTTCTGCGATACGACCACCCATGGCGCGAGCTAGGATATCTTTGAACTCATATACATTCGTATAGCTCTTGTCTTCTGGCGGCAAGAACCATGTGACACCCCCAGTGCCGCCACGAGGAATGATCGTCACCTTATGCACAGGGTCACTATCAGGCAGCACGTGACCGACAATCGCATGCCCAGCCTCGTGGTATGCTGTCAACTCTTTTTCTTTGTCGCTCATCACCTTTGCTTTGCGCTCTGGGCCGATAGCAACTTTTTCAAATGCTTCGACAAGATCTTTGTTGCTAATATGCTTCGAGTTACGGCGCGCCGCAATGATTGCTGCCTCATTGGCGATATTCGCGAGGTCTGCACCACTACTTCCGGCGGTCTTTGCCGCAAGCTTGTCCAGGTCAACCGTACTATCAGTTGGCTTGTTCTTGAAGTGTACTTTTAGGATCGCTTCGCGATCTTTACGCTCAGGCAAGTTGATCGTTGTATGGCGATCGAAACGACCAGGACGCAGTAGGGCAGGGTCGAGCACATCAGCTCGGTTCGTCGCCGCAAGGACGATCACATTTGTCCCTGCTTCGAATCCGTCCATCTCTACGAGTATCTGATTGAGCGTCTGCTCACGCTCGTCATGACCACCGCCCATGCCGCTACCACGCTTACGGCCAACGGCATCGATCTCGTCGATGAAGATAATAGCTGGTGCATTCTTCTTTGCCTTGGTGAAGAGATCACGGACACGACTCGCGCCGACACCGACAAACATTTCAACAAATTCAGAACCAGAAATGCTAAAGAACGGTACGTTTGCCTCACCCGCCACTGCACGTGCAAGCATTGTCTTACCCGTACCAGGATTACCCACAAGCAGCACACCTTTAGGAATCTTTGCCCCAAGGCTTTCGTATTTCTTTGGGTGCTTCAAAAAGTCCACGACTTCTTCAAGATCTTGCTTGGCATTTTCATTACCAGCAATATCGTCAAACACTACTCGCTCTTTGTCGAGACCGTACAGTTTTGCCTTGCTTTTACCAAAACTCATCGCTTGACTATTTTGCCCCTGCGCCTGACGCATCATAAACAAGAAGAAGCCTGCAATCAGAAGAACAGGGATGATGATGGTTGCGAGATTCCAAAATGTAGCCCCAGTTTGTGATGGAGCTGCATCCGAAACAATAGCGCGACCTTTGTCATTCAAAACATTATCACGCAACAGTGTACTAACACCACCTTGAATAAATGACTTTTGCGTGGGCTTATCCTTACCTTTTTCGGTAACTTGCAGATCGTCACCCTGACCTTCGATCTTGGTAAGTTGTCCATCATTTGCCCGGGTAATAACCGAGGAGATACTGACCGACTCTAGCTCATTACGTGGTGTCGTAAAGGCCCAAACAGCTAGTGTCACGAACACTACCAGCGCCCAGAACATACCGAGTCGTATTGAATTACTAAT
Source organism: Saccharimonas sp. (SeqCode) (assembly GCA_049660945.1). GTDB lineage: Bacteria > Patescibacteriota > Saccharimonadia > Saccharimonadales > Saccharimonadaceae > Saccharimonas. Next base: position 6,200 of record JBASZO010000006.1, read on the forward strand.
CTTTTTTTGCGTTCGTTTTGGCATGCGTTCTCGCTATCCTTTCAGTTTTTCTACAAATTCACTACTGTTTCTTCCTTTTAGTAGGAAGCAGCACCCCTGGGCGGTCTATAGAGTGCCGACTTAAAGCCGCCTCGAGAGCGAAAAGGGTTGTACTCCTACGTATTATACCACCGCTACACGGTATTTTCGAACAGTAAAATGCAGCGCTGTCTTGTTGCCAACATGATGCTCGCTACCTGGTCGAGCAGCCTTGACGGCGATAAGCGCTCGAACGAGCTGCGGTCGAGTGGGCCGTACCCCGACCTCATCTTCGATCACCCTCCCAAGCAACTCAAGCGCAACGCGCTCGTCAATCTGCGCAAGAAAATGTCGTGAACCCTTATGTTTAGGAAGTAAGAACGCCACTTCTCTCGTAATTGCATCTCGTAATGACAACTGTCGAGCACGCAAATCCATCAGTGCGCGTCGTGATTCACCAGAGAGTAAAGCCGCGATCTTATGCCGCAATCGATTCCGCTGATATGCATCGCTTGCGTTTGTTGCATCCTCTACCCACTCCAACCGCATCTTTACGGCATAGTCATACAGTTGTGCTTTTGTCATACCAATCAGCGGTCGGTGAACCGCAGCACGCGTCAAGACCGTCAGTCCTCGCCAGCCAGTGCCACGTTGAATATTGAGTGCAATCGTCTCGACTACGTCATCCGCATGATGCGCAGTGACGACCGTTGCTTGATGTTCGGTAGCAAGAGAAAACAAAAATGCATAGCGAAGCTCTCTCGCGCGCTCTTCACTGGCCGATGGACCAAGTCCTAGGGACTTACACACAAAAGGGAGCTTGTACTGACGTGCAAGCGCTTCTACAAACCGTGCATCCGCAACAGATTCCTCGCCGCGAATACCATGCTCGACATGTGCAACGACGAGCGTATGCTCACTCCGCGACAGCAGATCCAGCAGCACAACCGAGTCGACTCCACCACTTACCGCAACAATATACTTTGCCATACTATCGCAGTTGCTTACTCAGCTTTACTCCTAACCATATACCGACAAATCCACCGACCATACCGCCAAGTATTGACCATCCATCAATCATCTCGTGATCGCCAAAAACCCAAGGTACAAACCCTCCTAGAGTCATACCAATTCCTGCACAAATAGAAATAATCGTTTTACTATTCATAGCTATATACCATTCATTATACCTCTTTATAAGTAGCGTGTGCTCCCAAATGGTATTTTTGTACGCATATACATGCCCGTTCCGAGCGTATCTGCCGAATGCACCACCCGTTCACCATAGCGCTGATTGACCTCATCTACTGCCCAGGTGATAGAATGCTCACGCGCCAACTCATCACCAAAGAGACACAACTGGTCACCGACGCTATCCTGCAACCGATAACAGGTCACGCTAATCATGCGAATAGCGCTTGGCGCGCCAACAAATAATTCCCGAGCAATTCGCCAAATTGCAGCATCGCTATAAAAGGGTAGGGGAGACAACCGGTGCGCCTTCCACCGGCCACTCGGATAAAGCCGAGCATAGACAGTAACTCCCCTGGCACATTTGCCCTGGCGTCGTAGCTTCGCCCCTACATCCTCTGCTAGGTGATGTAGTCGTTGCTGTATTTCCTGATGGTTTAGATCTCGACGCTCGAGCACGTACTGTCGCCCGCAACTTTTCATATCGTAGTCAACATCGTCAACTTCCCAGCCTCGCAGGCGTTTATACCACCATTCTCCCAGTACGCTTTTAAATGCTAGTCGCAAGGTCGCCATATCAGCATCGAGCATATCCAGTGGGGTATAGATACCAACGGCATTGAGACGATGCTCATTGCGTGCCGCAATGCCCGTCAGATCCTGCAACGTCAGTTCCGCGAACACCTCATAAATGTTGTGCGACGTTAGCTCGTCTAGTCCATCGGGCTTATGGAGCGACGCGGCCATCTTTGCCAAAAATCGATTCGTCCCAATCCCTACATTGCAACGCATTGCACAGCCTATCTCTTCGCGTAGTCGCTGCTTGATCTCTTGCCCAATCTCTACAAGATCACGGTCGCGCACTACTTCTGGCGATTGAGAAAAATCAATTACCCCCTCATCGATGCTTTTCATCGTAACATGCGGACTATAGTCTCGCATAATTGCGAGGAGCTTGTGGTATACGTGTCGATACTTTGGCGGGTCACTCTCGAGTCCCACAAGTTCAGGACATAGGCGTTTCGCATCTTTTAGTTTCATCCCCAACGTTACGCCACGCCGCTTTGCCTCATAGCTCGCTGTCACAATCATCGTATGCTCAGTCCGACGGTTCACAATCGCTATCGGCCGACCTCGCAGCATCGGCCGAGCTTGCTGTTCTACTGTCGCAAAGCAACTATTGAGATCGATATGCATGATCAGCGGGCGAGTAGTATTGTACTCATCTTTCACCTTCTATCACCCTCCATTGTTAATCGCCAGGTTAGTCGCTCACTATCAAACTCCAACCGATAATCCGCCTCACCGTCCGTCACATCAAACATATGCACCATACGTCGCCCTTGTATCGTAGGGTGACGGAGACCGATCTCTGTGATGGTAACTTCCCTACCGTTTGCGCGCCGAAACTTCACCGGCTCACACGGGTTCAAACCCGTGCCAAACCGTGCTACTATATCGACTCGCTCGTTCAAAAATACTTCGTCGTTCACCTACCGACCCTCCGCTTGCCATACCTTACGACGACGCTCTAATAGGAATTCTCGCATACGCTTCGCAAGGATTGTGTCTATACGAACCGGGCGGCATGTGCTACGAGGAGTAGCGATATATAGTAATTCATCATTCATGGCAAAAATCTCCAAATAGTTAGTTTAGAGAACGCTTCTTATAGATTGTTCGCCCGTTTCGTAAGTGCCCGTTCTATAGCACCAGCGACCCGAAGACGAAATGATTTGATGAATCCTAGGGTGAGGGACGCTTGCCCTACAGAGTAGGGTAGTGAGTATCACCTGGAAGTACTGTCTATTATACGCCTACTTTTGGCGTGAGTATAGTGATACTAAACACTTAAATCATGTCGACTTAAGTACTTGGTCTCACCGGCGAGAGCCCCCAAATTGCAGGGGCCCTCGCCGTAGTGGCTATTCCTGAGCAGGCAGCGCCAAACACACGGTGATGCGCTCGGCGAACTGTGGAAACTCCTTACGCTGAATCAGCAGCGTGGATTCAGGAACCTTCCGCATCAGACTGGGCATGGAAGCGAACTCGTCCGCTCCCATGCCCAGGCCTTCCACGTAGTAGCCATCGTCGACGAAATCGACGGCGGTCACCGGCTCCTGGTGCAGCCACTGCGTCATGCGATAGTGGCCCATCCAGTCCGCACCGCGGACCTCACGGTCGCCGAGTACCAATCCCGTACGATGGCAGACAAAGCTGCCGTCGGGCTGCTCGCGCACCCAGCTGGGCGGAGACGGCTCGGCAATCGCCACGGCCAGCGTCTGCTGACTCGCAGGCGGAACCGTCGGCACAAGTGGCGGTGCCGTGAAAGTGTAGTCCGGCGACGTCGGCGGCTCAGTCTCCTTCAGCATCAGAGACGGGCCGCTATTGTAGTACCTACTTCGTAGTTACGAAGCGACTGGTGGCTTTGGTGGTGTCAAATCATCCGTCGTCTTAGGGTGTGTTGCTGTCGATTGTGTTGCACCACCGAAATACGCACGAAGCTCAAACAACAAGTACATTGTGATACCTGTACCAAGTATCGATCCCAAAATACCGCCAAAGCTGACATTTAGCACCGCACTAACGATACCTGCAGCAAAGCTAATGAGTGACGAAAGGAAAATCAGATTCCACCCGCGCTTTAGCTTAGCCTTTAGTGGCTGAATCGCCATAGCGTCAAGTATAAGTGTCACCACACCTGCTGCCAGCGAGATGATTGTCACGAGTGATGTCAAAGCACCCTGCTGCACACTTGCGGTTGCCGCAATATACCCAACAAGGAACGGCCCGAACAGCGCTGCGGCAAACAACAGCCACGCCATACTCATTACCCCTAGAACAACACCGATAATCACAATCCACCATATGTTATCTGCGATCCATTCACGCACGCTTTTTGGCAAATGCGGAAATCCTTCAAATAGTTTCGCGAGTGACTGCTCGATTGGTGCTAGCTGTTGCATGATATTCTCCTATAGTTATACCTACATAGTACGCTTTTTGGCGTATTTTACAACACACCTCCAGTACCCCCTAGAAATACTCAGCTACCTCTGCTATAATGCGTTTTGCAGGTCGCATCGCGACCACGATTTGTTAAAACCCTTTAACAAATCGAGAGAAAGAACGACGTAACTATGGTGGTTTGGCACTTTTTCGCAAGAAATAAGTGGCGAAACAGAATAGTCAAAGCCCGTTCTGACGAGGCAGCGTAGCTCAGTTGGTTAGAGCGTAGGACTCATAAGCCTAAGGTCACTGGTTCAATTCCAGTCGCTGCTACCAAGAAAAAACGATCACCTTTTTATAGATGGTCGTTTTTTCTTGGGCTTATCCATGACTCTACTTATCGCCGTATACTACCGTCTGTAAGTCGTAGCACTGCTCACCTTTTTTGTGACTATAGGTATTCACCGATGACGCATACTGCCCCTCGTCAAGGGTATCTGTTTGGTAGGGGATTGTCCTATTATTCACCCTCTTTTCGCTATCCCATGTAACACAAAGCCTGTAATAGTACGTCTTGGTACCGCTATCAAACCGCTGTTTGTATTCATCGAGGGAAATACCGTCAATTCCCTGTGTCGTCACTGTATCCTCGTCGCTAGCCGGCTTAGTGTTCGGCGTGTAGCGTATAACTCCCTTTTCTAGCACTGCTTTTGTGTCATCATCTATGAGGAGGGATGCATCCGAAGAAACGTCTCCGAGTGATGATGGTAGTTTGCTGTTTGTTCGTGTGTAGTCCGACACCAGCCCTGGCACCTGTGTTAGGGCTGACTCGAGCTGACGATCATTGCGCGTCAATAGAGCATTCGCCACTGGACCTGTCAATCCAAGGACGATAAAGAGCAGCGCAACTGCAGCAAGTACGCCCGATGTAATCATAGGCAGACGTGCTAGTTTTGCAGCCAAAAGAGTGCGCGCAAGTAACACCGCGTACACGAAGAGTGTCACAAGTGACACGAGAAGTGATATCTGCGCAACCTCTGCATCCATACTACTGCCGGCACTCAAGCTCATATTCACAAGAGAAAATACGATACCTATGACGGCTCCAATCCCACAAAGCGCAAATATAACCGCGTGAATCACCATAATTGCCGTCGCGACACCATGCTTATGAGCCGGCTCGACACGAGCATAAAAGAAGTCGACAGCAGCCGCTACGAGCAGCAAGACGATTGTTGCTGCTACCGGGTAAGCGATTATCGTAGACCAATCAGAGTCGCCCACACCAGATACAAAATAGGTGATTGTCGCGATAGACAGCCAAAAGACCGCCAAAGCAAACCATCCCCAAAAAGCATAGGTAAGCCACTGCAACACAAGAGTCACAGGATTATTCTGTGAAGCCTCTGAAGACGCAGCCGGAGGGCTTGGTGGTACGATGACCGACGGAGGCGACGAAACCTCGCTACTCGTCTCTGCTGTCTGTGCCGCGACAGTACTATCTGTCGCCTGTATGCCCTGGTCGTCCTGCTCGGTAGGTACCTTTGGCGTATCCATACATCTCCTTCGTCATTTATCTACCTATCAGTGTAGCATAATGGTTTTGCGTGAAAGAGTTGAGAGGAGATCCCTAGCATATTGTAGTACGGGGACGGAAATGACTAAAAGTCAAAATCTTCGACATCGAGTGCATCTTCACGAGCAGCTACAAATGATCGCAGCTCGGTGATTGAACGTGGCTTGTTCCAGCTAGCGAGGTCAAATGCATCAGTAAGATTTGCCGATAGGGTGTCGGTTGTGTTGTTCATGATTAGTTTTTTTGCTTTCTTTTTATGTTTGTTGGCTTATGTACTTAATATAGCACACATTTCCAAAAAAAGCAATAGCATTTTACGATACTATTTCACTACCCCGCTCTCCTCTCAGAAAATCAGCTCCAGCAGAGCAGGGGAGTCGTCTATCTGTCACCTTCCCTTTGACTTCCCTGCTCCGCTTATGGTATAAATTACCATTAGAGGGATTCTATATTTCCAGACAAACATGAATACGTACACCGCACTCAGCATCGTCGCATTGGCAGCGCTCATCCACGCTAGTTTTCAGCTCGGCGTGAGTATGGTTACGCTACTCAGTAGTCATGCTGGAGGTAAGCGCCTCAATAGTGGACACTCACTGCGAATGGTTGGTGCATTCTTAGGGGGCACAATAGTCATGACGATGCTATTGATTAGCAGCATGACCTACACGAGCTCAGCACTCTTCCGAAACGGCGTCCCGACATTTGTATGGGAGTTTATCGCGGGCGCACTCGTAATAGTAGGTGTTGCTGTGTGGATATTTTACTATCGGCGAGGTGATGGCACTTCCCTATGGCTCCCTCGACCACTTGCACGAGTACTACATGAGCGCATTCAGGCAACGACACTGTCCGCCGAAGCATTTAGTCTTGGGCTGACTGGAGTAATTGCAGAGATTATCTTTCTCGCACTACCTGTCATAACCGCCTCGCTCGCTATCGTGACCCTCCCTGCTGTATGGCAAATACCTGCTGCTCTCATCTACGTTACCATTGCAAGCGCCGGAATGATCGTCGTTAGCGTACTCATTGGCAGTGGTCGCAAACTCACCCACATCCAAGAGTGGCGAGAGTCAAACAAGCGCTTCTTGCAATTCATATCTGGGTGTGGACTACTTGTTCTGAGTGGCTATATCTACGTCAACGAAATTGTCGCGACAGTAGCGGTCGCCGGAGGCAACTAGATGGGGCTTTCGGTAGATGTCGTTAAGCGCGGAGGCAAACGTGCTACCGAGCCATTCGATCCTGGCAAGTTATACGCTAGCATCTACGCGAGCTGCGCAAGCCTGCGTAGCCTCGACGGCCATGCCGACGATACTTCACGACGCGTCTGTGACATTGTGATCGTGTGGTGTCGGGATAAGTCAGAAGTCACCAGTGCCGATATCCGCAGCCGAGCCGCTAAAGCCTTCCATACCCTTCATCCCGAAGCAGCCTACCTATACAAACACTACAAACAAATCATATAAGGAGCATTCTACTGCCATGGCCAAAAAACAACATTTCGACTATGACCTGATCGTTATCGGCAGCGGTGCCGGCGGCTCTGCTGCGGCAACTATTGCCGCACGCGATGGTCAACGAGTTGCTATTATCGAGGCTGATACATTTGGTGGTGATTCTCCGAACTGGAGCGACGTGCCTACAAAAGCACTACTCCACGCCGCGCAACTCTACGATGAGGCACGCCACGGCGCACGATTTGGGCTGCGATCAAATACACTTAGTTACAACTACCCTAGCCTACGCGCCTGGAAAGAGCTAGCCGTCAAGCGAACCGGTGCAGCTGACAACCGCAAGTTCTACCAATCACAGAGTATCGATACTTTTTCGGGGCGAGCGCACTTTATTTCGCCTCATGAGGTCTCGGTCAACCGTAAACACCTAAGCGCAGAACGCTTCTTGGTTGCTACTGGTTCGCACTGGGTAGCGCCAAATATTCCTGGTATCGAAGATGTCAAATACTTGACACCTCGCAGTGTTCTCGAGGCAATTCGCCCTCCAAAGAGCATCTATATCATTGGCGCTGGGACGATAGGCGTTGAGATCGCTCAGCTCCTCGCTATATTTGGAACAAAGGTATACCTCGCAGAAGTAGCGGCGCGGATACTTCCAAAGGAGGAGGAAGAAGTAGGAACACTCATGGAGCGCCTACTGCTCGAGACAAAAGGCATCACATCGCTCACACAGACACGCACGGTTGCGATTGTTCGCGATGGCTTGGGCTACCGCGTATCATTCCTACGCGGGGGTATCGAAAAATCCATTCGTGTCGATGACATCCTGATAGCCACCGGCCGCACTCCTACGACCGACCTTGGCCTCGAAAACGCCAGTGTCACCTACGACCCAACTGGCATAAAGACAAATGAACAACTACAGACTTCTGCACGCCATATCTATGCAGCAGGCGATGTACTGGGCAATAGCAGTCATACGCACACCGCACTCCTCGAAAGTCGCGTTGCTGCGCACAACTTGTTTAGCAAAAGCCAGCTTACTCCCGACTATACTGCTACCCCACGACTTACCTTCACTCACCCTGGCATCGCAACTGTTGGGCTAACCGAAGACGACTGCCTCAAGCGTGATTTGCATATCAATACTGCACTAGCACCGCTCAACATCATCGCACGTAGCAATACGAGTGACTTCCGCGATGGGTTCGTCAAGATAGTTACCGACAAAAAAGGAACGATCCTCGGAGCGACCGTCGTCGCACCGCATGCCGCTGAGATAATTCATGAGCTCACGCTTGCAGTCAAACACAAGCTGACCGCCAAAGATGTCGCCGAGACCCCCCACGCTTTCCTTAGCTGGAGTGAAGCCGTACGGGTTGCTGCCGGAAAATTGGTCAAATAGTATGTATGACACTTCTGCCGCACTACCAATCACTGCAGACGACGGTACTACAATTGGCTTTTTATACCCAGTGAACGACGAATATTTCTTACCACTCGACACTGGCGGTACTCCCGTCGGCCCACCCTCATATCGGGCTGATGCCGAAGCGATACTACGCACAGCTGCCTCCACAAACTAATAATTCTACTCAAATTTGACATGCATATATAGTATGATGTATTATAAAGTGTATGAAATACACTAAGTGTGCAATCATCACAGGAGCAGGACGCGGCCTTGGTAGGTTGATAGCGATTCGCCTTGCTCGTGATTACCCAGTCGTCCTGATTGGGCGGACTGGTGTCCCACTGCAGACCACTAGGTCACTCATTGAGGCAAAAGACGGACGCGCGGAGGCTATTTGTGGTGATGTCAGAGACAAAAGTACACTCGATGCGTGTCTGGCACTGCTGGCGCAGAATCGTTATACGCCCGAAGTACTCATATGCAATGCCGGAATCGGCAAATCGAGCAAGACACATGAAGTACCCGCCAATGATTGGGCTGCCGTTCTTGCTACCAATCTGACTAGCGTCCATAGCTGGTCGAGTGCGGTTATTCCGTCAATGATAGCCCAGCATCATGGTACAATTTGCTTGATTGGGAGTGTTGCAGGCCTCCGCGGTATCGCCTATGATAGCGCATACACTGCATCAAAGCACGCACTCGTCGGATTAGGGAAATCCATGGCACTTGAGTATGGTAAACATGGAATTGCCGTGCAAATTCTTTGCCCCGGTTTCATCGAAGGAGCTATGACAGACCGCAGCATCACTTCGCTTGCAGCTCGCAAAGGCATCACTACCGATGAAGCTCGCAGCATCATAGCTAAGCAAAGCCCCTTACGAGAAATCCTTCGATCAGAGGATGTCGCTGAAACCGTCGCCTATCTATGTACGACGCCTGGGCGGCAGCTTTCTGGCAACCCTATTATTCTCGGGGGAACAGCGTGAATCTCAACTCAATCATTCAATGGATTGCGGCAACCATCCCCACCGATATGGATGTTCTTGTTCCGGTAAGTGGCGGGAGTGATAGTGCATTCTGCTTCTGGCTGTGCAACCAAGCGCTACCTGGTCGCGTACGTGGTATGTACTTTGGGACAAGTTTGCGCTGCAGTGAATGGTTCGAATCGGTCGGAACTGTTGACTATATTCAGACTGATCTCTCTACTAACAACCCAGAAGTAACGCGCTGGGCCTACTGCCTAGAGCGAGCGCTCCGCGATAATCTCGTTCTCGTCGGATCGCATACGAAAACTGAGCGCCTACTCGGTACCTACAGTAACGCCAGCCGTCTGGCTATGACCTTGCCACTTGCTGGAGTATGGAAATCAGACTGCGTTCGCTTTTGTGAGCATATCGGCATACCAGACGAGATTATCAACTCTAGTCGCCGAGCCGATATCGACTGCGGGCGTACCGAAGAATACGCTGCACTGACCTTTGACGAAGTAGACGATTTTCTACGTCAGAAGCTTGGCGAAACACCTACCTCACCGATTAATCAAACAAATGTTGAATATCTTGAAAAGCTATACCTGTCACACGCGGCAAAGCGAGCATTTCCTCTCTTAGGACCAGAACCGGCACTATAGTGTCGACAGCCACCCGTCGATTCCACCAGCCGGGGTAGCGTAGTCGTTGAAGTACCGACGAGAGCCACCTTGCGCAACCAAATCGTTATAGACTTCTTCCGACACCTGCGCTCCATAGGGAGTTCCATCAGGACGATCATATTCGTCAGGAACAGCAGCTACCTCTGCCCGTGCTTCGTATACCTGCCATATAAATGACTCAAGCGCTTGCACTGACACGTGGAGCGAAAATCCGTCAGGTCGTGTCCCCCATCCGCGCTCCGATTCCTCCCATTTCTGACATATAGCCGAACTGTTCCCGCTCTCTATACTCCCTCGTCTTGACGTTTGCATACTTCGTACTCCTCTCTTTGTCATTCGCCCTACTATCAGTGAGAAACAAAAATACGGCTCCTCACTAAACTAACAGTCGAATGACTCATTATTATTTAGTGAAGCAACCGCATGGACGGACTGATATAGCCCCGCTGAACCTACTTCTATTTTTAGAGTACACCTGGAGGGAGGGGTGGTCAAGACCAAGTACGTTACCGCTGAAGTCTTACCTACAGTGAGCCACTATGTTAGGAGGTTTTAATGTTCTACCTGCAGGGGCCGGCTTTAATAATAATTCTACCCCAGCACTCTCCTTTACTGCACCCTTGATGTTATAATCACTATACATAGAGCAAACATACATAGTCATCTTTGAAAGCAAAACGAAAGCCATTGCGATTCGCAGCTATTTACGTACTTATAACGGCTGGGGCAAAATAACTGACTCTGCCTTTGTAATTCTTTCATCCAAATCGGCGTCAACAATAAGGGATGAGTTACTCCCGATTAAAAACACTGATGACCGCGTAATGGTAATAAAATCCGGCGTAGTGGCTGCATGGAGCAATGTGGCAGCAAGTAACGACTGGCTCAAGAGACACCTCTGATATGACTAATGAAAAGAACCCGACCAACGAAGGTGAGATAACGGTAGATATTGCTCGACTTGGCTCCATCCAGGTATATCAAATTACTGAAGATGAACTAAATATGATTGAAATGGGAACACCGAACTCGAACTATCTCAACTTCTCCGTTGCACTACTTTCTGTGTTTATTTCATTTCTTATTACTTTACTTACTACCAAGATAGAAGATGACAGGGTGTTTAACTTCTTCTTGCTGACAGCGATAGTAACAGTCATTATCGGAGTAATACTACTCATTATATGGCTCAAGTCCCGATACTCATCAAGGAATATTTTCAAAAAGATTAGAGCTCGTAAGAGTAATGATGCCGTCCGGGAAGCAGTAAAGCAAACCGCAGAAGGTCCACAAGCCGACTCTGACTCCATGGCACAGCAGGACCAATCCAGCTCTTGAGTAGACACCTACTTAAAGGATTAAAGGAAGTGGGAATATCGTCAGAACACATTACCTTCTAGCCTTTTAGGCTCATGGATTGGACTGTGAAGTAAGATCGCAATTTGTGCGCTATGTAATGCTCTGACTTTTATGGTCACGGGTCAATCTTTATTATCCGATAATCCCCATCTGAAGATGAGGGATTTTATCTTCAAAGCCCAAGTGGCTTTACAGTGGAACCTCATCCATAAAGAACTTTACAAAATCTATCTGTTAGAAAGACAATGGTAAGCAATTAGAACTATTACAACATACTTCACTATCATAGTTAATTAAGTGACACGCTACATTTAGCGTTAAACATAAGTATTTTAAATGCATATACGCTACATGTTGTGTATAAAACATGATTAAAGCGCTTACGTAACGTATATATGGTGTTATAATAAGTACAGAACCTTCATAAATACCGCGTGGTACCGGTCATATGCAGCTTAAAAGTCTATAACATTCGAGGGAGCGTAGGTAGTAGTACCAACGAACTCCCAAAGGAGTAGAAGCCCCACTGCAGGGCACCTACATCCCTCGGATGGTGTAGACTTTTTCTTATATCAAGTGAGGGTACTCAAGGGGTATAAGGTTACACCAAAATTTCTGGGAGGCTGGCTCGAACTAAGGCACTGGTCTGGCAACCAAGGTACAACGTCAAAAAACAAAGTCTCAAATTTCCATTGTAACTCAAAATATGACGGCGTTGCAGGTAAACAACCCTGCGTCTCCTGCCAAATAAAAATTACACCCACACCACACTCGGGCTCACACGTGGTAGGTTAAGTGTAGTAAAAAAGTACTTTAACAAGGAGAAAATCTATATGGTACTACTCGTCGCATATGATTTGCATAATCCTGGACGTGATTATGACAATATCATTAAAACACTCAAAACCGCCTCTTCATGGGCACACCCTCAAGGTTCTGTATGGCTAGTTGACACTAGCCTCTCACCCTCCGATTGGGTCGACAAGTTACACAAAGCAGGAGACCCTAACGACGAATATTTTGTTTCACAGCTCAAGCATAATTGCGCTTGGCAAAAGATGGACAATAATGTCGTGGAGTGGATTAAGAGCCCTAGCCGCACCTGGTAATAAGAGCGTTGTGCTACGTGAGCCTAGCACACCAAATAAACAAGCCCTCGTCATAAGACGGGGGCTCTGTTTACTTCCATTGAAACTCAAACTTTCGTCTGAGCGTAGTTGCGTAGGCAGCTACTCAAAATCTCTATCGAATTCTTGGAGACTAAAAGTAACCGCATACTAGGCGGTTAGTACGATTTTAAGGCTACCCCTATATCCATTATCGCCATTCATGAATATTATCTACCTCATATTGTATCGCGATATCGGAGAAAAGTATAGGCTTTTGTATAAAAGTATATACAAAAAAATATATAATACTTTCTCTAATTCTAGGATTAAAGTACTGAGCTCTAAAACTAGAAGACTTTTATTAAATTAAAACCAACCTTCAGGATATACAACCCAGATACCCACTAAGACGGCTATGTAGAAGAAAGTTAGACCAATAAGAGTCTTCTTATCTTCCGCCTTAAAGCCTCGTATCTTCATATCCTTCGCACATCCAATGAAAATGCCCACATAGAATACCGTGATAACAATGGTCCAGAATACCATATTAAGGGACATTACTGGCGGCCTCCTTTTACGCGTGCAGCATCTACAAACGCCCCAAGAACTCCACCGCCAATGATTAGAACTACAAACGGCAACCAAAGCATATTCCACCCACTAACGGTTAACGTAACCAGTAAGGATACAATGAGCACGGCGATGTCCAATGCTTTCCCAAAAGCTGTCTTACTTGATATGAACGCGTGTAGTATGCCCTGGATAATATAAAAGATAATCATCTCACTCTTCCCTTTGCTTAAATTAAAAACGACAACCATTCTAGGGTTGTCTAGACGCAACAATCAGGTTTGAACCTAAATGCTTTCGAATGGTTGCCGCTTTTACGGTTCAAACAAAAGACTTGTTGGTCTTATTACTAATTGTTACATCAAGACTCTTTGATTATAGACTAACTGTTCTACATAAAGAAGCTGGTCCGCCCTAAAGAACGTGCTGCACACAAATAAGACTCCAATGAGCCTTCGAAGTCATTCCTAACGGGGCAGGATTTGGTCACGTTCCGCGACCCCGAAAGTCAGGCAGATGAACATAGTCCATCTGTGACATTTCCTTGCGGAGCGAAGACGTTCGCTCCTCACCTCCGACCTCTGAGGTCGCAAGTTCAATCAACTCACTTACCAAGATAAAACCCCCATCCGAGGATGAGGGATTTTATCTTGGTAGCGGGGGCAGGATTTGAACCTGCGACCTCTTGGTTATGAGCCAAGCGAGCTAACCGGGCTGCTCCACCCCGCGTCAAAGTTGTATATATGGAGGTTATTCACCTCACAATACTCAAATTATTGTATCAGATTGCGACAAGTTTCGCAATACCCTATTCCTCGCCTTGTTTTCCTGCCATACCGCCAGTCAAAAAGCTCATCCACTGATCAAAGTTGCTCTCGATCACCCGACTTGTACCACTTGATTGCAACGAAGCCTTGCTAGTATCGGCAGCATCGGCGTCTTTGACTGCCAGAGTGTTTGGCGGCAGCAGCAATACGTCTTCGCCAGGACTTGCAAGCCCTAGGTCTTTGCGCGCTGCTAGGTCTTTGTACTCATCGGTTTTGTAGTAGTTCTGTTGGTACTGCAGAGTGTCTACCTCGAGTTGTGTCAGTGCTAATTGCCGGCGCTGATCGTCGAGTGATTTCTGCGCATTGAAGTTCGTCTGGATCATCGATACCGAGCCCCACGCCCATCCTGTAGCAATAACGAGCGCCACCGCCATGACGATGTTGTTTAACGTGCCATACACACGCCAAAAATGCACCAGTCGTTTGCGGATATCGGTTATGCTCATATGTCTTATTGTACCACTGTCGGCACTCGAGAGAATATGCTATACTGTGGACTTAGTGACGTACGGAGGTACGAAAAGAAGTTTGATGATTTATTTTGGATGGGGGCGTAGCTCAGTGGTTAGAGCAGCGGGCTCATAACCTGTTGGTCGCTGGTTCAAGTCCAGCCGCCCCCACCAAAATAAGTAATCAAACTATCGATCTTGAACTGCATCGAGTGCCGCAGCTGCTTCTTTGGATGTCAAAAGAGGCTTGTCCATACCTGCTACGAAATCACGCGGATTACGTGAGCTAGCTTGCCATGCGGCACGCCCAAGACCTACGCTATCGCGGTACCCACGTGCTCGTTCATGTGAATTGAGTCCGGAGTGTAGCCACAGGAGTACATCTGCTGCCTGTCCTGCCGTCAGTACACCACCCTCGACGACAGTCTCTTGAGGTGCATCCTCTTCGAGCATAGACGGTATAAAGTCTGAAATATGTCGAAGATTACCATTCGGATCAACAAAATCGCGACCAGTTGGCATAAATTCAACTCTCATACATTAATTATAGCATAAGCTACATGATGAGTCAACCTACTCCCAGCGGAAGACCTTGAAGGCGATCGCATAGATGATCAACCCCCACAGAGCGAGCATACCTACCTGTGGCATGATATCGATGAGGTGCTTGCCCTCAACCATAATCATACGCACACCGTCGATAAATGGCGTCAGTGGTAGGAATCCAGACGCGGTCTGGAGCCATTCTGGCATGAGAAAGCGTGGAAAGAATGTACCCGAGAGGAACATCATCGGAAACGATACGAGGTTCGAGAGCGGAGCCGCTTGATTCTCGTTCTTTGCCCAGCCGCCTATAGACAGACCAATACCGAATATCACGATAGCGCCAAGTATCACAAATAGCGCCAACTCGATCAGATTACCCTGCAAGTGCACGTCAAAGAATGGTACCAACAGCGCGACGGTAATCATAAACGCAACAGAGAGGAGTGCCGCTGCAGAGTTTGAGAGAATATTGCCCACAACAAACTGCCACACCTTTAGACTAGTGGTGTGGTAGCGACGTAACACACCACGCTGTTTGAGCCGCGGAAAGACACTTGTTGGGCCAAATAGCCCCATACCAAGGATGGAGAATCCTATCAACCCGGCAAAGAGATAATCAAAGTTGGATAGCCCTGCTTTGCCAGTCGACTCACTCACCACTGTAAATGGCTGTGGCGCTTCACCGACAAAGCCCTTATTTATCCCCTTGAAGATGCCCTGCAGTACCGATGTGAGCGTTTGACCGCTCTGCTCGTTATTCTTCGCGTAGAGTACTTTTGCTTGGCCACTTGGGTATTGCTGCCCCTGTTGCACGTCGCCAAAGTTCGCTGGCAAGATGATCGCTGCATCGATCTGACTACGACTCATGGCGTCTTTTGCCTGATCGATCGTTTTGATGTCTTCATTTACCTTGAGTACTTTATCGTCAGTTGCTTGTTTGACGAACTCTTGCGAGAACTTACTGTCTGACTCGTTGATCAGCGCGACATTAAACGATACGTCACCGCTACGACCAAAGATACCCCCAAAGATGAAGAGGAAGATGAGCGGGAACAGGAAGGTGAAAAATATCGCCATCTTGTCACGAAAGAGTCGTCGGGTATCGATCTTTGCAAATACGAGAACAGGTAAAAAGGCTCGTCTAAGTTTGTCTAGCATATTAGTCCCGTAGTTCCTTTCCGGTCAGGTCGATAAATACATCTTCGAGGTTTGCCTGCTCGACATGCTGTGGCTTTTTGAAACCTTTTTTGAGCAGTGCTTTGACGAGGTTCTTTGGCGTATCGAGCGCCACGATCTGGCCACCGTCCATGACGGCTATGCGATCACAGAGTATCTCGGCTTCATCCATGTAGTGTGTAGTCATGACGACCGTGACGCCGCGATCGCGAACCTCCTGGACAAGTTGCCAGAGGTTGCGACGCGCCTGTGGATCGAGTCCAGTGGTCGGCTCGTCGAGAAAGAATACTTTTGGATCATGCACAAGTGCAGCAGCGATACTGAAACGCTGACGCTGACCGCCCGACAAGTTCTCTGGGTAGCTATCTGCCTTTTCGAGCAACTGTACATCCTCGAGGAACTTCTTTGCATCGACTCGCTCGCCATAGGTCGCCGCAAAGAACTCTATAAGCTCGGTCAACTTCGTCTTCTCCTCGAAGTTTGGCGTTTGTGGCTGCACGCCAATGAGTCCACGAATCTTGTAAGGATTGCTCGCTACATCGACACCGCTAATCGTTGCTGAGCCACCATCGATTGGGCGCAAAGCCTCGAGCATCTCCAGTGTTGTGGTCTTGCCTGCGCCATTTGGCCCGAGTATGCCAAATATTTCACCTTTTTTGACCTCGAAACTAATGCCGTCGACGACACGCTTGCCGTCGTATTCCTTGACGAGGTCTTTGACAGAAATGATACTACCCATAATTCTTTTATTATATCACCATGTCGCACCTCGCGAATATTGCTATTTCCACTGTAAATGCTATAATTAGCATATCTATCCGTAGAAGTACCTACCAATCGGAGGTTATCATGCCCTTTGCGCCCGATGTGCTCGCAGAACGTGTTGCAGCGATCCGAGAGCGTCAACGAAAAGCGCGCTGGAGTGTAGTCATGGCGGCTACTCAGCAAGCCGAACGTGAAGCGCTGGCAGAACGGCTTAAAGTGGAGTTCCCCGATGTCCCCCAGCATCACACTCTGCGACTCTGGAAACTCGCAACCACCCTGACCGATAGACTCATAGATGCATGTCGGCGAGGTGATTCCCCGCTGGAGGTGTCGGACGATGAGTACACGAGCCTGTTTGTAGAAGAGTCGTTTGCTCCAGGGACCATGATGTATGTCGTACGGACCGACCGTGATTATGCTACGGTCTTGACGGCAATGGCGAAAAGCTATAACGATATCGGACAAGCGTTCACCATCAAGCATCTCGCCGCGCCCGAGTGGAGGCGGGAGTATCAGGATCCGCGCTCCCGTGTTACCGCTACCGCCCCAACACCTTCGGATGAAGTGTTGTGAGACGACTACCTAACCCGCCCGAATAGAGGCGGGATTTTCATTTGCAAGTGGAAAAATCAGGAGAAATAAAAAAGCCCCTGGGTCCAGACCTCCGGACATGGAGGTCTGAGGGGGTTCCCGGGGACTCTTTTGCACCTGTTTGTTTGTGTTTTTAGCATACTATGACATGGCAATAACCGCAAGCACTTTGTTTGCACAAGTTTTCCACACCCCAC
>JBASZO010000007.1:0-170856 GCA_049660945.1 Saccharimonas sp. (SeqCode)
TGGATGACTACAATATTCCTGAGGCTATGAGCGACATACTGCCATTTATCGAAGACGCCAGCAACTGGTATGTACGTCGTAGCCGCCGTCGCTTCTGGAAGAGCGATGACGACGGCGACAAAGCAGATGCGTATCGCACGTTGCCTTATGTACTACTGAAGCTGTCGATGATTCTGGCGCCATTTACGCCATTTCTCGCCGAAGAGCTCTATCAAAACCTTGGCGGCACCGAGTCGGTCCATTTGCTCGACTGGCCCACAAACTACGCGGTAGACCAGCAGGTGCTCGACGAAATGGAACAAGTTCGTACATACGTAAACGAAGGACTTAGTCTCCGTGCGCGAGCCGGCCTAAAGGTTCGTCGGCCACTTGCTAGCGTTACCGTGCCAACATTTGGTGAATGTATCGATACGCCCGGCATCCTACTAGAAGAGCTCAATGTCAAAGAAGTAAAGTTGGGTGACGACGTAGCGATCGACGAGCTACTTACTCCCGAACTGAAACGCGAAGGCCTGATGCGTGAAGTGATTCGCCATGTACAGGCGGTGCGCAAGAATGCCGGACTCAATGTTGACGATAGAATTAATCTACAATTTACTACTGAATCCGAGGACCTTGAACAAGCAATCGCAGAGCATGGCGAGACAATCAAATCCGAGACGCTGGCTGAAACTATCGGCGAAGTATCGGATGGTTTTGTCTCAGAAGCGACCATCGAGGGTCAGGGGTTGCAGGTTTCACTCAAAAAAGCATAGCACCTCGGTTGGTGCTATGCTTTTGTCGGAGTGCAAAGACGAAGAGCGGGGAATTAACTTAGACTGAGGTCTATTGTACTCAAGTCTATGTCGATATCCGCAAAGCCACTGCTGCTCTCAGGGATAGCCTGAGGGGTATCGGTATCTGTAATAATCTCTAGTCTTTGGTTAAATAAACCATTAAGCTGCTCGATAAGATCTGTAATCCTCGTATCGAGTTCGTTGACGGTCTGAATATCTTTCACTAACATCTCATTACTCCTTAGCTGGGCATCTAGTGACCCGTAAGAATCACTAAAATACTCCAATATAACTATATTAACATATATTTATAAAAAAATCAACTGTATTTTACGATTTGAGACTTCAGTCTATGGAGTAGGAGTTGTTTCCGACGGCGGGGTAGTCTCTGAGGAGGGGTTAGTGTTAGGCTCGGAACTAGTACCAGAACCGGTTCCCGAAGTGGTTCCAGTGCCAGAATTGGTCCCCGAGTTGGTCCCCGAGGTAGTTCCTGTAGTAGACTCTCCGGTAGGTTGCGTACTGGTTTGAGGAGTAGAGCTTTGCTGGGGTGTCGATTGTACCACAGGCGTAGTCTCGCTAGATTGAGTTGGTGCGGTGGTCGCCGCCGTAGGATTAGCCGCTGGTGTGGTAGCTGATTCTTTCGAAGTCGTGTCGGTCGATTGGGCTGTCGCTGGCTTTACGGTGTCTGAGTGGACTTTCTCGGCCGAGCTAGGCTTTGAGTCCTGTGCAGTATTTGAACTACCTTCAGAGAGAGCCTTTAGTGTAGTAAATGATGCCGTCATCGAGATGAACAAGATTGCGCTGAAAATCACGAATCGACCCGCTGGGATGCCTGCTCGCCAATTAATATCTCGGATGAAATCATTAGCCGCCTGCCAGGACACTATAGCTAGCTTGCGCAAAGTTTCTTTCTTGGTCGAGGAAGTATCTTTTCGAGTGATAAGCAACTTTGGCTCTTGGAAATCTGGGAAGCTAGCTAGCTCAGCCAGTATGTCTGCGTATAAGAGTGGTTTCTTTGCTGGCAAATGGGCTACTGGACGGGCCGCGCTGGTACTTGCACGCGAAGCTAAAACAGCCTTAGGTGGAATGATATCGTAGATTAGTTTTCCATTTGTAGGACGGGACATCGTATTCATATATTCATTCTATAACTTAATAGCTATATAGTCAACTTTATATCATCCTTACGTTTACTATTTTAGAAATACATTGAGTGAATAGTGGTCGACTACGAGGCTACTGTAGAGAGGGGGTGTAGCCAATTGACTTCTGTTGGTAGTGAAGTGGATCGATACTCAAAAAGGACAATTGTCGCTCCTGTTGTCAAAAATATACTGGGGTGATACCGCTTATAATTAAAAAATGTATTCACTATAAAATCAAACTTTTAAGACTGTAGGTCTGGTCATTTTTATTATTAACAACACTGCCATATCCCGACTTACTCGGGGTATTCGAGTTTATAGCTACTGATGACCTGGATAGAGCTAGGGAATAGGGAGTTAACTCCCATCCACACTCCTCGTGTTGGGGTGGCAAGCGAGTATCGTGTTTTAGGCGAATGTACGGAATAAACTTGGTAAGCTTATAGTCCTGCGAGAGTGGCGTATGGCTGCCATGCAGACAGTTCGGCATCAGATAGGCTCGTAGCTGCAGTGACTGTACGCTTGATAGTCTGCGGGTCAAATGTGACTACTTGTCCGACAGATAGGTCACTTGCCGCTGCGGTAGCTACTAGTTGAGATTCAGCAGCGACACGCTGTACTCCAGTAAGTGTAGTACCTGTTGCTGATAGGTAGTTAGAGATTGCACTACGCGCGAGGGTTGTGTACGAGTCACCAGCTGCAGCTGTAAAGCTATATGAAACGCTGGTGGGTTTGTCGCCAAGATGAATAATCCAAAGAACGTACTGAATTATCAGGGGATACTGACTGCAGTGCAGGGTGCGGTACAGACAAACATAGGGCAGAGTAACCTCACTAAGCTAGCAAACCACCAGTTGGACGCGCAAAGTCGCTGGAGCGTGGAGTCGATCAGTGTTGATGGTGCGGGTGCGACGAGTACGACGTACAGTATGGGAGCGCAGCCACTGTATGTGATGATACCCGATGAGCAGACTGTCACGAGTGCTCGGCAAAAAATAGCCGACACACTAAGTGGCTCGCGATAATCTCCAAATAAAAATGCCGCAGTCACTCGGGAGTGATTGCGGCAGAGTGCTGTCTCACCAGCCAAACATACGGTCAGCTTCGTAACTCATCCACAGACCGTTTAGCGTCAGATAAAAGGTTTGCCTGTTGCGGGGCATGTGGTGCGGTCGAAACAGGGTGATGAACGCGGCTAGGAGTAGGAACTTCATATTGATGTAAACGCGGTATACTCGATTGATGCAGTATCGGTATATATAACGCATACCATACCAAACTCTTTCGCGCAGCAACATCAGCATGATCGCAAGTCTCACATAGATGTCATGCATCGTGACTCGGTCCTCTCATAGACGGGAAGGATAACTGTACTATTATATCCTAAAAATGTACCTTGTACAATGCTAGTGTATTGACTTTCTAGACCACTTGTGCTTAAATAGACATATAATACCATAAAAAACAAAAATGCTTCATATACCAAAACATTTCCACCTCCCACGATTTGAATCATCCACACCAGTAGTGCTACAGCCTATTGAGAGTGACGATAGCGATGAGCTAATGCGTGCGATAGAGGATAGCAAAGAAGAAACGTGGGTGTTGACTCCTGCGCCTGATGCCACTGAGCTCGGTGAGTTCTGGAGTGGCGTACAGCAAGACCTACGTAGTGACCCAACGTGGTTTGATTTTGCGGACGACGAAGAATAGTCCATACTAGAAGTATGAAGATTACCAAAGCGATTATACCTGTAGCTGGGTGGGGCACTCGCATGCTGCCTATCACCAAAGCAATCGAAAAATGCATGCTGCCTATCGGCACGCGCCCAGTGATAGATTTCGTCGTGCAGGACGTCTTGCAGGCGGGAATCACCGACATTTACTTTGTCGTGGGCGAGCAGAGTACACAGATTCAAAGTTATTATCGTAGTAATATTCAACTCAATGATTACCTGAAGCGACAGGGGAAAGAAGACAAGCTGCCATTGGTCGCACCGCTCTCGGGTGCCCGGATACACTTCATCACGCAACCAAGTACAGGCGGATATGGTACGAGTATACCGGTTGGATTAATGAGCGAGTTTATCGCTGACAATGAGTCGGCGCTAGTAATTATGGGTGATCAATTCTTTTTGCGTGATGATGGGGGATCGAACGCTGCTGATCTGATCGAGCTAGTAGAAGCGAGTGGTGCAACGTCTGGGCTGCTGGGCGTACCTGTGCCACAAAGTGATGTGTCGAAGTATGGGATTATTGAAAAGGGCGCTGATGACGCGTTTGTACGGATTGTCGAGAAGCCAGCGCCAGAAGATGCCCCAAGTAATCTCAATAATGCGAGCTTTTACCTCTTTGACAAGGCGGTTTTTGAGCTGGCTCGGACGCTACCGGCAAACTCGGTGCGCGGAGAGTACGAAATCACCGATGCGATCAATGCCTACGTAGCTGGTGGCGAGAAATTGATTGTGGGCGAGGCAAGTGGCATCTATCTAGATGCTGGCAACCCTGAAGGTTGGCTCTACGCCAATCGGGTAGTGCTAGGTGATCTATAAGTTATCTATAAACCTCTTGAAAAACAGCACTACATCTGTTACAATTGGTAGTTGATTAGCTAACAACTAAAGGAATTTTATGAAAGTAGTCGTGAAAATCGGTGGTAAGCAATATCTTGCCAGCGAAAAAGAGACCCTCATGGTGGACCTCCTCCCTGAAGGCACAAAAGAGCTCGATCTCGACGCACTCCTCGTAATCGATGGTGATAAGACTACGGTCGGCACACCTACGGTAAAGGGTGTCAAGGTGAAGGCAAAAGTCGTCGACGAGAAAGTCGCTGGCGAGAAAGTACGCGTGATTCGCTACAAGAGCAAGAAGCGCGTAAACACCCAAACTGGTCACCGCCAGAAGTACTCAAAGATCGAGATCACCTCTATCAAGTAGTGTAATGGAAATGAATAACTCTTCTATCGAAAGGAGAGTTATTTTTTATGGTGCTTGTGGTACAATTGAGTGAGAACAAGAGAGGGAAACAAAGAGTACAAACGTGGCTACGGTAATTGCAGTGACAAATCAAAAAGGTGGTGTCGGTAAAACGACAACATCTATTAATTTGGCATACTATCTGGCACGATTAGGTCACGAAACACTACTTATAGACTTTGATCCTCAGGGTAACGCAACAAGTGGGCTTGGTATCGAGAAGATGCAGCTAGATGCTACGATGGCAGAAGTATTGCTAGGAAAAAAGAAGCTAAATGAGGTGATACTGCCAACAGACTTCAAGCGGCTTTCAATTGCTCCGACAGTACCAACGCTTGCGAATGCCGAAGTAGAATTGGCTCAAGAGAAGCACCGGTTCAGTCGTTTGAAATATGCTATAGAAACAGTGCCGCCTCACTTTGAGTATGTGATCATTGATTGCCCACCGAGCTTGAGCCTTTTAACGGTAAATGCATTGATAGCATCTCGCTACGTACTTCTGCCCGTACAGGCGGAGTTTTATGCCCTCGAAGGACTTGGTCAGTTGCTTGAAACGATGAAGCTCGTACGTAAAAACATGAACCCTACACTCGACCTGGTAGGTGTATTACCAACGATGGTTGACAGTCGCACATCTCTCTCTGGTCAGGTGATTGCCGAAGTTGCAAAGCATTTCCCGGCAAAGGTGTTCAAGACGGTAATTCCACGTAATGTTCGCCTGGCAGAGGCGCCAAGCCACGGCATACCTATAGGTGAGTACGATAGATTTAGTAAGGGTGCGCGTGCGTATAAAGCAGTCGCAAAGGAGGTACTCGAGCGTGTCGGCTAAAAAAACAGGTTTGGGACGAAGCTTTGCTTCGTTGATACCCACAGAGTTGCTAGATGAATCATTTGATCCGACTGCTGAGCAGGATGAAAAGATGAGTGACCTGCGTCATATTCGACTGAGCGAGATTCAGGCAGACCCTGATCAGCCAAGGCGACATTTTGATGAAGTATCTATAGAGGAGCTGGCAGCATCGATTCGAGAGCATGGTATCTTGCAGCCAATTGTCGTGACGCCGCATAAAGGGAGTTATATGATCGTCGCAGGCGAACGTCGTTTTCGAGCTGCCGAACGCGCAGGTCTTGATCGCGTGCCAGCACTTGTACGCACTCTGACTGATCAACACAAGCTTGAGTTATCGCTGATTGAGAACTTGCAGCGACGCGACCTTAATCCTATCGAAACTGCAACAGCGTACTTGAAACTGCGTGATCAGTTCAATCTCACTCTTGAGCAGATAGGTGAGCGTGTGGGTGGCAAGTCTGTGTCTGGAGTGAGCAATACGCTGCGTATACTTCGATTGCCAGAAGTCGGTCGTCAAGCAGTAGCAGAGGGGAAAATTACCGAAGGCCAGGCGCGTCCACTCGTAGGGCTCGATGAGGATCTAGTGGCCGCCCTGCTCCCGCAGATTATCGAAAACGAGTGGAGCGCACGAATGGTAGAGCAGTACGTTTCGAAGCTAAAGCGCGAAGGCGTTGATCAAAAGCAAGAAGCGAAGCGCGAAGACGCTCATCAGTATGTCGCCGAGACGAAACGACTCGAACGCACACTTGGTGCGCCAGTGCGCATCCATAGCACCAAGCGTGGTGCGGGCAAGATAGTGATATCATTTAAAAATAGTAATGAGTTTGAGGCACTGGCGAAAAAACTCGCGTAATCCTCGCAAACTACAACGCTCCTCAGGCGATAATGTCTTGAGGAGCGTTGTATGTATCAGACCTGTATTAGAACAGCGAGATATGGTGGAAGGGGAAGATACGCATTGAGACAGGGCCGACGATGTCGAAGGTTGGAATAGTTCCGAGTCCTGTTCGTGAATCGTAGGAATGAGAATCTATACGATTGTCTCCTGCAACGAAGATGGTTCCGTCGGGAACGGTCATATCGACATCACCACTCACTGGAGATTGTGGGCCGACGCCATTTTTGCGTGTAAAGTCATCTGGGCTAAAGCCTTGTGGATTTGCATCGTTATAAACGGTTAGTTTGCCAGCCGTGACGACGACGCGTTCACCAGGAAAGGCGATCACTCGTTTAACAATGTATTCGTCGGGCGCCCCTACGACATAGCGAGGATTCTTGAATACGATGATTTGATCTCGATTTGGCATGTAAGGCTTGTTGGCCAGCTGAGCCTGTGTAACGGGTAGGCGATTGACGATGAGACGATCACCGTCCGAAAGAGTATTGTCCATACTATGGCCATTTACCGAGAAGCTGCGGAAAATGAAGGTGTTTATAAATACCGTACCGATGATGACGAGCATAGCAAATCCAATAAGACTCAAGAGATCCTTGTGTCCTGGATGTCGTGCGAAATAGCCTTGATTCAGCTTGCTGTCCATTCGTATCTACTATACACTACCTGCGCCGCAATGTAGCTGAGAATCGTGAAAAAGTATAAGCATTTTATTTTACATTTTAGTCCACAATCGCTATAGTAGGAGGAAGTTTATGACACAACGACCAAGTATCGACGGCTTCGTTCCGAGGCGCTCTGTGAACGACGGAGCGTCTTCGCTTGATCCGCAACGCGGTAATTCGGGGTTGGTTCGGAGCGAACTGGCGGGACTGAAGCGAGAGGATGTGTCACGGGTGGGACTAGTCCGTCCTGGTACAGATTCTGAAGCGCAGCCTATCAGCTTGGCGCGGGCGGATATCGACGAATCCCTCAAGAGTATCGACGAACCGCAGGTACAAGATGGGCGGCATGGTCGCCGCAAGAAGCACGATAAGAAACCAAAGAGTCGCCGCCGAATTATCAAGTGGGTAATTCTTGCTCTGTTATTGATCGTCGTTGCTGTCGGTGGGTGGATGGCATATAAAGCACTGACAAATACCGGCGCGGTATTTAAAGGTGGACTACTGGGGCTTGTTCAGCATGAGCCGCTAAAACAAGATGCAAATGGGCGCACTAATATACTTATCCTTGGTACATCAGAGGATGACCCTGGACACCCTGGTGGCTACTTGACTGACTCACTCATGGTTCTAACAATGAGCCAAGATAAAAAAGACGCCTATATGATAAGCATTCCACGTGACCTTTATGTAAAGTATGGTCGAGCGTGTAACTCGGGGTATGCTGGTCGTATAAATGAGTTCTTCAACTGTGTAAATGATGATTACGATTCTGAAGCAGCCGAAGACGAGCGTATGAGCGAAGCCCGTAAGTTCTTTGGCGAGATCGTAGGACTTGATGTTCAATATAGTGTACATGTGAACTATACAGTGATGCGTGATATTGTCGCTGCGCTGGATGGCGTTACCGTAACGATCGAGAGTCGTGACCCACGTGGACAGATGGACAGTAACTTCGACTGGAAATGTAAGGCTGGTGACGCAAGGGCTAGCCTCGCAACAATCAAGAAGAACTGCCCCCCAAATGGTCACTTCATCGATTATCCGAATGGCCCAGTCACCCTAGACGCCGAACATGCACTCTACCTAGCGCAGGCGCGCGGTGACATAGCTCCTACGTATGGGTTCGAGCAGTCAAACTTTGATCGCGAAAAGAACCAGCAGAAAATCCTTGTGGCGATTAAGGAGAAGGCGCTAAGTGGAGGTACACTTGCTGACTTGGGCAAGGTGAGCGGTATTCTCGATGCTTTGGGCAAGAACTTGCGTACAAATTTTGAAACAAAAGAAGTACAAACACTTGTCGATCTCGCAAAGAATATCGATTCAAGTGCAATTCAAAGCATTAGTCTGATTGACGCTGAACCTCCTCTGGTACAGACATCAAATGTCAGTGGTATGAGTGTTGTCATACCATCCGAAGGCCTATACCAGTACGGCGCATTGCAGGCATACATCCAAAAGAAAGTTAACTCGAATCCGCTGACCCGCGAGGAGGCAAGAGTGATGGTTCTAAACGCCTCTGGAGTCTCTGGTGCGGCGCAAACCGAAGCAAATAAACTAACTGATTTGGGGATGATACTTGAGTTCGTCGGCAACGCGCCAGAGTCGAGCGTAGCCGGAAAGAACGTCATTTATCGGGTGGCAGCAAAACCAAAGACTGCAACTGAGACAAAATTGAAACAGCTGTATGGAGTATCTCAGGTAACAACTGCAACAACGATACCTGGTGTGACGCTAGGCGATGAGACCGAATACGTAATTATTCTTGGTAAGCTACCTGAGTCAAAGACCGATCAAAACTAGTGTGATCTATGCTACAATAAAGGGTGATTATGGACTTGCTTAAAGTACATAGGCGCCGATCGCGCCTGAGTGATATCGCGTATATCATCTTGAATGTCGGGATGGCACTTGCCTTACTCGGTATCATGTATGTGTCGTCAGCTGTATGGTTGGCTATACTTGTCGTAGTGGTGAGTAAATGGCGTATACTAGCAGTTCGACCTCGGTTTTGGTTTGCTAATGTTGTTGCAAATATGGTGGATATCATCGTCGGTATGGGAGTGGTGGTATTTCTTGCATCGGCAGCGGGTATTACCTGGCTACAGATCGCAATCACCGCACTGTATATCGTATGGCTGCTGTATATAAAGCCGCGTTCAAAACGAGAAATCGTCGCGCTGCAAGCGGGTATAGCGGTGTTTGTAGGGGTAACGGCATTGTCAATTATATCGTTTGGGTGGGACTCGGTCTTTTTCGTGCTTGCAATGTGGGGCATAGGGTACGTTGCCACTCGTCATGTACTGGGTAGCTACGATGAGCCCCATACATCACTCTATAGTCTTGTAGTGGGTGTGGTGTTCGCGGAGCTTGGATGGATCGGATTCCATTGGCTAATGGCGTATCAACTTCCTGGCTCAGGAAACATTCAGCTTTCGCAGTTAGCATTATTTACGACACTATTTTGTTTCGTTGCCGAACGTGCGTATGTCAGCTACCATCGTCATGGTGTCGTACGTAAAGTAGATGTATTGCCGGCTATTATTTTGACGGCAAGTATCGTGATAACGATATATATCTTTGCTCTATTGTTCGGCACAGACGCACTATAGCACCATTAAAGGAGGGTAGATGGAAGATAACACACCGAAACAGCAACCTGTGGTAACGCCGCAACAAACAAACCGCAAAAAGAGTGGCCGACAGATACTCGCGTTGGTTGCCACAATTGTCATTGCAGGAGCAATAGCGGCAACGGTATACTGGTATACTTCGATCAATCATGCACCAGTGACGCAGCGTCAAGGAGTGCAAAATGACGGGAACCTGAAGTCAACTGGCGAAGAAAATGCTATCGCAAATGTCGTCGAAAAAGCCTCGCCGAGCGTTGTATCTATCTTGACAAATGTCGAGACGCGAACGACATATGGTATCGCCGATACCGATGCTGCTGGTACAGGTATCATTGTGAGCGCCGATGGGTATATTTTGACAAACCATCATGTTGTTGACGGTGCAAAGAAGATTCAAGTTGTGACTACTGATGGAGATATATATGACGATGTGAAGTTGGTAGGTACTGATCCACTTAACGATGTCGCATACCTAAAGGTGAGTGGGACAAAGGACTTGAAGCCGGCTGAACTTGGCGATTCATCGACACTGCGTGTTGGCCAGAGGGTAGTAGCGATTGGAAATGCGCTCGGGCAGTTTCAGAATACAGTATCAAGCGGAATTATATCGGGTAAAGGGCGACCTATCTCTGCACGGTCAGAGAACGGGAGTGGTGCAGATTCGCTGACAGACTTATTGCAGACAGACGCAGCAATTAATCCTGGAAACTCGGGAGGTCCGCTTCTAAACTTTAGTGGACAAGTGATTGGTATGAACACAGCTGTTGCGACAGAGGCAGAGGGCATCGGGTTCGCCATACCGATAAATGCAACAAAAGGTACGCTGAAGTCTGTCCTCAAGGGTGAAGGAGTCAAGCGATCGTACATAGGTGTACGCTACGTAGAAGTGACCGCTGCGAGTGCAAAACAGTACGATCTGAAAGTAAAACACGGTGCATATATTCTGGGTTCGGCTAATGCGACAGCAATAGTATCTGGTGGTCCTGCCGACAAGGCAGGCTTGAAAGAGAAAGATATCATCACGAAGGTGAATAACGAAGTAGTTGGTGTTGCCGGCGGTGTGTCAACACTTGTTGGCGAGTATGCACCAGGAGAAACACTAGAAGTGACTTACTTACGAGATGGCAAGGAATACACAACGAAGGTGACACTTCAGGTTCACCCTGACAACTAGTGTTTATAAAAACGGGCGTATCAAAGCGACGCCGTAACCGTCGCTCTCTAGATGCCGGAGACCGTGATCCTGTGCTGATTCAATAATGCGTTGGTGTTGCTCGGGATCGGCTTCGAGCACAATGAGCCCGCCTGCTGAGAGGTAGCTATGTGCTTGCGTGAGTAGGCGACCAATAAGTGCAAATCCACCGTCATCGGCGAAGAGAGCTTCACGTGGTTCATGATCGGTCTCAGGAGATCGCTCCCAAGTTATATCGACGTATGGCAGGTTAGCAACTATGCAGTCAAAGACGGCATTTGGAAGGTGAAATTCAGCAAATAAATTGCTGCGAACGGTCGTTACTTCGGCGCCTAATGCTTCTGCGTTTGATGCTGCGACCTTGAGCGCGTAGTGGCTGACATCACTGAGCGTAACCGATAGCTGAGGCAGTTCTAATTTTGCCGTTATACCGAGACATCCGCTACCAGTGCCGATATCTATAAGCGTGGCTGCGTGTTGAGGAAGGTGTCGTTTGAGGAGTTCAATGACTGACTCTGATTCTGGGCGAGGTATGAGTGTAGATGGGGTAACCTTAAATATGCGGCCATAAAATTCTTTGTGGCCAATTATATACGCAACTGGTACACGGTCGAGTCGCAGGGCGAGTCTTGCATTTGCAATTTCAAGGCGTCGTGCGTCTAGTAATTCGTCTCCATGAGCGTGAATCCATGTACGACTACGATGAATCGTGTGCGCGAGAATAATCTCTGCATCGAGTCGTGCGGTTGCTATGCCTGCATTCGCGAGCTCCTCGGACGCGTCACGAATCCATTGATTATTGTTCAATGTTTTGGGCTTTGAGTTCGCGCTCATAGCTTTGGAGATGCTCGATTAGATCGTCTATGTCGCCATTCATGGCAGCGGGGATATTGCTGCGAGAGTATCCGATGCGGTGATCGGTGATGCGGTCCTGCGGAAAGTTGTAGGTGCGAATCTTTTCCGATCGATCACCTGTACCGACGAGACTGCGGCGTTCCGCGGTGAGCTTGGCATTTTCTTCGTCGATTTTCTGCTGAAGGAGGCGACTACGGAGGACGCTCATGGCTTTTTCTTTGTTCTTGATTTGTGATTTTTCATCTTGATTGGTCACGACAAGCCCAGTTGGCAGGTGGGTGATACGCACGGCAGAATCGGTTGTGTTGACACTCTGTCCACCATGGCCACCGCTTCGGTAAACGTCAATACGTAGGTCGTTGGCATTGACCTGTACATCTGCTTCCTCCGCTTCGGGTAGCACAGCTACGGTCACTGTGCTGGTATGAATTCTGCCTTGTGACTCGGTGACTGGTACGCGTTGCACGCGATGAACGCCACCTTCGAACTTTAGTTTTGCGTATGGTGCATCGCCCTTTATCATAAATATGACTTCTTTGTAACCACCAGTGTCGCTGCTGCTTTCGCTCATTAGCTCAGTTTTGTAGCCGTTTGCCTCGCACCAGCGTAGGTACATGCGATAGAGTTCTGCGGCAAATAGACTTGACTCATCGCCGCCAGCACCGGCGCGGATCTCGATGATGATATTTTTTTCATCGTTGGGATCTTTGGGCGCAAGCATGATAAATAGCTCTTCTTCAATAGCGACGAGCTTTGCTTCATCTTCGGGTATCTCTAGTTTGGCTAGTTCGGCTAGCTCATCGTTGCCATTTGCGAGCTCTTTTGCTTCCGCGAGTTGTTGTTCGGTGGTTTCGCGTTCGACGGCTTTCGTGATGATATTTTCGAGTTCGGTAAAGCGCTTATTTTTCCGCGTGAAGTCAGGATCACTGTAGGCGGTTGGTTGCGCCAAGAAATTGCCGAGTAACTGTTTTTCGGCACGTAGGTCGTCGATGTTGAGCTCTATTCGTGGCATTGCTAAGTATTATACCAAAAGCATAGCAAAAATAACAGAGGTAGACTTGTGTTGCTAAATGAGCTCCGATGTACGGAGCTCATTTAGTAGGGATACGCTAGTCTTATGACTTAACGGTTTTTTTGGCGTTTGCCTTCTTTGCCTTGGCGGCAAGTGCGGCTTTGCGCTCCTCGGCTGCTTTGAGGCGAGCTGCAAAGCGGTCGACACGACCTTCGGTGTCGATTATCTTCTCTTCACCAGTAAAGAACGGGTGAGATTTTGATGAAATGTGTACTTTCACGAGTGGGTAGGTGTTGCCATCTTCCCATTTGATCGTGTCAGTAGTCTGTGCGGTTGACTGAGTCAAGAACGCGAAGCCCGCTTGATCGTCGCTAAATACGACAGGGCGGTAGTCTTGTGGGTGAATACTGCTTTTCATAACTTACCCATATTAGCAGGTTTATCACCTCTTGTCAAAGAGTAAATGAAATGGATGTGCTATTTTTGGAGATCACTTGAGTTATCAGGATTCGTCTCTGTAGGAACTTCGCGATGGAATAGTTTTTGGAGGGGGATGCCATGGCGTCGCTCGTGCTCGACAGAGATTTTCTCATGCAGGCGAGCGATAGCTCGTGCAGTGTTTGGGCTTGCGGCGATACCCTTGAACTCCTGATCGAGTGCGGTCAGGTCATCATCACTAAGGTCTTCCAGGTCGACGTAGTGCATGCGCGCGCCTTTTGTCGCACGAATTAGTTCGTCGAGTTTGATCTGTACTGCCTTACTGTCGCGGTTTTGAGTGTTTTGGATCAAAAATACCATAAGGAAGGTAACAATAGTCGTACCTGTATTGATGACAAGCTGCCACGTGTCGGAGAAATGAAATAATGGTCCGGTGGTTCCCCAGATTGCGACAATCAATACGGCACCCAAGAATACAGACGCAGAGCCTGCCCAGGTTGAGACTCGTCCCGCAGCAACGCGAAAAACTTCTTTCATAAGCACATTGTAGTCCGGTAGTGTACGGAAGTAAAGAGAAAAGCACACTTGAAATATATAGTCTAATCTGCTAAAATTACTTCTTGTAACAAACTATAACGAAACAACTCTTGCGTAAGATATCCTGAATTCTACAGGACGCGAGAGTGAAGGGAGTAAGGATATCATGGCTGTTGAAGTTGATATCAAGGCTTTGCTCGAAGCCGGTGTTCATTTTGGACACAAAACGAGCCGTTGGCACCCTAAAATGGCGCCATACATCCATAGTAAGCGTCAGGATAGTCACATCATTGACCTAACCAAGACAGTTGAGGGTCTCGAAAAGGCATTGCCATTCTTGACTAAAACTGCAGCAAGCGGCAAGCAAATCTTGTTTGTTGGTACCAAGAAACAGGCTAAGGATGCAGTACGTGTCGCCGCTGAAGCTGCCGGTCAGCCATTTGTCACTGAACGTTGGATCGGTGGTATGCTTACTAATGTTGCTACCGTAACCGCACAGATCAAGAAGCTTAAAGATCTTGAAAAGCGTATGGACAACGGTGATCTCGAGAAGCGCTACAACAAGCTTGAAGTACAACGTTTCCAAGAAGAGATTGATGCGCTAAACCTGAAGTACGGAGGCATCAAGGATTTGAATGGCCGTCCTGGCGCGATTATCGCCATCGATACGCTTGTAGATGTAAATGCACTTCGCGAGGCAAAGCACCTTGGCGTGCCAGTAGTGGGTCTTGTCGATAGCAATGCTAATCCAGATGTAGTAGATTATGTCATCCCTGGCAATGACGATGCAATCAAAGGCATTCAGCTGCTACTCGACTACTTTGTTGCCGCAATCAATGAAGGCAAGAAGAAAGAGGCGTAAGATGGGCGTTACGATCGAAGACATAAAGAAACTAAAAGAATTGACCGGTGTCGGTCTCACTGATGCAAAGGTTGCGCTTGTTGAAGCAGAAGGTGATTTCGACAAAGCACTCGAAGCGATGCGCAAAAAGGGCATCACCAAAGCAGAGAAAAAAGGTGATCGTGAGACCCGCGAAGGTATCATTGATAGCTATGTACACTCTGGTCGTATCGGTGTCATCGTAGAAGTAAACTGCGAGACTGACTTCGTTGCGCGTCTTCCAGAATTCAAAGAATTTGCACATCAGATCGCAATGCAAATTGCGGCAATGAGTCCTGTATATAGCACTATGGAAGATATTCCTAGCGACGTATATGAAGCGAAGAAAACTGAACTTCTCGAAAGCGATAGCCTACGGTCAAAGCCCGAGAACATGCGTGATCAGATTGTCGAAGGTCAGCTAAAGAAGCATTTCGCTGAGCAAGTCCTCGCAGAGCAAGCATTTGTACTTGATGATAGTAAAACTGTCGGTGAAGTGATCAAAGAGCAGATCGCAAAGAGCGGTGAGAATATTCGTGTCTCACAGTTCAGGCGTATCGAGCTTGGCGTAACTGAGTAAGCCACCCTACAAATCACTAAAAAGAGCGGCCAGTTGCGGCCGTTCTTTTTGTAAGGGAAATAAAAACCGACCACAAACAGTAGTCGGTGAGAGGTACTTAGCCGTGTGGCGGAGGTGTGAACAGGCAGCTGCTCGGATCTACCGTCGTGGCAGTGCCGTCATTGACCGGTGCTATCGTACACTGCAGGTAGGCAATCCAGTGCGAGTCCGATTCGCGCATATTAACTTTGAATTCGTGAGTATCAATCAGAACCCCTGCGGTGTCGGTTGTCTCGTCGAGCCAGAGCACCTGCCATCCGCTTGAACGAAGATCCTCAATTCGCTCATAGCGATTATGCCCATTAGCACGCAGACCGAATAGTACGATCGTGCCAAGAACGCCAAGTATGATCGAGATGATCAGGACTGTTGTTGCGGCCGAATAGTATCGCATAATTACTAAATACAACGAAGCAACAAGACACACTACGGCAATTATCAACACAACTTGAGCACTACTATAGAAGAACCATCCGTTGCCAATGAGATTCATCCCCTGAGTACTTAGGAAAGATTCGAACACTTGGTTGCCTCTTTTCTTGAAGGACGAGAGTCTATGCGATTGCTCAACTCTGTATTGAGTGTGGTTATACAATGTATAAAGTATTTGCACAATACGCTATACTATAAAGAGTAAGAAAGCGAGGAATATGTTTGATACCGATCCCTATGAGTTGAAAATGCAGGGTGCTCTAGAGCACTTCGAAGAAGAGCTAAAATCTGTTCGTACCGGACGAGCGCACGTGAGTATGCTCGATAATGTTGTGGTATCTGCTTATGGGCAGAGTATGCCACTGCGTCAGGTGGCGAATGTAACGGCGCCAGAAGCGCAGATGATCCTTGTCACACCCTTTGACCCAACGACACTTCAGTCAGTTGTTGCTGGTATTCGTGACAACAAAGCACTCGATCTCAATCCGAGTGATGATGGTCGTGTTGTGCGTGTTGTTATTCCGCCTCTTACAGAAGAACGTCGTAAGCTTCTCGTTAAGCAAGTCGCTGAAAAAGCTGAAGATACCCGCATAGCATTGCGTAACATCCGCCAGGACGCGCTCAAAGAGGCAAAACGCATGAAGGATGCCAAAGAACTTTCCGAAGATGATCAGAAACTTGTAGAAAAAGAAATCGACCGTCTGATGAGTGAATTTCAGGCGAAAATCGATCAAGTTGCAAAGGCGAAAGAACAGGATATCCTGACAATCTAATGGCGCTACCAGTCCATGTAGGCTATATCGTGGATGGGAATCGTCGGTGGGCTGTGGCACACGGTGTTGATAGTTTTGTGGGACATAAAAGAGGGTACGAAGCACTAAAAGAAGTGCTGATAGAAACATTACGCTGCGGGGTACGGTATACGAGTGCCTATGTGTTTAGTACCGAGAACTGGAATCGTCCTTCGCGCGAGGTAAACTACCTCATGAATTTGTTTACACGCGTATTAATAGACGATATTCCTGTGTTTATTCGCGAAAATGTACGAGTCAAGATAGTAGGGTCTCGCGAACGCTTGAGCAAGCGTGTTCTTCGCGCTATCGAGAGGGCAGAATCAGCGACAGCACATTTGAGTGGTGGTGATTTATTGCTGTGTATCAACTATGGAGGGCAGCAAGAAATCGTCGATGCAATGCGACGCATTGTCGCACAAGCAGTTACGCCAGAGGATGTGACTGAAACGCTGGTGGCTCGTGAGTTGTATGTTCCCGAGGTGCCAGCATGTGATCTAATTGTACGAACAAGCGGTGAGCAACGACTTTCGAATTTTATGCTCTGGAGAAGTGCTTATAGTGAGCTGTTGTTTTTAGAGAAGCAATGGCCAGACATGACAAAGAATGACGTACCCGCTATACTAGAGGAATATACACGACGACAGCGTCGATTTGGAGGATAAATGGAAATCATTTGGGGTATCATTATTGGCGTAATCGTGCTGATGGTTCTAGTGGTGGCACATGAACTCGGTCATGCATTGGTGGCACGACGGTACGGGACTGAAGTGGAAGAGTTTGGTGTCGGGTTTCCGCCACGGGCATTCGCGCGAAAAGTCAAAAAAAGCTTTCTAGGAAATAATGTTACCTATAGCTATAACTGGCTTCCGCTTGGTGGATTTGTAAAGCTAAAAGGTGAGCATGATACCGACAGTGAAAAGGGCGACTATGGACGAATGAGTTTTTGGCAAAAAACGCAAGTACTTCTTGCTGGCGTTGTCGTCAACTGGCTGTTGGCAGTAGTGCTCGTCACGATACTGGCATGGATTGGTCTGCCAAAAATCCTACCCAATCAGTTTTCTGTACCAAATGATACTCAGGTGGTCTCGAGTCCAGTCCGCTTAGGTCCGGTTGCCAAAGACATGCCCGGCGCAAAAGCAGGCTTAGAGACTGGCGACGAGATTACGTCGTTTGCTGGGCAAGCTATCACCACCCCAGCGCAGTTAACGGAACTGGCAGAAAAGAATAAAGGACAGAGTGTCAGGGTGGCGTATACACGAGGTGGTGAGGCACGAACAACTGAAGTTATGCTACGCGCAGAAAATAGTGACAAAAAGGGTTATTTGGGCGCCGGACTAGGACAGCAACAGCTAATCCGGGCTACATGGTCCGCTCCTATTGTTGGCGTAGGGACGACAACACAAATGACTCTCGTGACCATTAAGGGAATCGGTGAACTGCTGTGGAACGGCATTACGGGTCTTTTGATGAAAGTTATACCGAATGGTGCGGTTCAAGAGCAGGCAAATACGCAGCTAGCAACAGTAGGCGCCAGTGTAGCGGGTCCATTGAGTATATTTGGCATACTGTTTCCTGCTGCCGAGCAAGCGGGTCCGGCATATGTATTAATGATGGCAGCCATTATATCGCTCACTCTAGCAGTAATGAATGCTCTTCCTATTCCTGCGCTCGACGGTGGGCGATGGTTTGTGATGGCGTTGTATCGTCTACGCAAAAAGCCACTCACAAAAGAGGCAGAGGAGAAAATTCATGGCATTGGATTCATGGTACTGATGGTACTGATGATTCTGGTGACAATCGCAGACGTAGGGAAGTTCTCGCAGTGACAGAGGTAAAAGGGTGGTGGTCCATGCTATATGCCCATACGCTAGTCCGCATCGTTGCATTGATTGTATTTGCTTCTTTTAGCTATTTTATTGCTATGTACGCCGTTGCTGCAGTGGTAGGGATTGCAAATAGCCTGGGTGCTGAGTGGAATGTTATGACCACGACTGGTTCGCTCCTCATGCGGTGCGTTGTGTATGCAGTGACTATCCTGCTGCTTGCGGGATGGCTCCGCTTAGGTCCTCATAGGCTGACACTCCAATCGCTTGGGCTCAATAAATTTATGCAGGCTCGTGACATTGGATTCGGCGCTGTAGGGTTTTTGGGCTACGGGATTGTTGCGATGGTGGTATTGTACCTACTTTCGCATGTGCCTTTATTTGATGCGGATCAGACGCAGAACATAGGGGTTGCCTCGAACTACTTGTATGGAGTCGAGCTATGGATTGCTTTTGCGGTTCTTGTCGTGCTAGTTCCGATTGCAGAGGAAATTATGTTTCGAGGTATGCTATACGGCAGACTGCGACAAGAAGGTGTACGTTGGTGGCTATCGGCTACTATCGTCAGTGTATTGTTTGGACTTGCTCACGGACAATGGAATGTGGGGATAGATGTCTTTATACTGAGTATGGTAGCATGTGCGCTTCGCGAGTTTACCGGTTCATTGTGGCCAAGTATTTTAGTGCATATTACCAAGAATTTGATAGCATTTAGTCTGCTGTATGTTTTTATACAGCCCTAGGGAAGAACATATATGAGTAAGAAATCGACTATTGTTGTAAAGGTAGGAACAAGTACATTACTGTCGAGTAGTGATTTGCCAAGCGCTACTTTTGGCAATGTCGCGCAGAGTATAAAGGAGTTGGCAAACAACTACAATGTCGTGTTGGTGACGTCTGGGGCGATTGGCTTCGGAGTACGGCACGTAGGGCTTGATCATCGGCCGATAGGACTACATAAGCTACAGGCGCTTAGCATGATTGGACAAGTGGGTTTGCTGCGTCAGTGGCGCGAGGCATTTGGAGAAGTGACAGTTGGGCAGATGCTTGTAACGCGTCATGACTTGGTGTCATCCGGTACGGCAGAATTGTTCCGCGATAGTGTGGCGGAGCTTTGGGAGTATAACGCACTACCAATTGTAAACGAGAATGACGCGGTGAGTACCGAAGAGATTAGTTTTGGTGACAATGACCAGTTGGCGGCTGAAGTCGCGGTGGTGTTGCAAGCAGAAAAACTTGTGATACTTACCGACCAAGATGGCATACAGGCGAATTTTGGTACAGAGAACCAGCATCGGTTGGCATCGATTCGTGTTGACGAAGCGGACCAATATATTACCGTGGCAGCATCGGCACATGGCACGGGAGGAGCATCGAGCAAGATTCAAGCAGCACGCATCGCACTCGCAGGGGGCGTGGAAGTTTATATTGCGAAAGCATCCGAGTCTAATTCGATTGAACAGGCTCTCTCTGGTGCAACGGGTACAAAAGTTGTACAATAATAGATAATTATGCGATTATCACAAAACTTTACTCGTACCCTAAAAGAAGCACCTGCAGATGAGGTGTCTCGTAATGCTCAGTTACTGATTCGTGCTGGGTTTGTCTATAAAGTTATGGCGGGCGTCTATGCATATACGCCATTGGGGCTACGTGTACTCGAGAATATCAAGCAAGTCGTCCGTGAAGAGATGAATGCGGTGAATGGCCAAGAGCTCATCATGAGTAGCCTACAGCGCAAGGAGACCTGGGAGGGTACTGGTCGCTGGGACGACGAAGTAGTCGACGTTTGGTTCAAGTCAAAACTAAAAGATGGCACTGAAGTTGGGTTCGGCTGGAGTCACGAAGAAGCGATTATGGAAATGATGCAACAGTACGTCAAAAGCTATAAGGATTTGCCTGCTAGCGTGTATCAGTTCCAGACTAAGTTGCGAAACGAGCTGCGCGCAAAGAGTGGCATTATGCGCGGACGAGAGTTTGTGATGAAAGACATGTACTCACTTCACTCGTCGCAAGAAGACCTCGACGCCTACTATGCCGAAGTGATGGAGGCATACAAAAAGGTATATAACCGAATGGGAATAGGCGACGATACGTACATCACCTTTGCAAGTGGTGGTGCTTTCACTGAGTTTAGTCATGAGTTTCAGACTGTATGTGATGCCGGAGAAGACATTATATACCGCGTACCGAGTACGAAAGAATCATATAACGAAGAAATCGCGCCAACTATGGCACCAAGTTTCGACAATAGTGACGAGTCCGACCTGCCCCTAGAAGAAGTAGAGGGTGTCGACTTGATTGGCGTAGAGCCGTTAGCGCAATTTTTAGGAATCCCTGTAGAAAAGACCACAAAGACGATGCTGTATCAGACCGATACGGGTGAAGTTGTGGCAGCGGCTGTTCGTGGTGGATATAAGGTGAACGAAGATAAATTGAGATCCGTCTTGAGTGCTCAAAGTATCAAGCTTGCCGATGAAGAAACGGTACGGCGCATAACTGGTGCAGAAGTCGGCTATGCAGGAATTCTGAATCTTCCAGATGAGGTTAGGGTCGTTGTCGATGAATCTTGCGCCGGACGCAAAAACTTCGAAATGGGGGCAAACCGTACTCACTATCATTCGATTAACGTGAACTGGGGTCGCGACCTGCCTCTGCCAGACAAGTTCTATGATATCAAGACGGCAAAAAAGGGTGACCTCCACCCCGATACAGGCGAAGAATACGAAGTACTAAAGACTGCCGAAACGGGTAATATCTTTAACTTCGGCACCGATAAAGCTGAGCAGATGGGAATTTTGTTTACCGATGCCACTGGGAAGCAGCAGCCTGTTCACTTGGCGTCGTATGGTATCGGGATCACCCGAGTCATGGGCGTAATCGTCGAGAAGTTTGCTGATGCCAAAGGAATGGTGTGGCCAGAAGCGGTTGCTCCGGCAAGAGTATACCTGGTGCAGATCGGTAAAGAGTCGGTTGCTCAGGCAGATGGACTGTACGATTCGCTTCAGGCAAGCAGCGTCGAGGTAATTTACGATGATCGCGACGAGCGTCCGGGCACGAAGTTTGCCGACGCTGAGCTAATCGGTATACCATATCGGGTGACAGTGAGTGACCGATTGCTAGAAAGTGGAAAATTTGAATTTACCTCGAGAGCGACCGGTGAAACCGAGCTCTTGACGCGTGACGATATACTTGATAGACTAAATTAATTCGAGAATTCTTGGAGGGGTAAACAACACTAATCATATAGGTTAGGTCCTTCCGCAGGGCTCGGAATTAGAGGTAAAAGACATTATGAAAAAAGCATACCAGATTACAGAAGCCGGCCGCAAAGAGCTTGAGCAAGAACTTGAAGAACTAAAAAGTCGCCGTGGCGATATTGCTGATAAAATCGCAGAAGCACGGGACTACGGTGATTTAAGTGAAAACGCCGAGTACGATAGCGCTCGTGAAGAGCAGGGGCTTGTAGAGACACGAATCGCTGAAATCGAAGACATCTTGATGAATGCAGAGATTATCAAGGCGCGTAAATCGAACAAGGTGCAGATTGGAAGCACGGTCGAGCTAAAAAACGGCAAGACTGTTAAATACACCATTGTTGGTCCAGTCGAAGCAGACCCGATGAATGGTAAAATTAGCGATGAATCGCCACTTGGCGTCGCGCTAATGGGCAAAGCAGTCGGCGATACGGCGACGATCACTACGCCAAAAGGCGACACTACCTATACGGTGGTCTCTATCTCGTAGTTCGAATGAAATACAAACACACAATACCTCTCAGTAAAGAGAGGTATTGTGTTTTTCACAACTCTACAATACTATCTGTAGCGTGTTGACATGCTATCATGAAAGCAAGAAGACGCAAGTCTTGGAGAGGCAATGACAATCAGGCGGTGGGGTATCAGGAATATTTTTATAGGGAGAAAATATGGCAGAGCGACAGAGTAAAAACAGTGACTTCATTGACGGTAGCGGAGCGAGCTCGCCGGAGCTTGTATCAGACGGCCTGCGTATTATCGAAGCAAATTATGCAAAAGTGATGACATTTCGTGGCAAGCTACGCACTGCCGACCAGTTGACTGACCGCGCCCGTGAAAAGGCGCATGTTCTTTATAAAGAGGCGCTTGATTTTGTGCAGCAATCGCCACTCACGCCGAGCGAAAGGGCAGATCTGACTGTTCAGGTCTTTGACAGTATGACGAAGCATCTGAGTTATGCTGACCGTACTGCTGCTGATATGGACCTCACTATGGAGCAATTGCCGGCTATATTGGGTGAACCTACGTACGCAAAGATAGGGAGAGAGTACGCGACGGCACTAGGCGACGGTCCTTTTAGTGCCAATGAAGAGGATCTACCAGCGATATTTGAGACATGTATAGAACTGCCGCGAGAGGTGCGTGATCGTGTACTGTGGCGATTTATTGAGCTCGGTCTGCTCAAATACGACGCTGATGATCAGCTCGTATTTGGCAAGAGTCGCAAAGCGGCCGAACATCTCCGTACTGGTGCCGTTGAAACGGCGAGACTAATTCATCAGATTATTGATGTAGAAGTACCAACGAGCCGCCCGACGACACTGGTCGAAGGAGTGGCGCTTGGTCGTAAGCATGATGCCGAGACCGCATTATCCTCCGTAGAGCTTCGTAGTGAGACAAAACGAGTTAAAGTACTGCCGATCAACGAGCTACGTATCGGGCACCAAGATTACACGAACGGACTAGAGTTGGTTGTCCGAACAATTGATCATATACGGTCACTTGACCCCGAAGAGCGCCCCACCGTCATTCTACTAACGAATGTGATTCAGGGAGAGTTTAAACATCGACAATCAGGTCGTCGTGCAACGCTTGCAACTGGGCTTGAGTCAAACGATGCACAGTTTGACCTCGCAAAGGTGTTGATTGATAACCTGCGCGAGCTTGATATCCCAATCGTCCTATCGCTTGGTCGCGATGATGCAAGCATAGCTCATGATAACGCCATTGATATCATGAATGAGATACGCGGTATTGCCAAACAAGGTGGCAAAGAGAATTTCATACCGTACTATAGTCTCAATAAGATTCAAGAAGATGCACGGATGCAACGGCATAAAAACTTTGAACTTGAGTATGCGATACCATTAAGCTACCGATTGGGCCGTGCGCTGCGTTCGGCCGATGAGGTAAAGGCAGCCACGGACGGTGTCGTGACAACGAGTGAACACATTGCCCTCTACGCATTCGTTAAGCACGGGGTGCCGTTGCCGCCAGAACTCGGTATTGATCCTGCGCTCGTAGTCGGCCTCGAACAATGGCTCGGTGGCGTCTATATCGCTAACGATGTCGATATTCACTTGTCTACTGATGCACAATCAACAGAGATTCAGTATCGACACTCTGTCAGCGGGTTCTCTCCAGAGACGCTACTACAGAACCATATGGATGCCTTGCTTGGCATGCTCGGAGCGATAGGTACGAACGGCGGTGAATTACCTGATTTGCTCATGACAGGTGGTTCGCAAGAGGCTGTGTATGCGACGCGAAGTGGGGCAGGGGCGATGTCGCTACCTGGACTCACAGACCCGACAAAAGCACTCGGACGCAAACAGCAGTATACGGCAGTGCAAGGCGACCCTACCCGTCGCTTCAATACGCTTCGTAAACG
Organism: Saccharimonas sp. (SeqCode); assembly: GCA_049660945.1. Taxonomy (GTDB): domain Bacteria; phylum Patescibacteriota; class Saccharimonadia; order Saccharimonadales; family Saccharimonadaceae; genus Saccharimonas. The sequence continues at coordinate 24,169 of JBASZO010000007.1, forward strand.
ACCGAGTGCTCCTGCGATCGAGACATACGAAAAGAGAGATACGGGCGAAATCGTTCTTTCGTATATCAACAAAGACCTGATGGATCGTGCCGACAGTCTGCCCCGGATGGCGGTGGTTGAACTTTGCGACTTCCAGATCGGTTCGCCGACCGCGCGTCCCGATTACCAGATTAAGTACTTATCCTATCTGATCGAACTTGCCAAAGAAATGCCAGTTGCGATTCAGTTTGCAGGCGACATTATACATGGAAATATCTACCCAGGGTTTAGCGATGAAAGCCAGGCTATTGGTTTGATCAAGATCGAGTCGCAAAAGCAGATGGTATCGATGATGCTCAAAAAAGCATTTTGGAATGTACCTGATTCGCTGCTCGAGTCGTTTGTTGATATCCTTGTGCAGCAGGGTAACCACGATGAAATTCAGAAGAAGCGCACACCAAACAACCACGATAACAACATCGACTATATCATCAAAGACTTCGAACATATTATGGATCGCGATGGTCAGGAAAGTCGTGTACGACACAACTCAATCTTCCGTACAGAGACCGGAGTACCTGTACCAACATGGATGGGCCGTAGTGAGTATGGAGCATACAATATCCTCACCGCCCATTATCACATCGATCGCGGCATGAAGGGTAACACCGGTGGGCTTCCTGTCTATCATCCGTATGCACGAGCAGTTGGTCTAGGTAGTGAAGAACAAGCAAATATCCTTATGGGTGCACACTGGCACAATCCTCAAAGTGCTGTGCTCGGCAATAAGCTCGTTGTTGTTGGTGGTGCGATGGCTGAACAGTCGCAGTTTGAGGACATGCGAGGCTATAGTGCCAAGCTTGCGGGAACAGTTGTATTTATCGGTGGCAGCAAACCGCCAGAAGTGATGTCGGTAACGCCAGAAGCACTTGATTATCACGGCGTTCGTAACGGATGGTTTACACCTGAAAATCTTGCAGATCAAGGGTTTCACGATGACCCAGGATTCGATGTTACAAAGCATGGTCCGTACTCGCCAGACTATTTACCAAAGAGTGGTCTCCAAAAGGCACTACTCTATCTAGCACGCCAAGCGAGCCAGTTGACGATGTTTGAAGCTCCGCAGCAGGGTGAAAATATTTATGGTCCGGATGGCGAGCCTCTTAAGTTGAATTCTCAGACTCAGCGTATCTTGGCGGTTGCTGCGACAAAAGCCGCACAGCTGTAGCGGCCAAAGGGGTGGTCTGCTATACTAGTAGCTAGTTATGGCCACACTACAAGATTATAGAGATGAGCGACTACGTAAATTAGCCGAGTTGAGAGACTTGGGTCTTGACCCATACCCAGCGGTCACGCATCGCTCGCACGGTGCTGGTGAGGTAGTGGCGCAGTTTGACACATTAGAAGGTCAGACGGTGACGGTAGACGGGCGTATCACGAGTATTCGTAAGTTTGGCAAACTAGCCTTCATCGTCTTACAAGATCAGAGCGGTTCCGTGCAGCTATTTCTCCGCGATGGTGATATCGCGGAGCTCGATAGTGGGCGTGGACTGCTTGGTATCAAGCAAATCAACCTTCTGGACACTGGTGACTTCATCGAGGCAATGGGCGAGATGATAAAAACAAAGACTGGTGAAGTGTCGGTAGGAGTGAAGGAGTTACGACTGCTTTCAAAAGCATTACGTCCTATGCCAGAGAAGCTCGACAGCAAGGAGGAGCGTTTCCGTCGTCGCTATGTCGATATGAACGTGAACCCAGAGGTGCGCGAGCGTTTCATTCGCCGCAGTAAATTTTGGAAGGCTACCCGCCAGTTTCTCGATGACCATGGATTTTACGAGATCAACATCCCCGTACTTGAGCACACCACTGGTGGCGCTGATGCCAATCCTTTTGTGACGCATATGGATGCGCTCGACCAAGATTTTTATCTGCGTATCAGCCATGAACTGCCGCTCAAACGCTTGTTGGGTGCTGGGTTTGAGCGCGTGTACGACCTCGGTCCGCGCTTCCGCAATGAAAATTACTCAGACGAGCATCTACCAGAGCACGTCGCGATGGAGTGGTATTGGGCATATGCCGACTGGCAAGCAGGCATTCAGTTTCAAGAAGACCTCTTTAAATATGTACTACAAGAAACTTTTGGTACGCTGCAATTCAAGCTTGGGAAGTTCGACGTCGATCTTAGCGGCAACTGGGAACGTTGGGACTATGCCGAGGTGATCCAAAAACACTACGGCATCGACCCGTACAACTGTACACTCGAGCAAGTCACCGAAGCCCTAAAGACGCATAATCTCGAAGTAGAAAAGGCTGACAACAAGTCGCGCGGTATCGACAAACTCTGGAAGAATATCCGAAAGGATGTTGCAGGACCAATTTGGCTCATCAACACGCCAACGTTCATCTCGCCACTAGCAAAAGTAAATCCTGATCGCCCAGAGACAACGCAGCGTGCGCAGGTAGTGATCGCAGGATCAGAGCTCTGTAATCTATTTAGTGAGCTGAATGATCCAATTGATCAACTCAATCGATTTGTTGAGCAGCAAGGGATGCGTGACGCTGGTGATGACGAAGCGATGATGCTTGATGTTGATTTCGTAGAGATGCTCGAGTATGGTATGCCACCTGCTTGCGGCCTCGGTTTTTCGGAGCGCGTGTTTTGGATCTTTGAGGGAGTAACAGCTAGGGAAGGCGTACCGTTTCCGCAGCTGCGCCATGAGTATGATGGTGTCACCAAGGCTATCTACAAAGAGCTAAACCTCGAGTAAGCAATACAATCATAACATCCACTAGAGGTGGGTAAGGGGGAAGAAGTTGGATATACTGCATGCTATACTGCTCGGTATCGTCGAAGGGGTCACTGAGTTTCTGCCCGTCTCAAGTACGGGTCATCTGACAATTGTAGAGAAGTTGCTTGGGTACGAGATTGATGCGCCGGGAATTACGGCATTTACGGCGGTCATCCAAATCGGCGCAATTCTAGCCGCTGTACTGTATTTCTGGAAAGACATCGTGCGTATCGCGACAGCCTGGTGTAAGGGTATCGTAAATGCTACGAATCGAGATTCGGCGGATTATCGGATGGGATGGTATGTCATCATCGGCTCGATACCTGTAGCGATTGTCGGGTTATTATTCAAGAATGAGATCGAGACAGTGTTACGCAGCATGTGGTTTGTCGTGGGTGGATTGATCGTATGGAGTATCGTAATGTTTGTCGCCGACCGCAAAGGCACTCAGAATCGTGCAGAGCGTGATATCACCTGGAAAGACGCACTGATCATCGGATGTGTCCAATGTCTATCGCTTATACCTGGCGTATCACGCTCTGGTGCAACGATCGCAGCAGGGCTATTCCGTGGTATCGATCGGGTTACTGCTACTCGACTATCATTCTTCCTCGGTATACCAGCACTTGTTGCCGCCGGTGGTTTACAAGCGGTCACGCATGCCTCAACGATTTCTCATACAGTAGGGTGGGGCGCGACGATCGCTGGTATTGTGACGTCATTTGTAGTGGGCTACTTGTCGATTGCATGGTTGATTAAGTTTGTGTCACACCACAACTTCACTCCATTTGTTATTTATCGAATAGCGCTCGCTATTGTGATAATTGGCTTGCTCACGAGTGGAGTTATCTTAGCACAGTAAAAATATAGCAGTCGAGAGGTGACTGCTATATTTTGGTATGTATCGACAGGCTAGTTTTGCTGAATTGTTTCACTGCCTTCGGCAATCTCACCGAGAAGAATATCGACTTCGTCAGCGATGATTTCCTGGAGGTCTTCGACGTTTGCGACGAGCCACTGCTGCAATACCTCGTCGTCACCACCGGCGAGTGATGCTAGTTCTTCGGCCTGTTCTGGCGTCAGTTCTTCAACGACTTCGTTAATAACTCGATCGTGTAATGTTTCGTCGGCGTGTTCTGCGAGTGACGCAAATGTTGCTTCATCGAGCTCTAGGCCGATCTCTTGGATAAATTGGTGGGTTATAACTGACATGTGAATTCCTTCCTGGGTTTAAGCTGCTTGAGGCTCGTTATTGAGATCACTAATCTTCTTGTCTATGGTGAGGATTTTCTTGGTTAGCTCCTCTTCTGCGTCTGAGAATGCTAATACCTCAGAGCGTGCTTGCCGTACCCTGTCCTGGGCATCCAACGTAGCTTCTTCGGTAAGCTGGAGCTTTCCTGCTGCCGCGTCTTTGAGTTGTTGTCTTGCCTGCGTTATTCTATCGATCGCTGCATACCAGTTTTTTGTGACTTCATCTACCTCTTCAGCGAGTTTATCTCGTTCTGTCCTGAGCGAGTTGATCTCTGCGTTTTTATCTGGATTGTTCTCTGGTGAACCATTGCGTTGACTGCTGTCACCAGAAGTGCTTTGTGATGAAGGAGTCGTTCCTGGTTGAGGTGGGGGAGTTTGCTGCTGTACGGTCGTGTCTTGGTCGGGAGTCACGTTTTTATACACTTCATGTCCCGCAGCATCGTTGACGACACGGTTGCGCGCTTCCTCGAGCTGCGACACGGTTTCGTTATGATCGGCGATTTTTGTTTCGAGTCCGGCGATTTCAGCGTCAAATTCTGGTGCTTTTGCTTGACGGTTCGCGATGTCGTCTTGTAGTGACTTGATATCTCGTGTTGCGCGGTCGAGGCGTTTTTGAGATTCCGCAATGCTGTTCTCGAGAGTAGTTGACTCGAGTTGTGCTTGTCCTAACTCAATCTCTAAGTCGGCGCGCTGTGCTTCACTCGTTTCTGGGTCTTCGAGCTGCTCCTTGAGGGTGTCTATACGAGACGTGAGCTCACCCTGCTTAGCGTAATCAGAAGTAATCCGCTCTGATAACTGTTGCTGGTTGAGGGTTGCACGTTGAATATCTTCCGCGTTCGTCTTGATCCGCTCTTCATTGCTACTTTGTTCGTATTGGACGCGGGATTTCTCTCGTGACACTCTAGATCGATCTGCTTGAGCACGCTCCAGGCGTAGGGCTGCTACACCAATACTTTTGCGCTGCTCTGGAGATATATTTGACATGATGCGAGCGACTTCTATGCGGCTCTTGCCGTCATTTTTGAGCTCACGTTTCGCATGACGAATTTCCTTGCGCGCTTGGGCATTCGCCTTGCGATCTTTATACATTTCAACCTTGTCATTGTGAATGCCTTCGTGAAAGTCACGACGGTTCTTCGCATGATCGACACGCCCCTGCATAAGGTCGGTATGAGCATCAAACTTATCTTTTTTGCCGTTCATTTTTTCTTCGAGCTTGTTTGCGCGATTTTGATGGTAGTTCTGGGTTAATCTCCATCTGGCGTTATCGGCCTTTTTCTGGCGGCGCTCATACTTTTCTTTTGCCGAAAGGTAGCGATTTTCGAGATAGACGTTTTTTGGCGTACTTAGCTTGTTTTTGACACTTGCCATGCGGTCGTGCATACCGGTGATTGTTTTTGTAACACCTTGGTCGATAGTGCGTCGCACACGAAACGACTTACCAAGAAGCTCGACATTCGCCTCACGCTGCTCATCGTCACGCTCTTTTTGTTCGGTGGACCTCGGATTGTCTTCTACTTGCTGGCGACGAGTCTCTAGTGACCTAGCCATAGTCTATTCTCCAGATTTTTATATTTATTTCATCTACCAAAGTAGAATATATACCAGCACTATAGCATAAGCGCTTCCTTGCTGCAAGGCTATGGCTGATAGATAAGCGATAGCGTATAATGATACCTATGATAGAGGTGCGAAACGTAACAAAGACATATGGGAAAAAGAATGTGTTCACGGCGCTCGATGACGTGACCTTTTCGATTCCCGACGGCGCAAGCGTGGCAATCATCGGTAAGTCGGGAAGCGGAAAGAGTACACTAATGCATGTCATGAGTGGGCTTGATCATCCAAACAAAGGCGAGATAGTAATAGGTGATCAAAATATTTTGCAGTTCAAGGCGAAGCAAATGGATGCCTTTCGGGCGAATGAAATGAGCTTCATCTTCCAAAGCTTCTTTGTCCAGGGCAACGAGAGTTGCTACAACAACGTGAGCTTACCACTCGAAATTGCTGGTGTACCTATGCGACTACGGCGATCAAAGATAGAGCGAGCGCTTGCGTCTGTAGAGCTGAGCGACAAAGTTCGTTCACGAGCACGTGATTTGTCTGGCGGCCAAAAACAGCGACTGGCCATAGCGCGTGCGATTGTGAATGAGCCAAAGATCTTATTTGCCGATGAGCCAACTGGCAATCTCGACAGCGCTACGGGTGATGCGGTAGAGAAGCTACTGTTTCGCTACAACAAAGAAAAAGGTACAACACTCATTATCGTGACACACGATATAGACCTGGCAAAACAGTGTGACATGCAAGTGTTCGTCAAGGATGGAAGAGTAGTGCGTATCATCGGGGAGGGTGTGGCAAAATGAAGCGCATAGATATAATGCGTCGTGCGGGGCGTAATTTAGGTCAGGCAAAGATTCGTACACTCTTGACCGCGCTCGCAATCAGTGTTGGCGCCTTTACGATTACCCTCGCTCTTGCAGCCGGTGCTGGCGGTAAGGCATATACAGATGACTTGATCAAAAACAATGGTGACATGTATAGTTTGACGGTTTTTGCAAAAAATGATAGTCAGGACGCCTCTGGGCCAAAGAAATACGGCGAAGAATCAGCTTCGACTGGTGAGTTCTTGGGCAAGAAAGATATCGATCGAATTGCAAAGGTCGATGGAGTAGAAAAGGTCACACCAATGTACAGTATTAGTGCGACCTATGTTACCGGTGCGAATCAAGAAAAATACGATACGTCTCTCATGATAAAGGTCGACAAAACAAGTATTCCACTTGCGGCTGGTTCTCTGAATGATAATGTGCCAGAGGCCGGAAAAGTCGTGATATCCGAAGAGTTCATAAGCCCACTCGGGTTTGTGAATGCACAGGATGCCATCGGCAAGGCTATAACGCTAAGAATTGACCAGCAAGCATTGCCTGGACAGGCGGGTGTAACCGAGGATAGGCAGTTTGTTATCCAGGCAGTGGCTCGTAAGTCTGACACACAGCTGTCATATCAGGCTGGCGTTCAACTGAACCCAACAGACGGCGAATCTATCTACCGCTATCAAAATCAGCAGCTACAAGGTGTGGGCGATAAATACTACGGGGTAACGGTTCAGGTTAAACAGCAAGCTGACCCGAAAGTTGTCCAGCAGTCAGTGAAAGAGCTTGGCTATCAAGTTTTCTCACTTCAAGATGTACAAGAAATCCTGTTTACCTTTGTAAATGTGGTGATGGGCGGCGCAGCTGGCTTCGGAGCCCTCGCGATACTTGCGTCGATATTCGGCATTATCAACACGCAGTATATTAGTGTGCTCGAGCGTACGCAGCAAATTGGGCTCATGAAAGCACTTGGGGCACGTCGCAAGGATGTTGCCAAACTCTTCCGCTATGAGGCGGCATGGGTTGGATTTCTTGGAGGGGTAATTGGTACGGTGGGTGCGGTCCTCATGGGGCTTCTGAATCCAACGATTGCCAAGCTCCTTAATCTCGAAGAAGGCACCAAGTTGCTGATATTTGAGCCGCTCTCAAGTGTCGTGCTGATAGTAGGGCTCGTTATCGTCGCCATTATTGCCGGTTGGTTGCCAGCGCGCAAAGCGGCGAAGCTTGATCCGATTGAAGCATTGCGTACTGAGTAGGGGTTGCGACGACATCACTACATTGACATTTTAAAAATTTTATGCTAATATAAAAGTATGAACGCTGAAAAACCAAAAATGCAAGACAACAATCCAGATGACCCAGAATTCGCGGCACGTTTTAGTGCAGCTCAAACCGCCATGGGCGATGCTGCTGGCTGGCAGGCTGAAAAGTTAGTAAGTGAGCAATCTCTTGTAGACGCACGCTTGGATGGGGCTGTCGGTGCCGAAGTTGGCTATCATGATGAACATGTCGAGCATGCGGCTATGATGGCAGATATCAAACGTAGACAAGCTGAAAAGTTAGCGGATCCACGTTCATCAATTAGAAAACTTACCGATTTTGTCCTACGTCGCAATAAGTAGATGCTAGTCGAACAGAGGCGTTCCCTGTTATAATCAAGGTATGCTAGACATACGATTCATCAGGGAAAATCCCGACCGCGTTCAAGAGGCGGCTGCACAAAAAGGCTATAAGATAAATATCGCAGAGCTTTTGAGTGCCGATGAATCGCGTCGTACACTGCAGTCTCGTGCCGACGAACTACGTACAAAACGAAACGAGATTGCGGCACAGATGAAGGGCGGCAAGCCGGCGCCAGAGCTCGTGGAGCAGGGCAAGGCGCTCAAGACCGAGCTTGCAGAGCTCGAAGAAGGCTTGCGAGACGCTGAAGCTCGGTTTCTTACGCTACTCAAAGCCGTACCAAACATGCCACTCGATGAAGTGCCAATAGGGGCGAGTGAAGACGAAAATGTCGAGATTCGCGTATGGGGCGAAAAGCCGCAGTTCGAATTTGCCCCAAAGAATCATGCGGAAATTGCCGAAGCAAAAGGATGGCTCGATAAAGAACGTGGCGCCAAGATTGCCGGTAGTCGTTTCGTGTATACGATGGGAGACCTCGTATTGCTTGAAATGGCATTGTGGCGATTTGCTATGGATGTACTTACAAATGAAGTGACACTGAAAGAAATTGCTGAATCAGCAAGCCTACAGGTGAGCACCAAGCCATTTACACCCATTTTACCGCCAGCCGCTGCTAAGCAATCAGTATTTGAAGCTACTGGTCGTCTCAACCGTCAGGAACAAACCTACAAGATCGAAGATGAAGATTTGTGGCTAAATGCAAGTGCGGAACATACCATAGCACCAATTTACCTCGATGAGATTTTGAACGAAGCCGATTTGCCGATCCGCTATGCAGGCTACACGACGGCATTTCGTCGCGAGGCCGGTACTTACGGTAAGGATACCGAAGGAATTTTCCGTCTCCATCAGTTCAACAAGCTCGAAATGGAGAGTTTCACGACCGCCGAGACAAGCTACGATGAGCATCTATTCTTGGTCGCAATCCAGGAATACCTCATGCAACAACTTGGTCTGCCATATCACGTGCTCGAAAAGTGTACTGCCGACATTGGTCGTCCAAATGCCAAAGGAGTCGATATTGAGGTGTGGGTGCCAAGCCAAAATACCTACCGCGAAACTCATACAGCTGACTATATAGGTGATTATCAAACAAGAGCTATGAAAACACGTGTTCGTCGCAATGATGGGACCGTAGAGCTCGCGCACACAAATGATGCGACGGCATTTTCTCAACGTCCACTTGTTGGAATCATTGAGAATTACCAGACTGCAGAGGGAAATGTTACGGTACCAAGCGTGCTACGGCCTTACTTAGCCAACCGCAACGTGCTATAATTATAGATACAAGCAACGGTTTATACGAAAGGAGGATCTCATATGATCGCGAACATCGAAATAACCGGAGTCGGCGGGTACGTGCCCGACGAATCAACTAAGAAGTACGTCCGTAAACGTATCGGCAGTCTCGACAAGAAGGCCACCAAACATGCGCGCAAAACGATGCGAGCAGAAGTGAAGTTGGCCGAAGTCAATCGCGACAAAGGTAACAAATACGAAGTCGAGGTAATACTGGTGCTACCAGAGCATCGCATTGTTGCTAAGGATTCTACTATGAATATGCTAGCCGCTACCGATATTGTAGAAGCAAAGTTGGCTGCGCAACTGCGTAAGTACAAGGAAGAGCACGTGCCGCACATCGGTAAACGCAAGCTACTTGATCATTTCAAACGGAGTTACGCACGCGAAGCACTCTAGGATATCTTTTTTGCACAAAACACCCCGCTGTATGTGGGGTGTTTTGTGTTTTATGGCATGTATAACCCCTTTTATTACCTGCGATAACACAGTATAATGGTGTATAGTTTTTCTGAATTGACCATAGACGAGAGAGGGTACTGAAAAGAACATGGTAAACCGCGACAAAGCATTGACAAAGGTCTTCGGTGATCCGCAAAAGCGGATTTTGAAGCGTTTGCAGAAAAAAGTTGTACAGATCAATGAACTGAGTGACAAGTACAAAAAGATGACCAAGAAGGACTTGGCTGCACAGACAGATGTGTTGAAGAAACGATTGGCTAAAAAAGGTGAATCTCTCGACACAATTCTACCAGATGCGTTTGCGCTTGTGCGCGAAATGGCCGACCGGGTTATTGGCGAACGTCACTATGATGTACAGCTGATAGGTAGTATGGTGCTGCACGAAGGGAATGTGGCAGAACTGAAAACCGGTGAAGGCAAGACGCTCATGTCAACTCTTGCGGCTTACCTGAACGCGCTTGAAGGCAAAGGTGTGCACATTGTTACCGTCAATGATTACCTCGCACAGCGTGATGCTGGGTGGATGGGTCAGGTGTATGATGCACTAGGCATGAGTACGGGCGTGATTATTAATGACGCCTCTTTTGTGTACGATGCAAAGTATGACAACGAGTCGCATACCGATCCTCGCATGAAGAAGCTTCGCCCATGTACGCGCAAAGAGGCGTATGAAGCAGACATTACCTACGGTACAAACAACGAGTTTGGGTTTGACTACCTACGCGACAACATGGTCAACGAAATGGATCTCGTACGTCAGCGAACACTGAACTTCGCTATTGTAGACGAGGTTGACTCTATCTTGGTAGACGAAGCACGAACCCCACTTATCATTAGTGCTCCAGCAGCGGAAAACCCCGACGCTTACTATCAATTTTCGAAGGTAGCTGCGAAACTCACTCCTGAAGACTATATTCTCGATGAAAAGCGTCGAAGCGTTGCGCTTAGTGATGAAGGCGTCGAGAAGGTGCAGAAAATGCTCGGTATCAAGAATCTTTACACGCCTGAGTATGTACGGAGTGTGTATCACATGAACCAAGCTCTTCGTGCGCAGACACTTTTTAAGCGTGACAAAGACTACGTCGTAACCACTAGTGGTGAAGTGATCATTGTCGACGAGCACACTGGTCGCTTGAAGCAAGGTAACCGCTACAATGAGGGACTTCACCAGGCAATCGAAGCAAAAGAAGGCGTACCTGTATTACAGGAAAGCATGACGCTTGCGACGATTTCGTTCCAGAATTACTTCCGTCTTTACAAAAAGCTTTCAGGTATGACTGGTACGGCATTTACGGAAGCCGAAGAGTTCCAGCAAATCTACTCGCTCGATGTTGTAGTTGTACCGCCGAACAAAACGATTGCTCGTGTCGACCACGGCGACCTTATCTACAAGACGGAAAAGGGTAAGTTGCGGGCGATTGCGCAGGCGATCAAGGAATACCACGAAACTGGTCGTCCAGTATTGGTCGGTTCGGGTTCAATCGCAAAAAATGAGATCATTGCTGATTACCTAGATAAAGAAGGTATTAAGTACGAGATTCTCAACGCAAAGAATAACGAACACGAAGCGGCAATTGTTGAACGTGCCGGTCAAAAGGGTGCGATCACGCTTGCGACCAATATTGCTGGCCGTGGTACTGACATTAAGCTCGGAGAAGGTGTACGTGAGCTTGGTGGTCTGGTAGTGATTGGGAGCGAACGTCACGAATCGCGTCGTATCGATAATCAGCTTCGTGGCCGCGGTGGACGCCAAGGTGACCCAGGCGACACACAGTTCTACGTATCTACCGAAGATGACCTTATGCGCATCTTCCAGGGCGATCGTATCGCAACGTTGATGGATAGGCTCGGTGTTGATGAAGAGACGGCCATCCAGAACAAAGCAGTGAGCAAAACCCTCGAAGCGGCACAGAAGCGCGTAGAAGGGTACAACTTTGATACCCGCAAGAACGTTGTTCAGTACGACAATGTCATTAACCGTCACCGTAAAGTCGTGTACACGATGCGTCGCAAGATTCTTGAAGGTGACAACATTAAGCCAGAGATTCAGCGCTTACTTAGTGAGAAAGTGGCTGAATTGACGGCGCTTCCGGCAAAAAATAATTCGAAATTTGCCGAAGAGTTTGAAGTAGTTATACCACTTAGTGACAAAAAGCTTGCAGAAATTGGCGAGATAAAGAAGGATAAGCTCCGTCGTTCTGAAGCGCTAGAAGCTGCACAAAAGCTGTACGAAAAGAAAGAAAAAGAGCTTGGTATCGAGCTGATTCGTGGCGTTGAGCGCGAAGTATACCTACAGATTCTCGATACACTCTGGATGCAGCACCTCGAAAACATGCAGCATCTCCGTGAGGGAATTCATTGGCGTAGTGTTGGCCAGCGTGACCCGCTTGTAGAGTACCGCTCAGAGTCACAAAAACTATTCGAAAGCCTACAGGCAACGCTTCGTGACGAAGTGCTACGTGCTATTTACCATGTACGCAAGACAGATGCTATTACGCGCGAAGCTATAGATGACGAACATGACACCGAGTTAACAAAGCTTGCTGAGCGCTCGGTAGAGCACGGGGTCAACGAAGTGACGGGTGGTGAAGAGAATCGAGACCGAGACTTTAGCTCATCTATCAAACCTGCAGCAACCGCAGGAGAACAAAATCACAAACGTAATGTAGCACGCAAAAAGAAGAAGGCTGCTCGACAGAACCGCAAGAAGAACCGTTGATATGAAACATACCACCACTGAAGTACGATTAAAAAATGGTGCTCGAGGACTTTTGATAGATGTCCCCGGTGCAACAGTCATGAGTTTCCAGTTCCAGTTTCGTGCGGGAAATCGCTACGTGAAACGCAAGGATATTTACGAAACAGCGCATATTATGGAGCATATGGCGTTTGGAGCAAACGCTGAGTTCAAGAATGAGCACGCGTACGAGTCTGAATTTACAAAGAACGGCGCCTATCACAATGCCTGGACAAGTGATTTGTCGATGGTGTATGTGGCGGATTGTGCTGACTTTGAATGGGAGCGTATTCTGCGCCTGCAGGAGCTTGCTATTTGTAAGCCAAAGTTTCGTCAAGAAGAGTTAGAAGCAGAGAAGGGCAACGTACGTAGTGAATTGACGGGATATCTCAACAACCACAACCGTGTACTGTGGCCAAAGTTGCAGCAGTTGCTCGGCGAAGATGTGTACACCTTTTGGCAACGTTTGCAGACGATAAACACAGTAACGTTGCGAGATATCCGAGAGCACCATACTCGTACACATACAAGTGAAAACATGCGTTTTGTCATCGCCGGCAAGCTAGATGGACGTAAGGCGCAGATTCAGCGCATGCTTGATGAGTGGGAGCTACCGCATGGTGAACGCTTTGATGTACCACGTGATGAACTGAGTAGCGGTAATCCAACGCTCATCCGTCGTAAAGAAGCGAGTAACCTTACGTTCGGATGGAGCATGACATTACCAAGAGAGCTGAGCGACGAAGAAGCTGAAGCGATGGCATGTCTTGACCAGATCCTCACAGGTACACTTCACTCACGTATCTATGGTGCTGCACGCAAAAAAGGTTTGGCCTACGGTATGTTCAGCGAGACATCGGTAGGTTTTCACGATAGTAGTTGGGACTTTGGGGGGCAAGTAAATCTCGAGACGGCAAGCGGGCTGTTTGATATCATTGTTCGTGAAGTAAAGGCTGTGCTTGATGGCAAGATAACGGCAGAAGAGCTCGATGCTGCAAAGTCATACGCACTTGGTCGCCACCAGATGGGTGCGCAGACTGTCTCGCAAATTAGCAATTTCTACAGCGGACGTTTCTTTGGTGATGGGTTTGTGAAAGATTATGAAAAGGTACCAGATGCTATTCGCAAAATCACGCTAGAGCGTATGCTTGCAACGGCGCGTGAATTTGTCGCGCACAATACGTGGGTGCTTGGCGGTGTCAGTAGTGGTGCGAAAGATGAACTTGTCGCACTTAATACCAAACTCGAAACAGTATTTCAGCCAAAGCAGTAATGCTACTGGTATAATAAACTGCATGAAAGTCGTCATAGCGGGGTATGGAGTAGAGGGGCGCGCAAGCTTCCTGTACTGGCGCACACTAGGTGCGGAAGTTGCGATTGCCGATCAGCGGGATACGCTGCCAGATGCACCCGAAGAGGTGCAGCTGATACTCGGCGCCGACGCGTTTGACAAGTTGGCTGATTTTGATGTCGTTGTTCGTTCACCCAGTATTCGTCCGGATAGATTACCGTATGGCGATAAAGTGTGGTCGGCTACAAATGAATTTCTGTCAAAATGTCCGGCACCGGTCATAGGGGTTACGGGCACAAAAGGTAAGGGTACTACCTCGAGTTTGGTTGCAAGTATCTTGCGGGCAAGTGGCAAAAACGTTCACCTTGTTGGAAACATTGGTGTACCCGCACTACAAGTTCTCCCGGACATCAAAGATGGCGATATTGTCGTGTACGAGCTCTCAAGTTTTCAATTGTGGGATGCTGTGCGCTCACCCCACATTGCTGTGGTGCTCGGTATCGAGCCAGACCATCTGGATGTTCACGCCAGTTTTGAAGAGTACGTAGCAGCAAAAGCAAACATTGCTAGGCATCAGACGCCTAACGACACGGTCATTTTCTACGAGCACAATCAGTATTCACGAGCAATCGCAGCGCAGTCGTTGGGCCGGCGAGTAGCGTACCCGTTCCCTATAGACGATGTTGCGGGTAGTTTGGCGATTCCGGGTGCACATAATGTCGACAATGCCTCTGCTGCCGTTGCTGCAGTACGTGAGTATACCGACGACGTAGAGCTAATTCGCCGTGGATTAGCCGCATTTAGCGGTTTGCCACATCGACTAAAACTCGTCGCAGAGAAAAATGGAGTTGGCTATTACGACGACAGTATAGCGACAACACCAGGTAGCGCAATTGCTGCAATGCGTAGTTTTGATGCACCAAAGGTGTTGATACTTGGAGGCTCGGACAAAGGAGTGATGTATGACGAAGTCGTCTCTGTTGCCCAGCAGACGAATACTTCTATTCTAGCGATCGGCCAAACAGGAGAGGCTATTTATACGTTATGCCTCCAGTTTGGCGTGCCGGTTGAGCGCGAAAGGGAGCTAATGCCTGAGGTGGTTCGCCATGCGACTACTATGGCACAGGGTAAGGGCGTGGTACTACTAAGCCCTGCGAGCGCAAGTTTTGACCAATATCGCAGCTATAGCGATCGTGGCGACCAGTTTATCAAAGCAGTTGAGGAGCTCTAGAAACATGACAACAGACCAAGCGCAGAAGAACTCGAAAGGGCAGCTAGCAGTGAAGCGAGCGTTTTCTTCTGCTGACCTGTCCGTCTTATCAATAACCTTTGTGGTATTTTTCTTCATCACCTGCGGGTACCTGATTGTCGACGGAATGATAACACTTTTCGAGGATTCGGGGGGTGCGCCTACGTTGCTCGATATTGTCATGGCGCTTATCGGCACCTTTATTGCTGGCGTTGTATTCTTTGCTGTGGCCCTAGGAGTGGGCATGTTTGCGACACGTATGCAGCGTCAGATGATGTTGGGTAACTCGCTGCAGGTGGAGTACAGTGACTATGCGTGGTTGCGTGACTGGGCAAATACCGTAGCGGCAGATTTAGAAATGCCTAGAATAGAGATTTTTGTGACGCAGAACCCGATCATCAACGCTTATGCTTTTGGGTTTGCTCGACCATATTGTATTGTGCTTCACTCAGGATCTATTCGCTACTTAACAAAAGATGAACTACGTACAGTAGTAGTGCACGAGATGGGGCATATTAAGTACGGACATACCAATGCGCTTGTCTACCTCCTTCCATTCTTAGGGTTTCCATTACTTGGTACTGCCTTTTCTTGGCTTGCGGGATTTTGGCAACGTCGTGCCGAATTGACAGCCGACCGTCTAGCGCTCATGTACATGGAGGATTCCGAGCTCGTCAAACGCGCACTTATTAAGGTCCATGTAGGGCCAGATGTTTCCGATAGTATGAATGATACCGCAAGACAGTGGCTGCAATATACCGCAGAGCGACCCATGAATCACCTTGCGCAAACATTTAGTTCGCATCCATTTCTTGTGCGTCGACTGAGCCATCTCGACAAATGGAAATCTGTAGTAGAACCAGAATCTCCTGCTACTTCATAAGAAATGCAACTTGACGAGCAAGTGCTTCAGAGGGTTCGAGAATTGTAATGCTCGGAAACGCCTGTTGTAGTCTAGGCTGCAGTGCTAGGAAATGTGTACAGGCAAGGACGATTGTATCGCTTCCGTTTGCGATACTTTGATCGATAGCAGAAAAGTCGATTTCTTCTTCGGCTCCCTCATCGATTATTCGTGGCCAGCCAGCGGTTGAAGGTTCATCTAGAGTACATGCAAGCGAGTAGGTATCCTTAAGCGCTCGATAGCGTTCACTTGTTAGCGTGTAGGGTGTGGCGAGTATTGTGACATGTGCGTGCGGAGAATTCGCGACAGCAGGCTTGATCATTGGTTCGACTCCCACGAAACGAGTGTTTGGGTAGCGCTGCCGAAGCGTATCTATGGCGGCGGTTGTGGCCGTATTGCATGCAATAACAATAATGGAACATTGTTTTAAGAGGGGTGTAATCGCTTTTTCAGTGAGTTCTATGATCGTCGATTGATCTTTTTCTCCGTAGGGGACGTTATTAAAGTCATCTACAACTACCCAATCATTACCAGGCAAAAGTGCCTGTAAGCGAGCTGCAATGAGTTGGCCACCTTTTCCAGAGTCAAATACGCCGATTTTCATACTATCCATTATAATGGATAGTAGTAATGCAGCCACTAAAAAAACGTTTACAAGAACTACGTAATGCCGTCGATGCGGCATATGACACATTGAGTATTGCGCAAAAACAAGCACAGTTACTCGAGATCGATCGAGAACTTGCCGATGCCGCTGTATGGGCGGATACAGACCACGCACAACAACTCAGTCGTGATGGAGCAAGTTTGCGTGCTGTCATAGAGCCGTGGCAGCGTCTACACGTGGAAGTCGCCGAGCTAGGTGAACTATTGGCACTAGAGGATGCCACGATGGAGCAAGAGCTTACCGACCAGGTGAGTGCACTGGAGGAAGAGTATCAAGCGCGACGCAAAGACCTACTCTTTACGGGTGAACTTGATCAGCACAATACTATCATTAAGTTGAGTGCGGGCGCTGGAGGAACCGATGCACAAGATTGGACGGAAATCTTAGAGCGGATGTACTTACGTTGGGCTGAACGTTCTGGTATGCAGACAGAGCTAATCGAGCGATCGGTTGGTGAAGAGGCGGGGATAAAGAGTGTAACATACGCAGTGCGTGGTGTATTTGCCTATGGGAAGTTACGGAGTGAACATGGCGTACATCGCTTGGTGCGCTTGAGCCCGTTTAATAGCGACAATTTACGCCAGACAAGTTTTGCGCTCGTTGAAGTAATGCCTGAGATTGAAACACCAGATGAAGTAGCGATAGACGATAAAGATCTAAGGATCGATGTCTATAGAAGTGGAGGGCACGGTGGCCAGAGTGTTAATACCACGGACTCTGCTGTACGCGTGACACACCTACCGACGGGTATCGTTGTAGCAATTCAAAACGAACGATCGCAGCTACAAAATAAAGATACGGCACTCAAGATTCTCAAGGGTAAATTGGTGCAGCTCCAACAAGAACAGCACGCTGAGTCTCTTTCGGATCTCCGAACTGGAGAATCGGCAAGCTGGGGTGCACAGATTCGTAACTATGTTCTACATCCTTACACTATGGTGAAAGATA
The DNA here is from genome assembly GCA_049660945.1 of Saccharimonas sp. (SeqCode). Classification (GTDB taxonomy): domain Bacteria; phylum Patescibacteriota; class Saccharimonadia; order Saccharimonadales; family Saccharimonadaceae; genus Saccharimonas. Next base: position 41,797 of record JBASZO010000007.1, read on the forward strand.
CACGCACTAAGCACGAAAATCGCAATGCCCAAGGGGTACTTGATGGCGATATTGACGAGTTTATCGAGAGCTATCTCGCGGCATCTAGTAGGTAGCTATTGACTATTGTATTGACAGTTATATTATTGTAAAGTATATATATCAATCCTCTCTAATCCACTGAAGGGAGAGTCACATGACTCAAGAGGATGCACCTAATAATGTTGTAACTGCTGAAGATGTGGAACTTGACAAGAAGCCGAAAGCACCAACGCGTATCGGGGATAAAGTCAAGTCCCTCGTAGACGATGGCGCTTGCGTGACTATCGGACTGGATGGGCTAGTCACAAATATCATTTCAGCCCGCGGCGACAGGCCATCTCTGGCTTTTGTCGCGTGGGGTAACGATACCTTTTCGGTGGCAAATGCCGGCACTCTCGAACTGCTGCCGAAGTGCGTGCAGACTAACTCGTCCGTCAAGGAGGGTTGAAAGGGGGTTTCAGTTCGGTGATAAAGTTCGTTCGCTTATAGGCGACGGGTTCGTCGAAGTGGGGTTAACGGGTGTAGTCAGTTCGCGCCCGCCGGTGATATTTTCGTCCGAGGACGAAAAGACTCTACTAAGAGTCACGGTCACAAGGGATAATCAAACGAAATCGTCTATTCTCGAGTCGGCGATCGAGCATATCGGTGACGATGCACTCACACCTGAGTCTTGCGATCCGGAAAACGAGTAAACTACTCGCCGGAAAGCCAGGCTCTTTTTTATTGGCTGCGGGGGTTAATCGATCGCTTGTCAGTACTAGTTATGCTATACTAATTATAATGATTCTGTTAGATAGGGTAACAAAGTCGTATGGCAAAGAGGACAAGCCGGCACTAAATCGGATCTCTCTTCATGTTGAACCAAATGAGTTTGTGATTATCGTTGGAACTTCGGGAGCGGGCAAATCAACATTGCTAAAGCTCCTTACCCGTGAAGAAAAGCCAACGAGCGGCAAGATTGTCGTTGGCGGTATCGACTACGACACCTTAAAAGACAAACACATCCCTCTACTGCGTCGCAAAATTGGTGTGGTATTTCAGGATTTCAAGCTTTTACCTCAGCGTACGGTCTTTGAAAACGTTGCGTTTGCACTAGAGATTGCAGGCATGACGGGTCGTGAGATCAAAAATACCGTACCAAAAGTCATCGAACTTGTCGGGCTAGCCGGCAAAGAAAAGAAATTCCCTAGCCAGCTATCTGGTGGTGAGCGCCAACGCGTCGCGATTGCTCGTGCCATTGTTCGGCAGCCGAAGATTTTGATTGCTGACGAGCCGACTGGTAATTTAGATCCAAAGCATAGTTGGGATATCGTTCGATTGCTCGAAAAGATTAACAAGTACGGCACGACTGTACTTCTGACCACGCACAATGTCGAAATTGTCAACAAACTCAAGCGTCGTGTCATCACGATTGAGCACGGTAAAGTCACTGGAGACCAGGCGCAGGGGAGCTATAGACAGTAGTTATGGCAAAGAAGCAAAAAGGGAACTCAAAAGCATTTGCACAACAGAAACGCCACCGTCGTCAGTGGTTAACATTCGTTCGCATGTGTCGCTACGGCGTCAACAACTTTAGTCGAAATGCATGGCTGACAATTGCGGCAACCGCAGTTATGACGATCACCCTACTGATAGTTCTCGTAACATTTGTCGCACGCAATGTACTAGTAGACACCGTGGACGACATCCGGAGTCGTGTCGATATGTCGATTTATGTCAAGACAGACATAAAAGATAGTGACATTACGAAAATTCGTCAGGATCTGTTAAAACTGAATACCGTTACAGCGGTCCGCTACGTATCACCAAGTGAAGCACGCGCGGTATTCGCAAAAGACAACAAGGCTGACTCAAATACGCTTGCTGCACTCAACGAAGCGACCAACCGCTTCCCGGGAACATTTCGTATCAACCTAAAGGATATCAATGACACATCGCAGCTCGACACGTTTGTCAAAGAGAACAAGACGTTCCTAGCGAATAAGGATGAGTCCAACAAGCCTTCCTTTGCGGGTGAGCGTCGCGATGCTATTCAAAATATTGGTCGTTGGGTAGGGTTTGCAGAGCGTGCAGGATTGGTGGCAAGTTTTGTCTTTGTGGCGATATCCTCACTGATTGTGTTTAATACCATCCGCATGGCTATCTTTAACCGAAAAGATGAAATAGAGATGATGAAGTTGATTGGGGCAGATAAGAGCTTCATCCGAGGGCCATTCGTCGTCGAAGCAGTCGTGTATGGATTTATTGCTGCAGTATTGGCGACGATTCTAGGACTGGTCGGCCTCTACTCCGTAAAGGATAAGCTAGTAAGTTACGAAGTTGCCGTTGACTCGACAATCACGATGCTTACAACCTACGCAGGGTTCGTACTGCTTGGTATGATTGCTCTTGGTGCGATTATCGGTGCGGTCTCTGCGCTTCTGGCAACCCGTCGCTATCTAAAGATTTAAATCGTAGACTATACTACACTACTTTTTCACCCCTGTATTCACACTTTTAACAGAGGTATATGATACTTGACAATATGCTTATGGTTGTGCTACTATCGAGAGTAATGAAGCTAAAGTCCACCGCACTACAGTCGAAAGGGTTAGCTACCAAGTCTGCACTTGTGGCCGCTGCTGTTATTATGGCAGTTGCGGCACCGATTTCTATGACAGAGCGTGTCTTTGCTGACAAATATGATGAGCAAATCGCCGCACTCCAGACTGAGATCGACTCATATAACGCTCGAGCCCGCGACCTAGGTGCACAGGCTGACTCGTACCAACGTGCAGTCGACATCATCGTCAACGAGATCGCGCGTATCCAAAAGGAAATAGACCTCAATCAAGCTGAGATTGATAAACTCGTAGCCGACATTGCCAAGAACGAAATAGAGATCGAGAACAATAAGGACGCTCTAGGCGACACAATCGCAAGTATTTATGTCGACGACAAGATTTCGCCGCTCGAGATGCTCGCAAGTAGCAAAAGCCCGAGTGACTTTGTAGACAAGCAATCTTACCGTACTAGCGCTCGTGACAATTTATCGAAGACCATCGAACGTATTCGCGAGCTCAAGAAGCAAAACGAAGAAAAGAAGCGTCAGACAGAGATCAAGCTAGCCGAGCAGCAAAACGCACGTGCCGCGCAGGACTCGAAGCGTGCCGAACAGCAGCAACTGGTCAATCAGACGCGTGGCGAGGAGTCTGCGTATAAGCAACTCTCAGCTGCGGCACGCGAGAAGCAGCTGGCAGCACAGCAGGCGCAGCAGGCAGAGATCGAAGCAGCAATGCGTCGTGGCGGCGGTTCCGTGAATATTCTACCGGGCGACCCAAACAAGGGTGGATACCCATGGGAAGCAGGGTGCTGGGTAGACGCAAATGCTTACTCACATGGTGGCGCTGATGGTATGGGTGGTGATCCACTCGGGTATGGATGCCGTCAATGTGTGAGTTATACTGCGTATAAAGTTGGCGCACGAACGGGTATGTACCCACGCTACTGGGGTAATGCGAACATGTGGCCAGGTAGTGCACGTGCCGCTGGCTATACAACTAGTCGAACTCCCCGCGAGAATTCTGTCGGTGTCATTTCGGCGGGTGCCTACGGACATGTTGTATGGGTAGAAAAGGTATATAGCAACGGTACCGTCGATATTAGTCAGTACAATTACTACAATGCTGGCGGTTCGGGCTGGGGTCACTATAGCCGCATGAATGTTCCTGCATCTACGTACGACACATACATCTACTTCTAGCTGATAAACCTCGAACAGTAAAGGGAGACCGAACGTTCTCTCTTTTTATACGCCAGCGAATGAAGCAGTAGCTGCGCTTTAGAGGAGGGGAATCTTTTGGCGGATTTATTCCGACCAAAGATTGGGAGGGATCGACCTCCCTGCTATAATGATAGTAATGGTTACTCAACAAGACACTCAGGCTGACGAGGTGCGGCCGAAGGATCGACGTGTACTGAAACGTCGTGGTATTTCCACCTCAACATTTATCGTCTCGTCACTCCTCGTTCTTGTGATCGGCTTCGTGTTGGGTACTCGGAGTGATCAACTGTTTGCGGCAATAGCGCCGGTATTTGGCATTCGGGCGAGCGCAGATACGATTGATACAAAACTGCTTCAGCAAGTATATCGTGATCTTCGTGCGAACTTTGACGGCGAGCTAGACACAACAAAGCTGATCGATGGAGCAGCTCGAGGTATGACTGCTGCAGCAGGTGACCAGTATACGGTATTTATGGATGCCAAAGAAGCCGAGCAGTTCCGCAAAGAGCTGAGTGGGCAAATATCTGGTATAGGGTGCGAAATAGGTGTTCGTAGCAACCAAGCAACGGTTCTGCGGGTAATTCCTGGTTCACCAGCCGAGCGTGCGGGTCTAAAGGCAGGCGATGTCTTTGTATCGGTAAATGGTGACTCCGTAGAGGGCAAGAGCTCATCTGATGTTGCGAGCAAAGTTCGAGGCGAAGCTGGTACTTCTGTGAAATTGCAGATGAGCCGTAATGGTGCACCAGTTGAGTTCACAATTACCCGTGAGCAAGTGAGTGACCCGAGCGTTCGTTGGACCGTATCTGACGGTGTGGGTATCATGACGCTGAGTCGATTTGATGAAGATGCGGCGAGTCTCGCGCAGCAGGCAGCAAAAGAATTTACAGAGCAGGGAGTAAAGTCGGTCATTGTCGATGTTCGTGGCAATGGCGGTGGCTACCTAGAGGCAGCAAAGAATATTGCTGGATTGTGGCTCGATAAGCAAGTTGTTGTCACTGAAAAGTCTGGCGGGAAGGTTCTCGATACGGTGTATTCTTCGGGCACTCCTATACTGAAAGGTATGAAAACAATCGTCCTGGTAAATGAGAGTTCGGCAAGTGCGAGCGAGATACTGGCTGGTGCATTGCAAGAATACGGCGTTGCAACGCTTGTAGGGCAAAAGACATTCGGTAAGGGCACAGTGCAGCAAGTACTCGACCTTCCAGAGGGCCGATTACTCAAAATTACTATCGCGCGTTGGTATACGCCAAAGGGCAAGAATATCACCAAAGAAGGCATTAGCCCTAGTGTTCCAGTGGAGTTAACTACTGATGATATGAATGCTGGTCGTGATCCTCAGCTCGAGAAGGCAAAAGAGCTTGCTCGGTAATGGTTGTGGTATACTGTAAGGGAAGAAGTAATAGGGAACTACTATAAACATGGACACAGCAAAGAAGAGAATACTCCTAGTCGAAGACGACATTGCGCTTGCATCGGTCTACCGTTCACGATTGGAGCTTGAAGGATTCGAAATCAACGAAGTACATAATGGCGAAGAGGCTCTGTCTGCTGCTATATCGTTCAAGCCTGACCTCATTTTGCTCGATGCAATGATGCCGAAGATCAGTGGGTTTGATGTACTCGATATCTTGCGCAACACCCCAGAGACCACTAATATCCGCGTAATCATGCTGACAGCACTTAGCCAGCCAAAAGACAAAGAGCGCGCCGAACAGCTTGGTGTCGACGATTATCTTGTGAAATCACAAGTAGTGATTAGCGATGTTGTGGCACGAGTGAAGCATCATCTCGGTCTCGATGTTACGCCCGCTGAATAGCATCTACAGCCTCTCGTGTATAAAAAGTCAATGATACTATGTGATATCATTGACTTTTTAGCATAAGTGTGATAATGTGGTATCAAATGGACAAAGCACCAAAACAAACAGGCATCGATGCAGTACCGGCTGAATTACAACAAGAGCTGGAGGGTGTTGCTGCGGAATTTCCCGTGGGACGCACGGTTCGTATACTTCGGAATGTCTATGATGCAAATCGTCAGCCTACTGGTGAGCAGGTACCTGAAGACGGTGGTACGGTTGCTGGTATAGAACTTCTCTACAATAAGGCCAGGACTGCACGGGCCGTATTTATACGGGTGAATAGTGTGGATGGTGTAAGCGCCAAGCGTTACCGTCCGGCAGCTCTCCGAGAGTTGAACCCTCCAGTTGAAGCTCGCGACGAGAGTGATATAACGATCGAGCAACCTTACGATGAAGAACCGAGCCGCACCGATCGAGCGTTAGGAGGTGCTGCTGTTGCCGTTACTGAGATTTCCCCTGAGCCCGTGACAAAAGGGCTGCCTGCCGCTCCCAAGTTAGAAGAAGCGGAACCTGCTACTCCTATGTCTACTGCTACGTTGCCGCCTCCGCCAGAGAATGCTGGTGGTAGCTCTATTGAGTCTCCTGCGCCTCCAGACCAGGTTTCCCCAGAGGAGATTAGTGGATTTCTGGAGAAGACACAAGCTGATTTCGACGATCTTGTAAGGGATCTCGATAGTAACTACCGTAATGGCGTAGAGACGAAAACTATCAGGCAGATCCGTGAAACTCTAGATCGCTACGCTGTATCTCTGAGCCAGATGTTTAACCTTGCCAGTAGAGCAAGAGACTACCCCTATAGCAATAATGTAGTGAGCAGCGCTGGTGAGATGCGCTACCAGCTTAGTCGGCTCGATGGACGTGATGGTATGCACAGTGACCTTCTAGGTAATATGAAACAGTTGTTGCAGTACTCTCGTGACGAGTTGACTAGTGTGATTGCACGACAGGCTTAGAATTCTCTCATATACAAAAAGCCCCGGGAACGCCCGAGGTCTTTTGTGTATCGCGACAAGTGACTAGATAACGTTTACTTGTGTGCGTGGGTGAGTGCGGCCAGTGAAAGAGCCTTTCTTGACCTTCTTGAAGCTCACGACACCTGCTTTTGCAGCGTGAATCGTGAAGTTACGGCTGATGTAGGTGCCTACACCTGCGATTTTGGTGCTACCAGTTTGGCGGACGAGTACCTCGCCAGCAGAAACTTTTTGGCCACCAAAGCGCTTGACGCCCAGGCGAGCGCCGGCGTTGTTGTGGATGTTCTTACTCGAACCGCCTGCTTTGACATGTGACATATGGCAAACTCCTTATAGTTGCTAAATCAATCTGTATTAGTTTACCTGAAGTAGGCCATTTCGTCAAGAGGTAAGTGGTCGAGATATTAAAAATCCCGCCTCCTACAGTTTTTTGTAGGTTGGGCGGGTAAAAACTACTCTCAATCAAGCGATCGCACGACACTGAGGCTGAAACGCTGCCACGATAATCTCTCATACCCATGAGAGTCACCGTTGTGAGGTATTGCAACAGTGATATGACCGCCGTTGATCTGCAGTTCCGGAGCGAAGGTTTCACCTCTGAAGCTGACGGGGGCTGTATGTACGAACACTCCCGCGCCAGCAGGTATGTATAGAGTGCCTGCTGTACCATACAGGATACCTCTACGCAGCTGACAGCGCTCGGTAACGTTTACATACGATGAGCGCATCAGGCGGGTTACATCATCGTCCTCGCTGTCTGTTTGCACTAGCACAATCCTTTTTCGATAGATAGTCTTGTCGATACGCCGCATGAGAGCGGCCAGGTCGTACTGGTGACCATCGAAGGTAATTGGATCGGTGGTAGTGATGGTACGAGACATACTATTGCCTCCTTGATCGTCGGGAATAGGCCTGATGTATATAGTACAAAATATTATAGATTTGTCAAGTGTGATGGTCTGATGAAACCATTCATCGTCTTGTTAGTACAAGTAGCTCGCGGGCGACGACTTGGTTCTCCCGGTAGTAGAGCAAGTCATTGTCACTGACAGTGGTGAATTGGTGACGAACGTAACCTAGCTTTTTGAGGTCGTTGACCAGTGGTAGGTGAGTAAAGCGGCCTTCGGTATCACGCCAGGCGGGGACGGCAACACAGAGTGGCGTGCCGGGAGTAATCTGCTCGCCGATGTTGCGGAGGAATGAACTAATGATGTGGTTGCAGTTGCCGCGAACTTCGGTGAGTTTTGCAGGGGATGGGGGTGCGCTAAATGGCTGACCTAGGTAGCTTTCGCACACAACAGCATCGATAGGCGGGTGCCATTGGTGTGTCATGGCATCACCCTGTTCTATAGCGAAGTTATTGTCTTGAAAATGGAACTTTGCGTCAAGCCACTGTAGGTTTTTGTTAGAATAGTCGACCATTTTTTCTGATAGGTCAGTGCCATAAGTGCTGTAGCCAAGCAGAAGTGCTTCCTGAAGGACGACACCGGTACCGCAGAAAGGGTCTAGGACTATCGAGCTAGAGTTACGTTTGCTGGTGCTTAGTGCTAAGTTCACCATCATACGAGCGAGTTTTGGGGGGAGCATACCCACGAACGCATCGGTGTAGGGGCGTGCTTGGTCACGAGCTGCGAGGGCAGTGATGTTCTGAGCGCCGACGCTTTCGGCAATGATCGTCGTGCCATTGCTGCCGCGGACGATAAGTAACTCTACTTTATTTTGGCTAAGACCAAGTTTGTTATGGTGTGAAGTGGCAGTATTGAGGGCGGCTTCGGTATTTGGTACCAGTCGTAAGCTGACGCTCTGTTGACGGAGTTTTTGCTTGAGGATGATACCGGTTTTTTGTATGTCACGTACAGTGACGTTCTTGAAGCCATATGCACTGATACCAAGGGTAACTTTGCCCTCGTGTGACGACCAATTACGCGTATAGGTACTGACGATGTACTGGCTTATCTTGTGCCAATCAGACGAAGCGAGTTCTGTAATGACTTTACCGGCCTTTTGACTGCCACCTAACTGCTCGAAGTCAAACGATGCATTGCCAACGGTGACTGTCTGATCAGAAAACCACCGTATATTGGCAGCACCGTATAACTGTTCGAGTTCTGCAGCGCCGAGTGCGGGCTGACGACCAAGTATAGATATGTACATATAGTTAATAGTATACTAGGGAGAGGATGAAAAAGATATCGATCAGAACATGGTTGAGTGTCGTGACATTTGCACTCATTGGCATCATACTGTTTTTCTCGCGCAAAGAAATTATTCATGCCTGGCAGCTGGTAGGTTCAATCCAATGGTGGATACTGCTTCTGATAATCCCAATTATCTTGCTAGGGTATTTGGCGGCTGGTGAGATGATATTTTCGTATCTTCGACAAAAAAAGCTCATCAAACACGTCAGCATCTGGACGCAGATGCGTATATCGCTGGAGCTAAATTTTGTGAACCACATACTGCCTAGTGGCGGACTAAGTGGTATGTCGTATATGAATTGGCGACTGGGTAAACTAGGGGTGACGGCAGGCAAGGCAACGATGGCACAGGCGGTTCGCTATGTGGCGGGCTTTGGTGCGATGGCAGTGCTGCTCGCGGCGGCAGTATTGTTTGTGACGATAGATGGTACGGTTAATCGCTGGATTATTTTGATGAGCTCGGCACTGGTGACTATGATGATTGTGGTGACCCTAAGCTGCGTGTTCTTGATGAGTAGTATCACGCGTATGCAAAAGTTTGCACGAATAGTTTCTAGGCTGGTAAATGGCATCGTCAAACGCGTAACATTTGGGCGAGTGAAATCTGTACTGACGGCAACGCGCGTGCAAGAGTTCTTGGAAGATATGCATGATGACTACGCAGGGTTGATGCGTGAAAAGCGTATGCTGTGGCAACCGTTTCTATGGGGTGTATTCTTTACACTTACCGAAATAGCAATTTTCTGGGTAGTGTTCTGGGCACTTGGCTCGCCAGTAAACCCCGCACCAATATTGATCGGCTATGGGCTGGCGAGTATAGCAGGATTTATCATTGTTACTCCTGGCGGGGCGGGTGCGTACGAAGCAGTCATGATTTTGACCCTTGGTATCGCGGGCATGTCACATGGAGAGGCGATCGCGGGTATTATATTGGCGCGTGTATTGATATTACTCGTGACGATACTGGCGGGATACGTTTTGTACCAACAAGTGGTGATGAAGTATGGCAAGCGACCAGACGCCGATATTTAGTGTCAGTGATTTCGTAGCGTCGTTTAACCAGACGCTGGAATATGCATACCCAAGCATTGTCATAGAGGGAGAAGTAGCAAGCTTCAAAGTTAATCAGGGCAAGTGGGTATTCTTTGACCTAAAGGACGAGACGAGTAGTGTCGGGTGCTTCATGTCAGTGTATAGTCTGCGCGTTCCGATAGAAGACGGCATGAAAGTAACAATCAGGGCAACGGCCAAACTGACTCAGTGGGGCAAGTTTAGCCTGACGGTGCAAGCAATTCGTCCGAGTGGCGAAGGCAGTCTAAAGAAAAGTTTTGAGTTGCTAAAGGCAAAACTTGATAAAGAAGGGTTATTTGCATCTGAGCGCAAGCGCATCCTCCCCGAAGTGCCGAGTTACATTGGGGTAATCAGTAGTACGCAAGCAGCTGGGTATGGTGATTTCATGAAGATCCTCGACGAGCGTTGGGGTGGAGTAAAAGTTGCTGTTGCTCATGTGCAGGTGCAGGGCATGAATGCTCCAGAACAGATGATACGAGCGATTAAATACTTTAACGAGCAGGAAACTTTGCCAGAAGTCCTCGTTATCATTCGCGGTGGGGGAAGTGCCGATGACCTCGCGGCATTTAATGATGAGCCGTTGGTGCGCGAAATAGCTGGAAGCCGGATACCGACACTTGTAGGGGTGGGACATGAAGTCGATGTAACTCTTGCAGATATGGTGGCAGATAGGCGCGCGGCAACACCGAGTAATGCGGCGCAAATTATTGTTCCTGATAAGCGAGAGTTTGTCAGTGACCTACGGCATTTGGTATCGCGAGTATTGTCTCGTATGGATACGGTTGTCGATGGTAATGTGCGTGATGTTCGTGATAGATTGCGCGCGAGTTGGTCGCTGCTTGATAGTCGAGCAGACCTACTACTCGGGCAGCTAGTGACGACACGGCAGGTTCTCGGTGCATATGACCCGAGCGCCGTACTAGAGCGAGGCTATGCGCTTGTGAGAGGTACGATAGCTCCTGGCAAAGAGATTATAATTGAACGCAAAGCACAGATAATTACAGCGGAGGTAAAGGATGTCAAAAACCAATAAAACAGTTTCAGAAAAAATGGCAGAGTTGGGCGAACTTGTCGCGTGGTTTGAGAGTGATGAATTTGAATTAGAAAAAGCAATTGCAAAGTACAAAGATGCTGAAACACTTGCGGGCGAGATCGAACATGATTTGTCTACACTCAAGAACGAAATTACGGTGCTAAAGCAGAAGTTCGAGTAGAGATCATTTATGCTATGGCTCGTGATTGTTGCAGTAGTCGTTGTTGGGGTAGGGTTTGTGGCATTTACGGGTGCACCGTATGTACCCTCGAAGCGTCGAGATGTTCAGCGAGCATTGAGCGAGTTGTATGACCTCGGTGATAAAGATCTCTTGGTCGATATCGGTTCGGGAGATGGCATTGTGCTACGCGAAGCAAGCAAACGAGGCGCTCGAGCGGTAGGCTATGAAATACATCCAGTTCTCGTACTGATCTCGCGCTGGCTATCGCGCGATGATGATCGAGTAGCTGTACGTCAGGCTAATTTTTGGCGCACAGACTTGCCGTCAGAGACAACGGTGGTATATACGTTTGGCGATGGTCGAGATATCGACAAAATGGGTGCATACGTTCAGCGCCAAGCCACGAAATTAGACCGAGAAATAGCGTTTATTAGCTATGCTTTCGAGACGAAACAGAAGCCAGCGAGCAAAGTTGGTGCGCATTTTCTGTACATATACAAACCTTTACACACCGACAACGAACCTCTATAATCATAAGCATGAAAAGAATTCGACAGGTAGAGTCAGGGGCAATAAACGGAAGTATCTTTGCCATTGTGGCTCTCGTACTACTTGTCATGGTATTTGGTGGCTTCAGTATATGGGCATACGTCAACTACCTAGACCAAAAAGATGATGTTGATGGCAAGATCGCCGAAGCATCTGCTGCTGCGGTGCTCAAAAATTCGCAAGATTTACAGGCAAAATTCGACGAGACTGAGAAACAGCCGCTGCGTCAGTTTGTTGGGCCGTCAGATTATGGTCGTTTGACCTTTGACTACTCCAAGACCTGGAGTGCGTTCCAGAATACAGATGTTAGTAAAGGTGGCGGCGTTACGTACGAAGCGTACCTGAACCCGATACTTGTTCCACCTGTCAGCGATACGCAGAAGTTCGCGCTCCGTATCAAGATTGAGCAGAAAATCTACGAAGATGCCGTGAAAGTATATGAAAAGCAGATCAAGAGCGGGGATTTGAAGTCGAGTGTTTACTCTGACGGTGTTCACACGGGTACGATGCTTGAAGGTAATTTCAACAAAGACATCTACGGAACGGCAGTTTTGATGAAAATGCGTGACCGTACACTGACGATGCGCACTGATGGCGACGTATTTAAGCAAGATTTTCTTGACTTGCTCAAAACAGTTCAGTTCAACGAATAAATCACCGACTCCGGCACATACAGTAGGTCGGTGCTATACTAGATACATAGTGACAGAGGGTAAGAGCCAGCAAGGGGAACGTTTGGGTGGTGAATTGTTTGCTGTACCTGCGATTACCGCTGCCGCACATGAACTGAAGTCTCCGCTTGCGCTCGTTCGTCAGCTCGCACTGTATGCCGAGCAGACGGACAATTCGGTGGATCGCTCGAGATTATTGCATCAAATTACCCTGACGAGTGAGAGAGCGCTACGTTTGACGACAGACATCACGAAAGCATCGCGCCTCGAGGATAGTTTGTTTACCCTAGAGCCGATAAACCCTATGCGCGTGTGCGAAGAAGTGGCTCGGGAGATGATGCCGCTGTACACTGCAAAAGGGCGGCAAGTGAAAGTAGATAAGCGTACACGACCACTTCTTGGCGTTGCAAACCGAGATTTACTCCGAAGGATACTACTCAACTTTGTCGACAACGCACTACATTATAGCCGTTCGGACGAGCCGGTCGTCATACGTGCTACAGCGCATGATGGAGGTAGTCGAATACGCCTTGGCGTACGTGACTATGGACCAGCTATCCCTACGGATACATGGCAAGTGCTTCGTGATCGCCTGGGCAAAGGTGCGCAGCCGCTATATGGACGCCCCGAGAGTAGTGGACTTGGCATGTACATAGCACAGCAATTTGCCGACTCGATGCAGGCGACAGTAGGGGCTACTCGTCACCGTGATGGCGTGACATTCTATGTAGACATACACACTTCTACGCAGCTGAGGTTGCTGTAATGCAAGTACTGTTGGTAGACGACGATACGTGGCTACTCGATCAAGTAGCACGATATATTGAACAGGAACTTGCCTGTGAAGTACTGCGGGCGCCTGATGGAGTTGCCGCTATAGAGGTTCTCGACGAAGCGCACCCGGATGTTATTGTACTCGATATGTTTATGCCAGGGCCAAATGGCCTCGTGCTACTTCATGAGTTACAATCCCACCATGATCTTAGCGCCATCCCCGTGGTGCTGTGTAGTAATAGTGTGTCTTCAGTAACATTGAGTCAGTTGGCGCCTTATGGAGTAGTCAGCTTGCTCGACAAAGGAACGATGCATCCAGATGACCTCGTCAGTGAGCTTAGAAAGGTGCTGGTATGAGTACTGAACGTACCCGAGCCCTTATACTGCGACGTACGAATTATGGCGAGGCTGATCGTATATTAACACTACTGACTCCGCTGGGTCAGCGGAGTGTCATGGCGAAAGGTGTGCGCCGTGAAAAGAGTAAACTCGCTGGGGGTATTGAGCTATTTGCTATTAGTGATGTTGTTATTACAACGTCAAAGGGAGGTCTGGGAATTCTGACTTCTGCGCGATTGGTGCATTTTTATCATCATATAGTCGAGGACTACGATAGACTGCAATTCGGCTATGAAACAATTAATCTCGTGACAAAAGCGAGTGAACAAATTGATGACTCGGGCTGGTATGAGGTACTGAGTGAAGTGTATATGGGGCTCGATAATGCGTCGGTCTCGCTGCAGCTGACGCAAACATGGTTCTATCTGCACTATGCTGAGCTGACTGGCTACGCGTTTAGCCTAGAGCGTGACGTGACGGGCCAGCCGCTCGACCCAGGCAAAACCTATATGTATGACGTTCACGAAAAGGGCCTACGACTTTCGGAACAAGGCGATGTGGATGCAAACCACATCAAACTACTGAGGCTGATGGCGAATAAGCCGATTGGCATTATCGCGCAAATTGGCGGTATCGACGACGTACTGGCCGAATGCTGGCTGATTGCACGGCAGCACGCAAGCATTTAGGCATACAGTGTACTTAATGTACTACTGAATAGCTTGGACTATATCTTTGACTACTTGTTCGACAGGTTGAGTCGCATCTACAACGATAGACCCATCAGATTTATACCTAGGGTCATTTTCCCGATACCACTTTAAAGTGTCGGCCATTTCCTCTGGAGTTTTACCAAAGTCATTATTCTCACGTTCTTCAATTCGCTTCTTTATCGTCACCTGATCAATAGAAAGGTAAATGACATGGCTGAATAGATCACGAACACTGTCTTCGCCATCGGCAACACCGGCGAGGAACACTGCTTTAGATGCTAGATTAGACTGATCTAAAAGTTGGTGAATACGCTCCTCATTCAGTACCCAGCTGTATTGTTTGTACCATTCATGAAAATCTACATTTGATTCATCTTCTGGATATAGGGCAATATCGCCAGTTTCTCGATGTGCCCAGTCAGCGAAGCCTTCTTCGTCAACTCCGTGGGTCTCATATCCGGCCTTAGAGAGGTGCTCAATAACAGTTGATTTGCCTGAACCTGCAACGCCAGTAATATATATGAGTGACATATTATTACTATATAGCAAGAGCACCAGTTGTACAAGATTGCACTAAGGTGAGGCTACGTGTGCTTATCAGCGCTTCATGATATAATTATACTTGAAGTAAATCTTTTTTTGGTGTGTTGCCAACACACAGAAAGTCGAGAGAAATAATCTATGTCAAACAACAACGTGTCGTTAGAAGACATCGTTAGTCTCGCGAAGCGCCGCGGGTTTGTGTATCCAGGGTCAGAAATATATGGTGGTGAAGCTGGTCTTTATGACTTTGGTCCGTATGGCGTCGAGTTGCTTAATAACATCAAGCGATCTTGGTGGCGACGAAATGTTTATCTCAAGGAGAATTATGTAGGGCTGGACTCTGCGATGTTTAAGAATCCTCGTGTATGGGAGGCATCTGGGCATGTCGACAGCTTTTCGGACCCGCTCGCAGAGTGCCGCGAATGTCATGCGCGTATTCGTGTCGATAAAGAACTCAATGCAATAGGTGTACAGGCTGATGAAAAGATCAGCACCGATGAACTCAATAAGCTATTTGATGAAAATCGCGACAAAATAAAATGCCCTGTTTGTGGTAAACAGAACTTTACAGAGGCTCGACCATTTAATATGCTTGTTCAGTCAAATCTCGGTGATTTTACCGGAGAGAATAAGCGCCCTGTTTATTTACCAGGTGAGGCATGCCAAGGAATCTATCTGAACTTCAAAAACGTCGTAGACACGACTCGTATGAAGGTGCCCTTTGGCATTGCTCAGATAGGTAAGGCATTTCGTAACGAGATTAGTCCGCGTAACTTCCTATTCCGCACTAGGGAACTAGAACAGGCTGATACGCAGTTTTTCGTGAAGCCACATGAGAACAAAGAGGCGTATGAGCTAATCAAGCAAGATCGCTGGAATTGGTATGTGAATGATCTTGGGATTAGGCCGGAGAACTTGCGCTGGCACCAGCATGAAAACCTCGTGTTCTATGCTTCGGATGCATGGGACATTGAGTATAACTTCCCAAGCCTCGGGTTTGATGAGCTTGAGGGCATTCATGATCGTACAGACTATGACCTAACGCAGCATATGAAGTTTTCAGGTACTGACCTCACGTATAATGATCCTTTCACGCGAGAAAAGTATATTCCATGGATTCTTGAGACCTCTATGGGCATGGGACGCGCTTTTACTGCAGTTATGAGTGATGCGTATACCGTTGAAGAGCTTGAAAATGGTGAAACTCGAACAGTTCTGAAATTACACGAAGATCTGGCACCTGTCCGATACGCGGTATTCCCACTTCTGAAGAACAAGCCAGAGCTTGTGGCAAAAGCACGTGAAGTATTTGCTGAATTGAGCAAAAAATACGTATGCGAATGGGACGACAACGGCAACATCGGTAAGCGTTACCGCCGCCAAGATGAGATCGGTACACCGCACTGCGTGGTAATTGACTTCCAGACACTCGAGGATGGTACGGTTACGGTGCGTGATCGTGATACAACCGAACAGACACGTGTTTCGGCTAGTGAATTAGTCTAAATACTCTGATTTACTAAAAATACCTGCTACTTGGCGGGTATTTTTAGTATTTAACACTAGTCTAGTGTGGATGTTGAGTTTTCCGATAATTTTCCACCGGAGCATAAACGCTAGATATGGGCACGCTATATGTAGCGTGTGTGGTGATTGAAACAGGGGTGGGGTTGCCCCGGAAAGCCAAAACCGGTATACTGGAATATGAAATAGCACTTCTCGTATGACTACTTGAACGGTCGCGATAGGGGTATGCTCCCTAAGAAAGTGCACTGGTCAGTTCAGCACTAGCTGACCGACAATATCTAATACATATCGTCGGCCGGCTTTTTTTGTTTGCCTTTTTGTGGGCGGGCCCCCGGCGGTCTAAGTAGTTTGCGACTAAGCTATGGTCGCAAGAGAAGGGAGAATCATCATGATTCTGACACTACTAACAATGATAGGAGTTGGTATGGTAGCAGTGAGCGCCGTACCCTACATACTGGCAGTTATGCGGGGACAAGTACGTCCAAAGCTGGTTAGCTGGGGTATTTGGACGGTCCTTGCAGTGATTATGACACTCGCCGCCCTAGAGGAAGGGCAATTGCAAAGTGCGCTACTGACAGGAGTGACGGTTGCCGCCTGTGCATCTGTGATGGTGCTGGGATGGCGCCAGGGTAGCCGACAGATGAACCGACTCGATGTACTATGTATCATCGGTGCAGTCGTGGGTGTACTTGTGTACTTTATGGTAGATAGTCCACTGGTAGCACTGATCGTATCAGTAGTGGTAGATGCAATTGCGTTCATACCGACGCTCGTGCATGCATGGACGGACCCCGAAGAAGAATCATTGGCGAGCTTCGCAGTGGCGGCAAGCGGAGAATTGTTTGTCGTAGTGGCTGCAGTCGCTGGTGCGGCGAGTTTTGCCGGACTACTGTATCCGGTGTATGCAGTTGTGTTCAACGGTGCGGTCGCAGCGTTGATAATCGCAGCTCGATACCGGGCACTCGATAGCGAGTCGGCAGACGAATTGGTATAATAGATGTACAACTAATATCCATAGAGGAGGTGTTGTATGAGCTGGTTGGGGAATTTTGTATTTGGTAAACCACAAGAGGGAGCTAGCGAAGTAACCGACGCTATGGCGGGCCAAAAACCTGACGAATCGACGGATAATCCGTATCGTGAAGCAAACGGCGAGAAGGTAATCCCAGAGGTAAGTGTCAGTCGTGTTGAATGTCATCCCTCTGGAGACATGAAACAGCTAGAACTCTGGATGGAGCTATACAATGAATCAGAGCTAGAGGTGGAAGTCCGTCGGTTTGAAGTGCTAGGGCAATCAACGGATCTAGGTAGGTTTCTGAAGCCTGGCGAAAAATACGAGGTACGCGTGTATAGAGGCGATACACCACGGGATGATTCGCGCGATCGAGCGAGTATTCAGTATAAAGTGGTAGGAAATGGTGATTATTTCCAGTCTGAGCATCTCGTGGAATTCAAGCTGGAAACAACGGATGATGTTCGCTGGTATTTGCCATGTGAGCTAAAGCGCGTCGGTCCGGTTCGCGATATATAGATTGTCAATCGAATAGAGAGAAGGTATCATAGGAACACTATGCGAGTGTTTTTTACCGATGGCAGTGCAAGTCCAAACCCTGGTCCCGGCGGCTATGCAGTTGTTGAGGGTACCAAGCCAGTTGCGCTGGGTAGTGAAGCGGGCGATACGACTAATATCCGTATGGAAGGAAGTGCGATAATTGCCGCACTGAAGCTTGCCGATGGCGAGGACTGCGAGATTTACACTGACAGTGAGTTTTGGATAAATGTGATTACCAAATGGGCGCCAGGATGGGCAGCAAAAGGCTGGCGCAAAAGTGGTGGGCCAATCAAGAATCTCGAGCTCGTACAAGAAGCGTACGAATTATTTGGCACCTCGCACGCCAAGCTGATATGGGTGCGTGGTCACGTAGGTCACGAAGGCAATGAGCTGGCTGATGAGTGGGCGAATCGCGCACGAGCTGGCGAAAGAATCTAATTTTTACTGCTCTACTACAACTACAGCGAATAAAAACTACAACGCAGACTTGTCATTAAACCGTCTATAATTAGAGCTAGATGAATCAGGAGTTAGCACTTGAGATATTGCTTTCGGGGGAAAGCGCGTTTATTACTGGGCCGGCGGGTACGGGCAAGACGTTTTTGTTGAACCAGTTTATAAAGCTCGCAAAGTATGAGGGCAAGCATGTATCGGTGACGGCAACGACAGGCCTCGCCGCGACACACCTCGGTGGCACGACAATTCATGCGTGGGCGGGAATTGGCGTATTGGACTATGTGAATGAAAAGTTCGCCGACCACATGGCAAAGGGCCGCAGGGAGATTATCGAAAAGACTAATGTACTCATCATCGATGAGGTATCGATGCTGCACGATTATCGGCTAGATATGGTCGACCAAGTGTGTCGGATGGTGCGCAAGAAAGATCAGCCATTTGGCGGTATCCAGGTAGTGCTGAGTGGTGATTTCTTCCAGCTACCACCGGTAAATCGAAATGATTCGCGAGAGGGTGGGTTCGTGGTCAATAGTAACGCATGGCAAGAGCTTGATCCCGTAATTTTGTATCTGAGCGATCAGTTCCGTCAGAGTGAAGGCGACATGTTGCTTGATATACTGACGAGTATGCGCGCCAATGATGTGCGTCGACGTCATGCCGAGGCATTGCTTGCACGCGCAGAGATTACGCCACCTGCTGGCGCCCGTCTGACAGAACTTCATACGACAAATGTTGACGTTGATCGTCTCAATGAGCGACAGCTCGCTGAACTAGATGGTGATGAGTTGATATATCAACAACATACGACAGGTAGCGCAAACTATGTCGAGAACTTGCAACGAAGCGTGCTTGCGCCGGCCGTACTAACACTAAAGCAGGGCGCATTGGTGATGGCGGTAAAGAACGACACAAGTAGAAGGTATGCAAATGGCAGTATTGGCACCGTCGTAGACTTTGAACCTGCAACGGAGTACCCGGTAGTGGAGTTCCTGAACGGCAAGACCGTGACAATGATGCCGGAAACCTGGGAGCTGCGTGATGGCGACAAAAAACGGGCGAGTATATCGCAGGTGCCCCTACGGCTTGCATGGGCGATCACCGTACACAAAAGCCAAGGTATGACGCTCGATGCCGCACGGATTGATCTGCGTAAAGCGTTTGTGCCGGGTATGGGCTATGTTGCCCTGAGTCGTGTGAAAAACATTGATAATTTATACCTCACCGGTATCAATAGGATGGCATTGACCATGAGCGACGAAGCGCATGCTATCGATGATTTACTACGCGGGCGTGCAGTAGCTGACGCAAAGCGGTTTACACACTTGCAGCAGAAAGCTGCAGAACGACAGGCTGCACCTGAACCAAAAAAGAAGTCCGGCGGGAGTAGTGGATGGTCCGAAAAGATCGCAAAAATGCGCGAGACGTACCCAAAGGCATATATGCCATGGGAAGACGGCGACGATGCTGCTTTGAAACAAGAGTTTCAGAACGGCGCAAGCGTACAAGATCTTTCGAAAAAGCTCGGTCGTCACGAAGGGTCGATCAAGATGCGGTTGCAGAAGCATTTTGGCGAAGATGTTGTAGCGTAGTTGAGCTGTCTAGCGGGTAGGTAAGTTGACAAAACATAAGTAGTATAGTATAATGAATGCTATCATGTCGAAGATTGACGAATACTCAGTCACTGATGACACGCTACTGGAAGTTCCGGATGGCGTTCCTGAAACGCTGCCCGAGGATTTGCCTCGAGAATACGAAACAGAGAGGTTGCGCCTTGTAGCAACTGAGACTGACACTCTTGGGTTTGAAGACTGGATACCTGAGTGTCCGTCACTTTGGTGGGACGTCTATTCTAAAGAAGACGGTGAACAGATCGGTGACCTAGGGGTGTACTATGACTATGCATCGAAACTTATTTGGGTCGATAATGTAAGTATTCTCACGAGGGAGGGCAATGACCTCAACAAAGGGTACGGTGTAGAGATGTATAAAGCAATACCGACTATGCTGCTCCCTGATGGACGCACGCCAGAGGAAGCCGGGTTTGTATTCGTAACTGATGAGCATAGTCCTGAGGCTGAGCGTGTGTGGCAGTCACTGGAGCGCCGGGGGCTAGTTCAGAATGTCGGTGCACGTGCCTATATGTGGACTGGTGGGAAGTAGTTCTCTCGCCGGTTTTTTATAGATAAAGCACCTAGACGGGTGTTTTTTAGTAAAAAATACGCAAATTTGAAATAAAAAAGCCCTACGAACTATGTAGGGCTGAAGTGATTACTCATCGGCTGGAAGATCACCAGTAAATCCGTTGGGAACGAGATAAATCGCATCGGTAGTTATGGGGTCACCGTACTCATCCTCGCCAACTACATAATCACGCACTTCAAGGTGATAACCACGAGGCTCATAAAACGAACGACAAAGATACTGGGTCTCTATCCATGTCATTAGTTGGTGGAAGCCTGTAAAGCCGAGCAGGTGAGCGCTTGACTGGAAGGCTGGATTCAACGGACCACCGATGAGAACATACTCGCGCAAACGCTTCGTCCTTGGATTGCGAAAGTGGGACGAGAGCTTGCTCTGGATGTACGCAGACAGGAGTCCTTCGAAGAAGAATCGCTGATCATCATTCAGCAGTATGACGGTAGTGTTCGTGTCGGACACTATGCCTCCTTGAGTGGAAAGAACAAGACAGGCTTCATACTACCTATCAAACGAAGTTTTGTCAAATAAGCATAAATGTTATCTTGCATAAATTATCTAAATAACCATATATACGATAAGTCAAATATAGCCAAAAACTAAAATTTCATATCACGCAATAGTTTCATGGTGTAAGCGGGTATATTGAAATAAATACAGCGTGAGCGATAGGTGAATTATAGTAAACTAGAGTAATGACCGATACACCAGAACAAACCGAAACCCAACCAGAACCAACCGATATTTTTTTGTGGGCGAACCAGGCAGATGCACACAAGGATGCGCTTGAGATCGACCTATTTCTCTTTACCAAAGGCTATACTGTCTATGCAACCAACTATGCCAAGGAGTTGAAGGCTCAGCTAAAGGTACTATTTCTCTACGATATGATCAGTCAAGTGCAGACTGGCGCTGCAACCGGCATGATGGTGCGCGACTTTGAGGCTGCGGCAGCGGAAGAAAACGTACTCGAGCGCACGACGGTCGAGCGTGTTGACCATGCGCAAGAGGTGATCGAGCAGATTCTTTACGGTGAAGAAAGCTTGGAAGTATTTCGCGAAGGAGATCACGAGTTCAAGAAAGTAAAAGGAATTATCGCGCGATTCTCACGCGAGGGCAAAGAGCCGTTCTTTGTTGCGAAGTTGCTGCCGCAAAGCCAAGTGCTAAAAGGAGCAACTGCGTGGATGTACAATGGCGACTCGTTCCAGCCATTTAGTGCTGATGCTGGATTGCGCATCACCCCTGACAACCAAGTTTTGGTGGCGGGTAATGACATATTTGCGTTTAGCGAGACGAAATTCATCCGTATGTTTGGGTACGATGCAAAGAAGTTTGCCGTAGCCGAAGAGAAGATCAAGGAAATCGAAGCGCACTTCAAGCTAAAGTTTCCTGAAGGCATGACATTTGATGCACTGGTGCGCGATACGCCAAGTCTCGTAGGTAAACTACAGAAAGTCGAGATAGGGGTAGTGACGCAAGACCAAGTAGTTGAGCAGGCTGACGAGATGGATCTAGAGTTGATGACAGATGACGCAACGGGCGAGATTATCATCATGGATGCTAAGGATGCGGCGAAGTTCGTAAATCTCTTGAACGATGATTATGTGACCAGCGACATGACGGGTATCAAGTACGAGCTCAAGGGCAAAAAAGAGCTACGTCAGTCTGCAGATGCACCCGCTGAATTACCGATGTAGCATGCGCGTGCGTATCTAGTTGTATTTCCTAGGCGTAACCAGTATAGTAGGGGTATATTTCTTGGGGGAAATCAGTCGCTATAATGGTGAAAAATATACATACTACACAAGGACGCGTTGCCGCGCATTATCGTGTTACAGATCTGGTCGTTCGCCGCGATTGGTATAGTGTGGCGAACGTATTTGCGGCGGGTGAGGTTTCTGAGCAAGAAGCACAGCAAATCCTACACTTATTATCTGAGGTTAGCCTAGATGAGCTTGCGCTTCTTGAGTCGCAGTTGCAACTCTCTGGATTGGCGCCAGTATATACGATGGGGGAAGCACGCACCAAAAATGTGAACACAGTGATTGCTACTGGGCTAGAACTATCTCGTCGTCGCGCTATGTTGTCAAATGCGGACGAAGCGCACTCTGTGGATTCTTTGGCGTATCGACGGCATATCGAGAAGTTGTTGCGAAGTGCTATATCATATCACTATACGTCGCGAGATATGCAGGTTGTTTTGCGCGCAACTCATCGCACGGCAGAATCATTGCGTCGCCATACAGTGCACGATTCGGATCGAGTGGATGCACTGACAACGATACTGCGCCGTGATCCTCAGCTTATTTCAGGATTAGTCGATGAAGGACATGTGTCTCCTCGTGAAGTTATGCGTGCGCTTGAGCAGTCACGGCTAGCGCCTATAGATGGCGTACGTTTAATTGTTTCTATCCCAGAGTTACTAACGAAAGAAAAGTATAGATCAGACTATGTGGAGTTGTGTGACCTTGGCGCTATAGCACAGCTCCGCGACGAAGTGTCACATCAGCATATACAGCGACTATTCGATGCACGGGTGGCTACTCTCCTCGCACAGGCACCTTTAGATGAGGCAGGTAATGTTCTTCGCTATGCAGGGCTCTACGGAAACGAATATGTCTATGTGACTGGTCGTTACCAAAGCCTCTTGAAGAGTGTTTTGTCGCTTGATGGTGACGACATTGAGCAGCTCAGAGCTGTTATCGAGGAGGTAGAACTGCCTTACAGCGTAGGTTCACTAAGCAAGCTACCTATTCTACGCAACTTTGATAGTACAGAGGCGGTGGCATATCTGGTGATGCTTGGTGAACGATACCTATGGGCGCGTAAGTTTGCCGATGATTTGATGATACATGATGAAGCATCGGTTCTGACGCAGGCTTGGTGTCTTTGTTTGCTTGACGATGCCGCCGCTCTCTCGCGTGGCTATGATCGAGCACGCCTCGATCGTATCAACCAGAAACTATATAGTCTCAGCACTCGTTTTCGTATAGATGCAGGTGAACTATATACCTATGTGCCACAAATGACTCAGGTGATAGAAAGTATGGTTTCGCATACTCCATTAGTACAGGATGATATTATCACGCTAGCATGCCTCGCGAGAGATAGAGAGTCTCGCACTCAGTTGCTACGATACTTTGATGAGCAGATATGTAGCGAGTTAATTGAGCGTTCTTTACGTAAATCGGTACTTGCTCGGCAGTTTTGGGCGCTGCTCGATACTGCGGATGTCCTTCACGTTATATTGCGGTGGGGCAACACCACGCGCAACGGCTACCTACTTCGACTCGTTGCAAATGTGAGCATGGATCACTACAGACTACTAATACAAGAGCTAGAGAGTAGGAGCGTGCCGGTGGCATCACTTGCGGAGATTGATGATATTCTATGGGTAATCGATCAGGCGTATCAACATGATACGGTGATATCAGAACGCAGTATGGCGTTTATCGGCCAAATTATTAGCGCGTATAGCCGTGATGTGGCAGAGCGATTTGTGAACAAGCTAGGGATCCACTATCTCAGTGAGCTTGAGACGGTAAGTCCGTTCTATGTACGATTAGTGATGGATGTAAATGATGCAGCAATTATTGATCAGCTAAGGGGCAAGGAGTCTACTCTGACGTTTGCAGAAGCGCAAAAGATTCGTGATGAGTACTTTGCTGAACATAGAAGCTTTGTAAGCCGCGTACTTTCAAGTATGCAGCGGGTGATCGGTAGCGAGCTACAGCAAGAGAAGGGTAGTATACTCGAGTCTGTGTAGTCACGCTCCCACAGAGGAGTGGTGTATTCTGAGCAAAAAATTTTCTAAGACATGTTTTTCTTGTTTCGCAATAGATTATAATAGATACATATGCCGAATCGTCCGGAACTGAAATTTCCAAAAAACTTTTTGTGGGGGGTGACCACGAGTGCTCATCAGATAGAGGGTGGGCAGCACAATCAGTGGACTGTTTGGGAACTTGAAAATGCGAAAACGCTTGCCGCTCAAGCCCCGTATCAGTACGATGATCTCGAGAACTGGCCAGGCATCAAAAAGCAGGCGGTAAGTCCTGCGAACTATGTTTCGGGCAAGGCCGCAAATCACTATGAGCTCTACGAACAGGATATAGAATTGGCGAGACGGATGCGCATGAACGCTTATCGATTTAGTGTAGAATGGTCTCGAATTCAGCCCGAAAAAGACGCCTGGAATGCCGAGGCGATTGAGCATTATAAGTCAGTGCTCGCCGCACTACAAAAACGGGAAATAGAGCCAGTTGTTACACTATTTCACTTTACCTTACCTGTTTGGTTCGCGCAGCTTGGTGGGTTTGAACGAGCGAGTAATGTGCAGCATTTTGTACTATTTGCTGAACGTATACTGCGAGAACTTGGACCGACAGTGAAGTATGTCATCACGATGCATGAACCAGAAGTGTATGCGGCAGAAAGTTACCTGAGAGGGGTGTGGACACCTCAGGTACAAAACAAAAAACAGTTTGTTCGTGTGATTAGAAACTTAGCAAAGGCGCATAACAAAGTTGCTCGAATTGCCCATACGATGAGCCGTCGTTATAAAGTGAGCGTAGCCAAGAATAGCAAGTATGCGTACCCCGGTGATGACTCATGGTTAAGCGTGCGTTCGGCGGCAGGACTGCAGTACTTTCAAGATGACTATTTTTTGAAGCGCGTCATAAAGAACTGTGATTTTATAGGCGTGAATTATTATCAGAATGCTCGTGTATTTGGCTATCGAGTACACAATCCTGATGCACGAGTAAGCGACATTGGTTGGGATATGCAGCCAGAATATATCGAAAGAGCATTGGAGCGTCTCTATGAGAAATATCAGAAACCTCTGTTTGTGACTGAGAACGGGGTAGCTGATGGCGACGATGAACATCGGCAGTGGTGGCTGGCACAGACAATTATGGCGTTGCAGCGCTCTCGTGATAATGGTGTTGAGCTGATAGGGTATCTACACAATGGTTTGATTGATGGATTTGAGTGGAACAAGGGTTTTTGGCCACGGTATGGGCTGTTTGCCGTAGACTATAAAACATATGAGCGCACGCCTCGTAAAAGTGCCGTATGGCTGGCGCGCGTACTGAAAAAGATTCGAACGTAATAGGAGGATTGTATGGCACAGGTAGGCCCAAATATTGTTGTGATCGGTGGCGGAACAGGAAGCTTTACGCTATTGCAGGGGATAAAGCGGTATACGCAAAATGTTACAGCGCTCGTGAATATGGCAGATGACGGAGGTTCAACGGGGCAGTTGCGGGACGAGCTGGGAGTATTGCCTCCGGGTGATGTGCGCCAGTGTCTAGTAGCCCTTAGCGCCACCCCAAAAGTTCGAGAACTGTTCAACTACCGCTTCGAAGAGGGAAGCTTTAAGGGGCATGCTTTTGGTAATTTATTTTTGACGGCGCTTGAAAAGATGACAGGAAGCTTTGGTGAAGCGGTAGAAATGGCAGGCGAAGTACTTAAAATTACAGGAAACGTAGAGCCAATTACCCTTACAAACGTACAGTTGTGTGCTGAAGGTGTGGATGGTAAGCCGATCGTCGGAGAGTATACAATCGCGCATGCAGAGATAGCGAAGCAGCCAAAAATATGGCTCGAGCCTGCGGCAGAAGCAAATCCCAAAGCAGTGGAGGCGATACTAGCGGCAGACATTGTCGTGATTGCTCCAGGGAACTTGTACGGAAGCCTGGCGCCAGCACTTGTCATCGATGGCATCCAGCAAGCGCTCAAGCAAACGAATGCTACTTGCGTGTATGTATCGAATCTCGTGACCAAGCCTGGACCAACGGATGGCTACTCTGTACAAGATTTTGCAAGTGAGATAGAACGATTGGGTGGTAGTGAGTTTTTGGACTACGTCGTGTGTAATAGTGATGTCCCATCGCCAGAGGTTATGGATCGGTATGCGCATGAGGGTGAGTATGCTGTTAGCTACGACTTGGACGCACTCAAATCTCAGCATTATCAGGTAAAGGCTGTGCCAATTCTTTCGAAATCCGCATGGAAGGGTGCGCAATCAAGCGATCCGCTTGCAGCAACGCGAAGTTTCATTCGACATAATCCAGATGCCGTCGCACGACAGTTAATGCGAATTTACTTCTCCTAGGCGGGTATCATGCAACGCCCAGTTTTTTATCTTGACCTTGATCGTACGCTATTCCGAACAGAGAATGCTAGTGATATCTTCGCGATGATTGAAGAGCTGTACCCAGAGTCCTACAGGACGCAGGGCGCCTATGCTCGGCTATCTGAGCACTATGTATATCCTCGCTCCGAACAGGGCGACACGACTACCTACTACCACGACGTAACAGAATGGCTCGTAGATATCGGCCTAAACCCACAGGAGGTATTTGCACGGCTCCTCAAGACTCCTATTGCGGATGGCCGATTCGAGTACGACGGAGTTGGCAGGCTTGTCTCTGCGCTGAGGAAGCGTGGAGAGGTGAAGATCTTTACTTATGGAGAAGACAGGTATCAACGGTTCAAGGCGAATTTGTGCCCTTCACTTCGTAATGTAGATATAATTACAACGATAGGATCAAAAGTTGAGTACTTGAACGAGTATGGTCTAGACGGCGACTGGATGATTGATGATAAAGTCTTGGATGGCGTCAAACCTGCTGTTCGTACCGTTAGAGTAGTCCAGGAAAGGGAAGTCAAAGGAACACTTCATTCGCTAGATGAAGTGCTAAAAGCAGTACTTAATGAGGACATAAGCTTGCCGAAATAGGTAAAAAACTGGCAAATATAGCATAAATTACCACATTGCGCTAAAGCGGTGTGGTAATTTCTATCTCTGTTATGTATTTGCTTTTTCCACAAAACTGTGGAAAAGCGTAACCGTTTTGCGCATATTTGTCAAAAATGGCTATTGCAGCATAAGCGAAACGACAGTATGATAAGTCCAGTGGAAGACGCGAAAGAACATAACCGCGTAAAAACACAAACACCGCAACAATCAATACAAAACCAAATGCCAAAATTAGCATTATCCGACCTGTAAGCGTATTGACCGTAGGTAGCCACGGTACGTTAACAATTTTTCAAAAGAATACATCCTCGGGATCAGCAATCTGGTAGTAAGCCAGTGGTTTATCGACCCACATAAAAAATAGTCGAATGTACTTTCCTTTACACACAACACCTCCCAAAAACTCCACCTCACACGAGCGAGCCAACAGTGTTTACACTTTGGTGAAGCTTACCTACACATAAGTCTCTCAACTTCTGATCGTCTAGAGTATGAATTGCACTGCAATCCACTCTAAAATAGACGGTCGGCAAGACAACTTATCGAAAACAAACATCCCAACATGCGAAAACAAACATAGGTTTGCTACCAGTTTGGTGATCTCGAGTGAAATAATTGAAACCACCCTAAAAGACAAAGCCGCTCCTAGCGGAATAGTCCAAAGTATGGTATAATTTTGTTTCATGAGTATAAAAGAACATCCACCACTTCATGTTCCAGTCTTACTCGATAGTGTACTTGCACAACTTCAACCTCAATTAGGCGAGAATTATCTCGACCTGACGGCGGGGTATGGAGGCCATGCAAGTGCAATATTAGAGAAGACTACTAACTATCGCGAATCGACACTTGTTGATCGTGATGAGTTTGCAATTAGCAATCTCGCGCCACTCGAAAAGAAAGGCGTACAGTTGCTTCGAGCAGACTTCGTACAGGCGGCCCATCAGCTACTGGCTGAAGCCAAAACGTATGACGTTATTTTACTTGACCTGGGGGTGTCATCACCACAGCTCGATTACGGAGCACGAGGGTTTTCTTTTACCTTTGATGGTCCACTCGATATGAGGATGGATAATCGTCAGAGCCTCACAGCCGGAGATATAGTCAATGGCTATACGCGTGACGAATTAGCCCGAATTATTGAAGAGTATGGCGAAGAGCCAAAGCGTGTCGCAAAAACGTACGCCGAGGCCATTATTTCCCATAGGCCGATTGCCTCTACGGCGGCACTCGCTACTGTAATCAAACAAGCCCATGTAGGCAGGTGGCAAAAGATCCATCCCGCTACACGCACCTTTCAGGCCATCCGGATCCAGGTCAACGATGAACTCCGCCAGGTGCGTGAAATCATGCCATTACTACCACGTTTGCTTAAAAAGGGCGGCAGGGTAGGGGTGATAAGTTTTCACAGCCTGGAGGATCGCATCGTCAAGCAGTATTTCGCCGAACAACTCGCGTCGGGATACGAAGCTACGCTTGATGTGTTGACTAAGAAGCCGCTGTCTGGGGCAACTTACGACGTTCACAATCCGCGTTCACGAAGTGCAAAATTTCGTGTCGCTGTGAAAAAATAAAAACAAGAAAGGGGATTAGCACAATGCCAATCCACATCCCAGTACAAAACACATCAGAAGAAGTAAAAGTTGAAGTTCGCTTCAAATAACTCTCGCTGATTCGTTTCAGAACTTGGGCAGCCCGCACGCTCGGGCTGCCCACCCAAGACGAATATAAACACAAAAAAGAAAAACCACCACAATGTCTTATACACGAACACTACAATTTAATAGCAGGCGCCAAAGTAACTGGGCTCGCAACCAGAACACAGTTGCATTTGCCTCTGCTGTAAAACTTGGACCAATCTCGCACACGGTATTGATCGCTTTGATGATCGCCGTTCTCGGACTCATTTATCTCGCACAAGCAACACAAGTCCGTAGTCATGACTATACGGCGAACTCGATTTCTGATAAGATTTCATCACTAGAACAACAAAAGGATAACCTGGAAGTAGAGAATGCTCGCTTGACCGCTTTGCAGTCTGTCAAGAACAGTAGTGTTGCACAGGCAATGACTACTCCTGGCAGTACGCAACGCGTGAGCGAATAAAGACGTAACTATGGAGCTGCATTTTTCGGCAGGAAGTCGTGCCAAAAAAATCGCGATTATCCTTCTCATTATATTAGGGCTGTTTGTGGTACGGCTCTTTTATATACAAATAGTGCAGCATGATCGGTATGTGTCTCAGGCGGATAGCGAACAAATCAAAAAGTTTACACTTCGTGCCGAAAGAGGTGAAATATATGCACTTGACGGTGATGAGCCAGTTAAGTTAGTACTCAATCAGACTGTGTATACTGTTTGGGCTGATCCTACTCTGGTGGATGACCGACAAGCCGTCATTGATGTTCTCAACCAAGTGGCGGGCGGTAATGTACGAAAAGATTTTGCAAAATATCTCGATGTGAAAGAGTCGCGCTACCAAGTGCTAGCAACCAAGGTAACGCTGCGACAGGCTGAGATGATAAAAAAGAAGCGCTTAGCAGGTATTGGGTTTGACGCCACAAACCAACGCGTTTACCCCGAAGGACAGCTAGCTAGCCAGGTACTTGGGTTCGTAAACAACGAAGGCAAAGGAGTTTACGGTTTCGAGCAGGAAAATGACGACCTGTTGCGGGGAACTGACGGAACCTTAAAGACAGTGACCGATGTACGCGATGTGCCACTGACAATTGGTGACAAAAATATCAAACAACCGGCAAAAAATGGTAAAAATCTGGTACTGACAATCGACCGGAATATACAAGCGCATACAGAGCAGGCGCTTGCCGATGCCTTGCAGCGAAGCGGCGCTGGCCATGCAAGTGCGATTGTGATGGATCCGGCAACAGGCAAGGTGATGGCGATGGCAAATCTTCCGACATACGATCCGTCTAATATCAACGCAGTCACAGATGTATCGTGGTTCAATAATGACACTATTTCTAATCCTTATGAGCCAGGTTCGGACATCAAGACGCTGACTATGGCGGTCGGGCTGGATAAAGGAGTTATTACCCCAGATACGACCTATAACAATACCGATAAAATTGTCGTTGACGACAAGGTAATTGGTAACGCATCACAAGGACATACGGGAATGATTACGATGCAAACGGCACTGAATTGGTCGCTGAACACTGGTATGGTGACGGTTGCAGAAAAATTGGGTGATGGCTCACGGATTACACGGCAGTCGCGTGACACTATCTACGATTACTTTTATAATCGTATGCGGCTTGGCAAGAGCACTGGGATTGAGCTCGCGAATGAGCAGTTAGGTACGGTTATCGCGCCAACGGAAGTAGAAGGCAACGCTGTTCGGTACAGCAATATGGTATTTGGCCAGGGTATGGATGCAACGATGATACAAGTGGCGAGCGCATTCTGTGCAGCGATAAACGGCGGAATTTACCGGATGCCAACGGTCATTGCGGGAAACATCACTGACGATGGCGTATTTAAACCGTCGGCAGCGCGACAAAGTTACCCTGGAGTTATCAAGGAAAGCACTTCGACGACACTTCGCGAGATGGTACATTTGTCGCATTATGCAACATATAACCCTCATGATGGTACCGAGGAAGCATTCAATATTGGAGGCAAGACTGGTACCTCGCAGACTATCGAGAACGGTAAATATGTTAATGATCAGACGATCGGTACCTACCTAGGGTATGGTGGGGAAGTAGGAAAGATTCCGCGCTACGTCATCATGGTGGAGATCTCGGCAAAAGATAAATCAATGGGTGGCGGTACTGACGCAAAACCAGTGTTTAATAACATATCGAACTGGCTGATTAACTACCTAAAGCTATCACCGAAAGCATAGAGAGGGTATAATAACCATTATGGATTTACAAACCTTTACAAATGACCTGAACGCAACGTTTCTCTTGAGCGTCGGTTCGTTTTTGTTGGCTATGGCGCTGACGCCAATATATACCTACTTTGCCTATCGTTTCAAATTTTGGAAGAAACAACGTAGCACTAGTACTCTCGGTGAGAAACTAGAAGTATTTACAAAGCTTCATGCAGAAAAGTTCACACGTAATATTCCGACTATGGCTGGTGTGATTGGTGTCGTAGCAATCGTTATAGTGACATACTTCTTTAACTGGGATCGGGCACAAACATGGCTTCCACTGGCTGCTATGGTGGGCGGAGCGGGAGTTGGCTTGCTCGATGATGTGATTAATATTCGCGGCAAAGGCAAGGGTGTAGCAGGGCTACGGTCTAGTTTGAAGTTTGCGATGATTACCGCAATGTCCATCGCGCTTGGATGGTTTTTTTATACAAAACTTGGCTACGATTCACTCCATATTCCATTTGTAGGTGATTGGCAGGTGGGAATTTGGATCATCGCTATATTTGCATTTGCTGTTGTTGCAACGAGTAACGCGGTCAATATTAGTGACGGTCTAGATGGGCTTGCTGGTGGACTGCTTGCAATTTCGTATGCGACATTTGGTGTAGTCGCATTGCTGCAGGGTCATCTCATGATTGCTGGATTTTGTTTTACGGTAGTTGGAGCACTGCTGAGCTATCTGTGGTTCAATATTTATCCTGCCCGCTTCTTTATGGGGGATGTAGGGAGCTTTGCGTTTGGGACAAGTCTTGGGGTTGTCGCTATGTTGACAAATACCCTATTTCTCCTTCCTATCATCGGTATTATCTTTGTCATTGAAGCGGGGTCGAGTCTGGTGCAAATTGCTAGTAAACGCCTATTCCACCGAAAAATCTTCATTTCTGCACCTATACATCACCACCTCGAAGCAATCGGCTGGCCAGAAGTTAAAGTAACGATGCGCTTCTGGGTCATAGCATGCGTCGCAGGGTTTGTAGGTCTGTTGGTGGCGTTAAGTGGAGGTCACATCTAGCCGTGGATCGTCGAACGCGCACAACGCCATGGCGAGCGAAAAGCCGCGAAGGGGTAGCGGCGCTTGCTCAGCGCCGGCATCGTCCGGATTATCAATTAATTCTTTTTATGGGCTTGTTGATGATTTTAGGTGTGGTAGTTATGTATGCAATTGGTCCACAGCGTGCTTATGTATTGAATAATGTTCACAATACCGATTTTTATACGGCGAATTATTTTGTTGTGAAGCAAATTGTCAGTATGGCAATCGCATGTGCGGTGTTTGCGTTGATGGCGACTGTCGTGTCATTCGATTGGTTAAAAAAACATAGCGTACGGCTGCTTCAGGTAGGGTTCGGACTCTGTGCACTGTTATTTATTGGAGGCAACATACTGCATATTGATCAGGTTGCAATTGCGACGCTTGGTGCGTATCGTTGGTTTAACCTTGGTCCACTCGGTACATTTCAGCCTGCTGAGGTGCTAAAGTTTGCCATCTTGATATTCATGGCGGGCTTTCTGGGGAAACGTTACAGCGAGGGTAAGATAAACAACCTGAAACAAACACTATATCCGGCTCTGATTATGGCAGGTGCGGCGCTGGCGGTTATAGTTGTGTTGCAAAAAGATATGGGAACGGGAATATCACTCGCTGCCATGGTACTCTCAATGCTAATGGTCAGCACGATGCGGTGGAAGCTGATTCTTAAGATTGTCGCTGTATGTGCAGCCTTGGGGGTGTTATTAATCGTGACCTCGCCGCACCGTATGGAGCGAATAGGGACGTTCTTTAGTGGCGATAGTGCTGCCCATAATAGTGCGGAGGCAGACGACAATAACTATCACATTAAAAACGCGATGATTGCACTTGGTACAGGTGGACTGTTTGGAAGAGGTATTGGCCAGAGTATTCAGGCAACGGGCTATTTGCCAGAAGCGGTGAACGACTCGATATTTGCTATCATGGGAGAAATATTTGGATTTGTAGGGACGACCGTCATCATTGGGTTATTTGCTGGATTGATGCTGCGATTACTTCGGATAACAGACCACCTAGAGGACATGTCGATGCGCCTGGCGGTAGCAGGTATATTCGGATGGTTTACGGCACACGTCCTCATGAACATCGCCTCGATGATTGGAATGGCTCCGCTTACAGGGATTACCTTGCCACTTCTGAGTTCGGGCGGATCCAGTATGGTATTTTTGGCTGGCGCACTTGGGCTCGCTCTACAGTTATCACGTCAAACAGCACATCACCCAGTAGTTCTAAAGGAGGAAAATGATGAGGATTCTCGCAGCGGGCGGCGGCTCAGGCGGACACGTTACGCCAGTCGTCGCAGTTCTTAGGGAAATCAAAGAGAGATACCCAGACGCAGAGGTGCAATTCTGGTGTGATCGAAAGTTTGAGTCACAGGCACGGCGAGTGATGGGGTATTTCGATGAGTCGGTTCATGTTGAGGTTATTGCAAGTGGCAAGCTACGTCGCTACCATCACCTAGCATGGTGGCAGCAGCTTTTAAAGTTTCGGACAATAGTTGCGCCAAATATCATCGACGCCACGAAAGTTATGATTGGCCTTGTACAGAGTGTCGTAAAACTGTTGGTATGGCGGCCAGATGTTGTTTTCACGAAAGGTGGATACGTTTGTCTGCCTATTGGTCTCGCTGCGCATCTACTGCGCATTCCACTTGTTATCCATGACTCAGATGCTCATCCTGGGCTGACAAATCGTGTCCTTAGTAAATGGGCGACGCGTATCGGTACGGGTGCTCCACTGAAGTTCTACCCGTATCCTTCATCGATTTCGCACTATGTCGGGGTACCGGTTGTTACAGAGTTCACGCCTTTTACTTCGGAGCAGCGCCTCGATGCTCGCCAAGCTATCGGTATGAGTGAGATTACTCGACCTCTCGTCGTCGTGACTGGCGGTGGGTTGGGCGCCAAGCGTCTGAATGTTGCTGTGGCTCGTCAGCTCGATCAGTTGTTACCCCTGACTGATGTCATCTTGATCAGTGGGGAAGGTGAGTATGATGAAATGCGTGCATTGACTCCACAAGACGATCCGCGATTTCAGCTCCATGCATTTATTAGCAAGGGAATGGCGCAGCTACTCGGCGCAGCGGACATTGTTGTGGCAAGGGCAGGGGCAACAACGATATTGGAATTGGCGGCACTCGCAAAGCCTACGATTCTCGTTCCAAATGGTTTTCTCACTGGCGGCCATCAGCTCAAGAATGCTGCGGTGTATGCCGAAAATGGCGCAGTCAGCGTTATAGACGAACTCGAGCTCGAGAAACGACCCGAGTTACTCACCGATGAGTTGAGCAACCTTCTTTCCGATCCTGAGCGAATGCGAAAGATGAGCGAACTATTCCATACCTATGCAAAGCCGGGCGCTGCAAGCGATATGGCCGATCTCGTTGTTTCTGCTATCAAGAAGTAGAAGCCTGCTATATAATGAGACGAGAATCATAACCGCAATGGCTTTATTTCATCGTAAACAATCGTCAGTTCCCGACCGACGCGCTCGACGACTCGAGCGCGAGTCTATTGAGAGTAGTCAGACTCAGCAAGGTTCGGCAGCATTTCAACGTAATCGGACACTCACGGGTAGCTTGTCGTCACATGTGAGGAGTACCAATGAACGCAACGCTGAATTGCGGTCTCCCCGCGTACACGCACACGAGTTACGTCATCATAGACGACGACTCTTTGGTGCCCTGGTTGGTGTCGTTGGCGTCGTCATGCTACTTGGTTTCCTTGTGTATCAATCGATCGGCGTATCATCGGTGAGCATTGTAGGCGGTACGACCGTTCGAGATACTAGCGCATATGTTGCGACAATCCAGCGTTACTTGAACTCACACCCTTTTGAACGTACAAGGATGACGATAGACACAAACAGGCTTGCGCTGTATCTTCAAGAAAATGGTCATCCGGAGATTAGTTCGGTATCTCCGAATGTAGTATTTGGTGGGTTAGGCATCGCTAAGATTGAACTCGCTCCGCGAAAACCTGTTGTTAGCTGGAATACCGGCGCCACTACCCTGTATGTTGATAGCGATGGTACTGCTTTTTCTCAAAACTACTTTGCTTCTCCTGCGATAGAAGTTGTTGACGAAACGGGGATACAAACAACAGACAATCAAGTACTGGTTAGTAATCGTTTCCTCGCGTTTATTGGCAGAATTGTAGGACGACTCCACGATCAAGGATATAGTGTGACGAAAATCGTACTACCAGCAAATACCACTCGCCAAATACTCGTATCGTTGAGTGGGGTAGGGTACCCTGTGAAGTTGTCGGTTGATCGCCCGGCAGGGGAGCAGGCGCAGGATACCGCACGAACACTTCGTTTCTTGACACGGGAAGGAATCGTACCAAAAGAGTATGTAGATGTTCGTGTTAGCGGTAGGGCATACTACAAGTAAGACCCACTCCTCTTGCCGATCGGTGATGTTCTATTTTTGTTCTATATTTTGATTTCATAAAAAACTATATAACAATACGAAAGTAGGGGAAAAGCAAATATACCGTGAAAAGTAGGGAAAAGGATAGGGGAGAATAAAAACGAACAAAATGCAAATATTGTCGTACAAACTGTGGAAAAATACAACAATGCATGGAATGGATTATGCGAACCTATAAACCTGAGAGCTCTGCAGAGTTAGTGTTGAAGACGCTGTATCTATCAGCATAGGTGCACAGCAATGAAATAGATGCGTACCGCACAAAATACGAACCAACGTTACGAAGTTCCCCTATTTTGTAGGGGTATCTTGCAAATAGCACTCACAGTAGACATATGCTAACTCGTCTCGATTCGTATATGTTAATGACGTAAAATAAACATTGTGCGACGTTAAGTCTGTAGATAAAGTATGATTCACTATTCATTGTGTTTGATTGAGTTTATACTCTTTTTCGCTGTGCACCTCCCCATTTCGATTTACTGTTCCCGCTTCTGTCTGTTTATCGGCTTCTGTCGTATGTAGACGCCTGATTGGTTCTGATACAGTACCGCTTGCAGTCGTATTATTTGTTTTCTGAATCGTATCAAAATGTTCTATTTTTGTTCTAATTTCTCTACTATGAAAAACCGCATACCGGAGTGAAGTATGCGGTGGTGTGGGGTTTAATGAAAATACCGCACAGCGGTGGCTGTGCGGTGGTGGGTGCGTAGGTGCTACTCTTGCTGTCTGATGATGGTTATTTTGTCCATCGTCATGTAGCCGTCGTTGAACCTCGCCTCAACGACATTGCCCTTACGGATGAGGGCGCAGGTGGGGCTTGTGGTAAGACACTTGTAGATAGCGCCTTCGTGTGTTTGGATGGCGTAGTAGGTGCTTTCGAAGATGCCAGCTCGGTACACACCGCCATACGCCGCGTCTTGGACGGTTATGGTGGCGGTGTAAGGCTTTGGCCATGACCAGATGAGCCCGGTGAGCAGTAGTGCGACAACGAGGACCTTACAGGCTGTGGCGGCGAGCTTGCGGCTGTGTGACATGAGAGAGGCTCTCTTTCGTCTTGTGGTGGAATGTGCGATACCTAGATGCAAGTATATACTATTTGTAGTGATAGTGCAATCTTTGAGAGGGTAGGCTCCGGGCTAGCGAAGCGATAGGACGGTTGGGTCTTTTGGGTCAGATTTTGGTTTTGACTCGTGCTCGAGCTTATGCTCTGGTCTCGGCTCGTCTGATTTACGCTCAGGACGATGTCCGTCAGACTTGGTATCTTGGCGGCGCTCTCGCGGCTCGTCGGGCTGGTCATCGCGGACAAATCGAATGCGATTGGGCTCCTGTGGCTTGTCGCCACTATCCCCTGCACCGTCTCGAGGCTTGCGCGTACGGGTACGCTTTCGCTTCGGTCGGTCCGCGCCGCTTTGTTGCTCACCAGAGCCAAAGGCGGCGTCTGGGCGGCGGTTGTTGCCGGTTGAAGGGCGGAGATCGCCGTCGTTGTCGCGGCGTGGAGGTCGCTCATTCCCCTGCTCTTTGGCGGCGCGTAGCGCCGAATTTACTTCGTCTGGAGTGACATTACTAATTGGCCACTGTTTGCCCTGAGCGAACATAGCGGCTTCTTTTGTACGACGCTCTGCTTCGCGCTGTCCAGGGTCTTTTGGTGAGGTGTAGGCAGGTCCAGGACGTTTCACCTGGAGGTTTTCTGGTGGCATGATGCGCTGGTCGATATCAGCTTCGATGTCGGCGCGAGTACGGCTGTAGTGCTCGCGGGTATTCTGGATGATGAGTCCTGTATTGTCGTCTTGAGGAGGTGGCAAGTTCAGTGTCTTTGCGCTAAATGCAGGAACTTTCTCGCCGTTGATGACCATGTTTACGATGAAATGGCGATTGTGTATTTGTAGCAGGTCGTTTGGCTCGAATTGCGGTTCGAACTGCTTGCCAAGTATAGGGCTGTCGTCTGCAGACACGCGGAAGCTAATCATTGTACCGACGTTACCGAACACAGCGTCACGCACGGTGTCGCTCATCTGGCTTGTATACTGGTTTGCTACGGTGAGGTTAAGGGCATACTTACGCGCTTCTGAGAGAATGGTAGCAAATGAGTCGGTTGCGAAGTTCTGGAACTCGTCCACGTAGAGGTAGAACGGTCGGCGGTCTTTGATATCGGGTATATCAGAGCGGCTCATGGCAGCGAGCTGGATTTTAGTGACGAGGAATGCGCCGAGAATGCCGGCATTGTCTTCACCGATCAGACCTTTCGAGAGGTTGACGACGAGAATTTTGCCTTCGTCCATCATCTTGCGAATGTTAAAGGTACTCTTTGGTTGCCCGATGATATTACGAATAATTGGGTTAGCAGTAAACGCTCCTACCTTGTTGAGGATCGGTGCAATGGCTTCTGCCTGGAACTTCTCGGTCCAGCTAGCGAACTCTACATTCCAGAACTGTAGCACCACGGTATCTTTACAATAACTTAGGGTTTCTTTGCGGAATTTTTTGTCGGTAAGCATGCGCGTAATGTCGAGCATGGTCGTCTCTGGCCTATCGAGGAGTGCGAGGATGGTATAACGGAGGATGTATTCCAGACGAGGACCCCAGCTTTCGGCAAACATACGCTTGAGTACACCGATCACCTCAGAGCTAATGTTACTTTTCATGTTTGGGTCGCTTACCTCTAACGGGTTGAATCCGAGAGGATATTGCGTGTCTGCTGGGTTGAAGTAGACGACATCTTTGAGGCGTGAACCTGGGATGAAGCGCATATTATTGATGGCAAAGTCGCCGTGCGGGTCGATGATCGCGTAGCCTTGACCATGGAATATGTCGCTAAGGGCGAATAGCTCGAGTAGTCCTGACTTACCAGCACCAGTCTGTCCGATGATGTAGACGTGACGTGAGCGGTCGTAGCGAAGCATGCCAAACTGGTGGTTGATGCCGCGGAAATTAGTCATACCAAAGGCAGAGATGTTCTCGTCAAACGCAGGGTCACCGGTGATGATAGGGAGTTTCGCGGGCGGCTCGGCTGTCTTGGTGCTCGCCCACACGATGTTTGGTGTCTCGACATTGGTGTGCGGTAAGTGGAAAACGGATGCGACTTCTTCGATATTCATGAGGTAGCCTCGGTCGGCAAACAAGCGTGACTTATACTTTGCGAGCGACTCTTTGGCAAAGCTATCCCCCGCCATTTTGAAACCATTGAGGTTAGTACTGTTGAATTGTTTGAAGGTGCCGACGATACCTTGCATGCGGAGTCGGGCGTCAGTGTTGCTCTCGCCGAGATACGCAATACGCATCTTGACTTGATAACCAAGCTTGGTTGCTTTCTTTTCTGCCTCGGCGACACGCGTTTTGTTGCGGTCAGAGAGCTCTTTTGGCTTGGCGGCGTCACCTTGCTCTGGTGGATTCCATAGTGCACTGAGGAGTCCAGCAAACCATTTCCCTGCACCACCAGGGGCAAACAGGCTGACATTGCCACTTTTGACCGTTTTTATCCAGGCATCGGTAGCTTTGTGCCAGTCGTCTTGGACAGGTCGTACAAGCATCTGGATCCAGATCTCCTCGTTCGTA
Organism: Saccharimonas sp. (SeqCode); assembly: GCA_049660945.1. GTDB lineage: Bacteria > Patescibacteriota > Saccharimonadia > Saccharimonadales > Saccharimonadaceae > Saccharimonas. Next base: position 80,905 of record JBASZO010000007.1, read on the forward strand.
TCCTCGAGCTTAGCAAGTGTACCGGTGATACCGGCAAGAGGGTCGACCTCAAAGCTCTGGAATGTCTTGATTGGGAGGAATTCGGTATCTGTTAGTACAATCTCTGCGGTGTAGACGACACTGTGCTGGCGCTCGTGTGTCACGTAGTCTTCGTCGGCAGTGCGCATCTGTACTTGAGGATACTGAGCATATATCTGCCCCTCGACAAAACTCTGCAGTGTCTTTGGCGTCCAGACGTAGAATTGTATACGACCACCGACCGAAGCGATTTCGAAACTCAAGTGTTCTTGGTAGCCACCGTTTTCTTTTAGCTCTTTTGCATCACGCAAGATACCATGGAGGCTTGCGAACATTTGTTCGGCAGCGAGCTCTGACTTGTCGTTTGCTTTTGGAATCTCGAGGATGAGCAGTGTGCTCTCGATATCACGAATGATGTCGACTTTTTGGTAGTTACGCCATGTCATATACGCCAAAACGGCCACGATGGGAAGCCAAACGTACCATTGCAAGAGCAAATTGATGAATTCCAAGATAAATGACATAGCTTGTTAAGTTTCATTATATCATACCTCTGTTAATTTTGCAAGAGTAAGCGGGATTTTCGAGCCAATGAAAAACCCGCTATCGTAAGCGGGTGGTAGTGGTTAGTCGTTCCAACCTTCGGGGGCTTCGACGACGCGTCTGTCGATGAGCTCGAGTGCCTCGGGGTTGTCCCCCCAGCGCTCGGTATAGCTCGCGTATGCGTCGCGCCAAACCTCGCGGGCGTCGACGAACTCCTCGCGGGTGGCATTTCCATCCTGCCACTCCTGGAAGGCGTCTTGCGCCTTTGCCTGCAGGAGCAAAGCCTGAGCCGCGTCACGCTCCCATGCGACCGCTGCTCGGCCGCCGGTGACGTGAAGCTTGGGGTTGCGGAGTCCGAGAGTCGAGCTCATCGATCTCTGCCAAAATTCCTCTTCGGAGATTGGGTCGTCGAATGATCGCCCATTCTGGCCTCGCCACCCGTCTGCGTTGGCGATGAATCGACCGGGCATCTTGATGCTCATCCACTCCGCGGGAGTGCGGAGCACAACTTCACTGGTTGACTGAGACATGTTGTCCCTCTCTGTAGGTGCGGTGACATTGTTGCCGAGTATCATTATGACATATCTTGCCGTACTCTGTCAATAAAAATCCCACCCCCGAATCTAGTCGGGCGTGGGTGGCGTGATAGCCCTATTCGGTCTCGAGTACGACGTCGGCGGTCTCGGGCTGTCCTTTGACGAATCGTCGTCGGTAGGTAAACGCCTTGGCGTTTCCGATTTCCCCGAGAGGCCTGTCATTGAGTGTCACGTTGTGGCCGTTCGTCATCGTGACGATTGTCGGCAGGACGGAGTAGTTGGTCACCTCTCCGTCGGACAACGTGCTTTCGGTGATGATCACCGTCAACGACTTGCGCTTCGAGCGGTAGGTATGCCACTTGCCTTCGTAGCGCAGCATTAGAGCGATGTAGAGGAGTGCGAGCATTGTCCCGATGATAATCACGCTTACCAAAGTCACGGCACCCCAGGGTCTTGGGATAAATGCGATGCCAAGGCTACTGGCCAGCAGCAACACTGCCAATACTACGAGTAGCGGCGTGACGGCTCCCTGCTTGAGATACCAAGGTATCTTCTCGCCGATAGGGGTAGGTGCAGGCACAATTGCCTCCGTTTTGTAGGTGCGATGGACATAGTTATTGTACCATGAATCTATATATACTGCAATCTAAAACGCTCGAGTTACCTCGAGCGTTTCGGTAGTTGTAGTCGAGGAGACTACTTGTCTTCGGCGAGTGTGTAAGTGGCCTTTGCGACGCGCTTGAACTCTGGTTTTGACTGGAGGTTCAAGAGAATCGTCGTCTCCTTTACCTGGCGGCTTTTGAGCACGCGCTTGACGATTTCGTCACGGTGGAGTGGTTCACCTGCTTTTTTCAACACTTTCGTGATGATGTCGCTGACGGTGCCCTTAGAGTAGCCCCACTCGTCCAGAGCGTAGATGCCACGGCCAATGAGTACGAATCGCTTGTCTTTGATCAATTCGTTGTGGATAGCCTGAGTAGTGACGTCTTTTCGCTTGAAATCACTCTCTTTGATCTTGTCGGCGATATCGCTAAAGTGCATTGGCTTGGTGTTGTCTGCAAGGATGACATAAATCTTGTCACGAATGTTCTTTGGGTTGACGGTTGGCCATTTCACGAGACCCCATGTATCCCTGAGGTGAGCGAGGAGCTTTGAGAGGCTCGCAAGTGCTCGCACTTGGCTAGGGCTTTCGTAGCTGAGGAGACCATGGAGTGTTTCGATGTCGACAGGCTCGCCATGCTTTTTGATAGCTTTGACAATTTCGTCGATGCTAGCACGGATTTTCTTTTCGTCGCCGTTCTCGGCGATGCTGACACCTTGGAAGTAGTTGTCGTTTTCGTTGACGAGCGTGAGTTTTGGAGAGAGTTCTGCGACAAATGCCACATGTGCTTTTAGCTCTGCAGATGGCGTCTCGTCGACGATACGTGCTGCAACGTCTTGTACACGACCGGCACGACCGTTTTCAGAAAGATCGCGAACAATGAGGCGTTCAGCGTCATGGACGGCAGGAATCTTGTCGTCGTCGGCAGCGATCTTGAGACGGATGAGGATTGCCTTTTCTAGCTGGCGGACACGTTCACGGGTGATGCCAAGCATTTCACCGATCTGCTCGAGTGTCTCGCGGCGGTCAAATAGACCGAAGCGACGCGTGATAATCTCGCGTTCGCGATCTTGATCGATAGCACCCAGGATGTCCTGAACAGCTGATTTTAGGATACTAGAGTTGTCTTTCGGCAGCTCGCTCATATGTGTAACTCTCCACTTCCCTGGCCTCACCTAACAGAGAAGATTTATTGATTTAATATGTAAACTTTACCCTGATTATAATACATATCGATTATCATGTCAAATATATAATCGTTCTAAATTTATTGTACCACAATATCGACGCTTATGGTAAATACTTTTTTCGGACTTTTTTTCGTAAAAAAGTATGGTTAGGTTGACCATACTGTGGACAAGTGTCAAATTCTACCCCTGTTGGACATGGTACAAAATGAGTGGAAAAGTGCGATGTATTCATATCATATTACACTACATCACGCAAAATAAAAGACCCGCATACTCTTTTCTGATAGAAAAAGTAGTATGCGGGCAGTTGCAACGGGTTGTCAGTCTGGCTCGGTCGTGTCGTCATAAATGGCAATCGCTACCCACTCGCCACTGTAGCGATCGGGTGTCAGGCCTAGTTGACTCGTAAGCTCCGTGCTCGTGTGGCCGTCGGGGTGAATGACGTCGACGACATCATCTTCCTTGCTGACATAGGGGCCACCGACAACCGTGAGGTGTCGTTTAACTGATTCCGACCTGTCGGGAATCCAGCAAATGAGCTGATCCCCATTCTTGACAGTGCTGACAGTCACGGCATCGCGCTTGAGGGGATTGACCCAACTCTCACCCATGACACCTCCTTTGCTAGGGCGGAAGGTCCGCTCGAGAAAGCCTCTCGAGTGCTGTGGAAAGATACTATACTACTGGGAGAAAGAATATGCAAATGAGAATAGTTCACTTTTGACATCTAGTGAGACATAAAAAGTGAACTAAGGGTGACTATACCTCAACGATCGATGCGTTGACGCCAAGCTCTTCGAGGGTGCGGTTGGTTGCCCGTATCTGCCTGGCGCACTTCAGCCAAATAAAAATATATAGAATTAATGCTAATAGATAGAGCCTGTTTTACTTAGATGATTTGCGACGGGGTGGACGGCGGGTTTTGCCCTTTGCGGGAGCTTCGGCGATGAGTTCTTTTGCCTGTTCGTGCGTGATCGACTTTGGGTCGGTATCCTTGGGGATTTTGGCATTCTTTTTGCCGTCGGTGATGTAGGGGCCAAAGCGACCATTGAGGACTTTTATGCCATCGCCAAAGTCTGCGATGTTTTTCTCGGCCTCGGCCTTGAGCTTGGCGTCGTAAAGCTCGAGCGCTCGAGCGAGCGTGACATCATGAGGATCGTCTTCTTTGAGACTGACATACAGAGGTGTGGTCGTCTTGGTCTTTGTGCCAATCTGAATGAATGGCCCAAAGCGACCGATGGCGGCTTTGATCACCTTGCCGTCTTTTGTCTCGCCGATAGTCCGCGGAAGTTTAAACGCTTCCAGGGCTTGTTCGAGCGTGACGGTTTCGATTTTGGCACCTGCAGGCAAAGGTGCGAATTGTGGTTTGTCGGTATCGTCTTGACTACCGAGTTGGAGCATGGGGCCAAAACGACCAAAGCGGGCAAAAATCGGCTTACCGGACTTAGGATCGGTGCCTACTTCCCTGTTGGCACCGACTTTACTGCGGTCGATACCGCCGGAATTTTCGATCAGTTTGTGGAATGGCTCGTAGAAGCTCTGGAGCATCGTGTTGCGTGGTAGCTTGTCATCGGCAATACGGTCGAATTCTTGCTCGACATTAGCGGTAAAGTCGTAATCGACGACTTGCCCGAAATGGTCCCCTAAGAATCCAGCGATTAGTTCACCGCTCGGTGTTGGTATAAGTTTACCTTTGGTAGAACCAGTCTTCTCTTGCACTACTTCGCGGGTGACAACATGCCCGTCAACAACGCCACCGTCCCCTGTCTCAGGCCGGCGCGACGCCAATTGATCTAGCTTGCGCTCTTGTCGCGCCTCTGCCGGAAAGGCAGATCCTTCGTCAGAGGAGGTAGCGTTGTTGCCTACCCTGACAATGTCCTCAAGCTTCAGTACGATGACATCTCGTGGCTCACCCTCGCCTTCGCCACGCTCGACATAGCCACGTGTCTGGACGGTATCAATGATAGTGGCGTACGTACTCGGACGACCGATACCGAGGTCTTCGAGTTTTTTGACCAGGCTACCTTCGGTGTAGCGGGCTGGAGGTCGTGCAAATACTTGCCGTGCTTCTATTTGTGAAGCATTGAGGACATCGCCACTCGTAAGCGCTGGCAGGAGCTCTTCTTTGCTCGCCCCGTATACGCGTAGGAAGCCGTCAAAGACAATAACTTCTCCCTTTGCCTCAAATACTTTTTTGCCTGTAGAGATAGTAATCGTGACAACAGTCTTCTCTAGTTTAGCGGGACTCATTTGGCTCGCGAGTGTACGTCGACGAATGAGATCATATAATTTTTGGTCGTATTCGTTGTTGCTAGCTGTTTCAAGCGACATGTCGGTTGGACGGATCGCTTCATGGGCTTCTTGGGCACCAGCGGCTTTTGTCTTGAATTTTCGGACAGTGCTGTATTCTGGGCCGTAGAGGCGTTTGATATGTTCGGCCGCCGCGGCGATTGCTTGGCCGCTCAAGTTGACACTATCGGTACGCATGTAGGTGATTTTACCGGCCTGATAGAGTTTTTGGGCACTAGTCATTGTTGCTTTTGAACCGAAGCCGAGCTTACTGTTGGCTTCCTGCTGCAACGTACTGGTTGTGAACGGTGCGCCAGGATTACGCGTACTAGGGCTTTTTGTGACCCTCGCAACGCTAAATTGGGCGCCTAGGAGACTCTCGAGAAACGCGCGTGCGGCAGCTTCGGTATCGAATCGCTCATTTAGTTCAGCTTTGAATTCTTGGTTGTCGTGATAGAAAAGCGCTGTGACTTTAAACTGGCTATTGCCCTCAAACTTTGCAATTTCTTGCTCGCGCTCAACAAGCAGTCTGACGGCAGGACTTTGGACGCGGCCAGCGCTTTTGCCACCTGGCACTTTTTGCCAGACGACAGGGCTGAGCTCGAACCCTACGATACGGTCTAGTATCTGCCGAGCTTGCTGTGCTTCGACAAGCTTCATATCTATCGTGCGAGGATTCGCTACGGCGTGCGTGATCGCATCTTTGGTGATTTCGTGGAAGACGATGCGCTTGGTGGTTTTTGGATCGAGCCCAAGAACTTCGCACAGATGCCATGCGATTGCTTCTCCTTCGCGGTCTTCATCGGTTGCGAGCCAGACGTTTGCAGGACCAGCTTTCTTGACTCCCCTTTTTAGCTCCGCGATTACTTTCTTTTTTTCAGGGTCAATCTCGTAGGTGGTCTTGAATCCATTGTCGACGTCGATCGGCGGCGTGCCGTCTTTGGTCTTTTTGGCGATAGAGCGAATATGACCAATACTCGAGAGTACATGAAAATCCTTACCGAGGTATTTCTCGATAGTTTTGGCTTTTGCGGGGGACTCTACGATAACTAAGTTGCTCATGTTTACCAATCTACTATATATGACAGATGCTATTGCACCAAACAGTCGCCTATCGTACCGCGTCTTGGCAGAAAATGCAAATTTCGTATAAAAACCTATTGACTTCCAGCAAGCATAGGCGGATTATAGAGGTATAGACGTCCGCCCTCGGAGTAACAAAAAGGACGAGCGCCATATAATATAAGTGCGATACAGCGCATCGCGTACGAAAGGATCGAGATGGAAAACAAACATTCACTGAGAACTCCAGTATCTTTGCTGGAGCTTAATACGGTTGATATGCGGCGACGTGAGCAGGAAATGTGGGCGATGATGCAGAAAACGCATGAGGAAGTCTCTGGAGATTCTGTCGACCTTTCTGAGCGAGAGACCTATGTCATTTCGGGAATTGAGGCAATTGAGGAAATGCGTGAGCTTACCATGGATGGCACCCCCGTGGCACGTGCGGCAGAAACGTTTGTGCGAATCATGAATGAGTTTGCTGCCGACGATGAGCCGTTTCAGCCGTCTATTGATGCTGAGTTACGACAGTTCCTCGAAGTAATCATCGTACGTGAGCATCCAGACTTGTCTGATGACGATCGCGTGTGGCTGTTCGATCAGCTTCGAGACTTCCCTCCTGTACGCTAGCGGCTACGAGAGTGACCACTGATTAGCGCCGAGTGATCGGACGGTGCCGGTGATTTCGAGCATCGTGAGCGCCGTCGAGAGTTCGCGAGCGTCAATGCCGGTATTACGCTGTATCTCTTCTCCGTCGCTTATCCCAGCGCGTAGTTGTTCAAGTATTGCTACCTCTGTATTATTTGCCCCAAGTGCGAGTTGTGACTGCACATTCTGCTGCGCTGGAAGCAAGACGGCTACAATATCATCAGCACATGTCACTGGCGTGGCTCCTTGTCGTATCAGCGCATTACAACCTGAGCTTTGTGGGCTTGTGATGTTACCTGGCACTACAAAGACCTCTTTGCCTTGATCGAGTGCGTGCATGGCGGTATTGAGTGTGCCACTGCGGGCGTTTGCCTCCGTGATAAGTATTGCATCTGCGATGCCTGCAACGATACGGTTGCGCTCGAGAAAGCTCCAAGGTCCTACGATGTAGTTGTCTTCGTCACTTCGTTCGGACATAATTGCACCGCCCGCACGGATGATGGATTCGGCGAGGCCGCGGTTAGCGGCCGGTTGAATATGCGACACAGGACCCGGGAGAACGGCGATTGTCGTGCCTCCCGCATCGAGGGTAGCCTGGTGTGCTAGTGCGTCTACGCCGAGCGCGAGGCCACTGACGATGACGACGCCTCTTTTAGCGAGCGCGGCAACCAATTGCGTGGTGACGGCTTTGCCATAGGCTGTTGGTTTGCGCGTTCCTACAACGGCAAGTGTCGGTGCGCGCGTCTCAGGTAGCCTTCCTATATAGCATAACCTTTTAGGAGGATTAGCAATACAAGATGTAATCTGTAAAAATTCGTGCTTATCTGGTGTTATTTCATTGATTTTCATGAGATTCGTGATAAAAGGTATTGACTATATGTCAAATGTGTGCTAATATGAAAAGTGTATTGATATGGAATCTCCGTATCAAGCACCTTTTATACCCCCTATTCTAACAGAGTTTATGTCTCACTAGTGAGATACTGAACTCTACTATGTTAGGTTGCGCACTAGAGTGTGCAGTAGTATTCTACCCTCCACTGCTGTACCGTCAGAAAGCTCTAGCGCGTATACTAACCCCTTTGTCCGGCGGACCTCGTATTTCAGTGAGGTGGGTCACGCTAATACCCTTCAGCAGGGTGGGATGAAGGGTTATACGGTGTCAGGTGATGCCCACCCTTACCTGGCACCTTATAAAGAATACTAAATGGCTCCCTTCGGGGAGTTTTTTGGTGGGAAATAAAATACCCCCGAACTTTGTTCGGGGGTGATGTCTTAACTGAACTTTGCATCTAGCTTTTCGAGAAGCTCACAAAAACCAGAAAGATATTTTGGATTGACGTCGGCTACAGATTTTAACTGAAGATCAGGGTCGAAGATCGTTGTCCATCTGTTGGACATAACGATTTGTCCGTCTACTGTCAGGCCGAATACGACCTGATTGGAGAGGAAACTGTCGGGTGATCCGCCTGTCCATTCGCAGTACTCTAGTAGCCAACCGGCAGTTCCGGCGTATACATCATGGGGATACCCCATGGTGAGCAGCCGATGCAGCCAACCCGTACGGTAGCCTGTAGTTACGAAAAACCGCTGCATACCAGGCTTCCCCCGATGCTTCTCCAGGAAGACCTCGATCGCACCTTGCAGTCTTGCTTGACTAGCCGCAGTGTCTGCATCGATAACCACAAACGCAGCCTTTTCTTGCCGTGTACTCATTTTTCGCCTTTCTTTGTGGGTGAAAGCTCCGACTCGACTGGTGTACGTCTGTTTCTCGACAGAATATGATTATTTTATCATATAAGTAGTAAAAATACAAATTAAATACCCCAGCGGTCAGCTAGGGATTGGAATGTTGTAATACTCGATGAGTTTTAGGAGCATACGTTCGAACGCGACGGCATCAAGGCTGGGATCATCGATAGCAATGATGTAGGGATGGTTGAATGTTCTGTAGACAAGCTCACCGCGGCTTGTTACGGCTATGCGTCCATTTCGTAAGACACTTCGTTGTTCAATACTGGGCACGGTTCGGGAGCCAAGCAGCCCTTTCCACCGAAACTTTCGCTCCGTACTCACCCGTATCTGCTCAGTACTAAACTGCGGCCAATCATTTTGCTTTGCCCATGTAAGGAATGTCTGTATGTAGGAGGCAATTCGTTCGATTCTTGCGTCTTTCTCGGCTCGTGCGGCAAGTTCGACATCGAGCGTCGAGAGCGCATTGGCTGTAGTGGCAGCGATTTGTGCAAATTCTTGCTCGTTATGACGAACAGTGTCTCGTGCGGCGATGTAGGCCTCGATTTCAAGATCGCTGAACGTTGCAGGAACAGTCATGCTATATCCCCTTCTGGTAGGTGCGGCCTCTTGGACGGATGAGACTGTATAAACCATACTATATAAATGATCATACGGCAAATAAAAATCCCCGGCATTTACCGGGGTTGGACCGCTAGCCCTTTTGGTATCTGGTGATGACGTTGTCGGCAAGTGCCGTGAGTGCGCTCAGATCGTCCTCGGAAAGGAGCATATTCGGCCCGACGATACGGAGGCGTACGATGGGTCCCGTTCCAGCCGGTACCGTGTAGGACTCCACGAGCTCACCCTCGGTCGTGATGGCAAGTTCCCTGAATCCGTAGTGGTCGTCAATCCATGAGTTGTGTGCAACCTTCGTTGTCCAAGCGGTTCGATGCACGTCGCGTCCGATGATTTCGGAGCTATGCTGGTAGAGCCACATAGCTATGCGTGACGACCCAATGGGGCCTCGAGTCTGGATAAGCTCAACAGGCTCGTCAACAGACCGGAAGACACTCCAGTAGTACTCCACCATCTGGTGAAGTTTTGGAGCGAGCGCTGCACGCTGCATAGCAACCAAGGTTTTCATTTGCGAAAGAACCCTTCTCGTGGAAGTGGATGGATACCTATATGTATGATACAATTTTTTACGTAAAAATGCAAATTAAATACCCCGGCGAACCGGGGTGGGAGCTATTGTCATGCGGTCAACAGTGAATCAAGGGCATCCTTCAGTCCCACAAGCAGTTCGTCAGACCCATACTCAAGTGTGACGGGCCTGCTCACTATTGCGGGTCTGAGTAGCGTGCCCTCGTTGTTGAGTAAGTACGTAAACAGCTTGCCGTTTTCGAGCCTGAATCGCACGTCCAGGGTCTTCATCATGCCAGAGGAAGTATGCACACTCTTTAGGCGATCATCTTGCCGCCAGTCTATGCTCTGTGCAACCTCTAGGGCTAGACCGACAATTGTAGCGATGGTTTCCGCGCGCTGTGCCTCGTTGAGTGCAATCATTACGACTCCCTTTCTATCGAAAGCTCCCATTTCGGAGCACGGACATCCGGAGATGGCGGACGTGACGAAATTAATGATAGTATACAACCGTTCCCAAAGGAATGCAATGATAAAGTGTACTGAAAATAGTTGACTTTTATATTATAAAATGCTATAATGTAAATAGTGACTTAACAGGGCCACCTTTTTTAATGGGTGATTACTTGAGCGGCCGCACATTTACAAGCTACATGCACCTATGGTTGGATGTAATTGCCGAGCAACTGATGATCGGCGGCTATGTCCGACTATAGGTAGGTTCATCCACTTTCTCGAGAGGAAGGAGCATTACAATGATCATGGCGGCATTTGCCATCATTATCACGCTGGCCCTAGGGTTGGCGGTAATGGTAGGCTGTAAGCTACTCGACCCTGAGAAGTCTCGATCGTATTCGTCCTATGGTTACACGCGACAGCGGGAACGCTACCGTGTCACCGTAAAGGAGTTTGTCATCGGGACACTCCTGATGAGTTGCGTGTTCGTTCCTTCGGTCTTGCTCGCTGGATCGGCGCTCAGTATCGACAATGTCGTCTCGTACGAACAGTTCGTCAACGGCGTCGAGACTCGCGCAGATAGCACGGTTGAAACGTGTCGACGTGGTCACTCTGGAAGCAGCTGGTCTGCTGGTCAGAGTAACTGCACCTACTCATACAACACTGGTGAGAGATACACTTGGCAGGAGCGCCACAGCAGAGAGGACTGTACGACTGACAGTAAGGGTAACAGGAGTTGCACGACTCATGTCTGGTATACGGACGAGTCGGCATACATCTACGCCCCATACCTCAAGTACGAGTACCGCTACTTCATCGATTCATCGATGGGGAAAGCCGGAAGTCTGCACTATGACTTCCCTGGCGTTTACGCCGGCGTTTCACCTGAGCTGTTCGATGCTTCCGTAGGCTTGTCGCCTGAGGTTTTGCAGGGTGCTCCGGCCGATTGGTTGGACGCCAAGCGACACCTCGATGCTGGCGATCCACGCCCGGTGACGAGCTTGTCCTGGTATAAGAACTACATCCTCGCTTCGGGAGACGAAGTGCTCGCTACCTACAGCGGTCAGATTGACCGTTACGAGGCGGCGGGTCTGTTGCCCGATCCGGCGAAGAATATCATGACCAATCCAATTTCGGGAGCGAGTGACTCGCAGGCGGCCAAGGTTGCTTTTGTGGGTGTCTCGGTTCCGAGTGAGGAGGACTGGCAGTTGTCGGTGATGCGCTTCAACGCCGCTTTTGGCATGCAGTTGCAGGGTGATCTGCGCGTTGTGGTTGTCGATGCTGGCCAAGTGCCGTCAAGCGATGCCATTACGTATACGACCGCCCTCAAGGCATACTGGCAGAGTCCGGCATTCGAAAAGCGAGCAATCGCCAAGAATGCTGTGATCGTCGTGATTGGCGCTTCAGGCGGCAAGGTCGATTGGGCGCAAGCCACGACTGGTATGCCGTTTGGTAACGAAGAGATGGCGCAATGGGTACAGGATTGGCTTCCCGGCCATAGCCTGAACCCGCGCGAGATCTTCGGTGCCCCCATCACGGTGATCAAGCCCGGGGTCGCGCCCGATGCATTCAATAGCGACGAGCACCTGACAGTGACACTGTCGTCATCGCCTGGAGTACTCGAGGACATCATGTTCACCAAGGCGCCGTTTGCGCGAGCCAGTATGGCTTGCGACGATGGCACGTGCGTTGGATACAAGGATCTGCTCGACAAAATCGAGCCGACTGGTGGTCAGAAAGCGATCATGCTGACGATCATCGGATTCCTTGCGCTGGTCGTGTGGGCTGTCATGGCCTTCACGTCCGTGTTCGACCGGCTGGGTACTGCCGTCATGCGGTGGGCTAAGCCTAACCGGAAGTAGTAAGAGGCAGTACCTCGCAGTACCCCGGCGTCTCACATGAGACGTCGGGCACCCCACCTTCCCGAGAAAGGGACCATAATGACCGACAACAACGAGCGTAAGCCTTTCTGGCAGCGCCCCGGAACGATCATTCCGGCCGTAGCCGTGCTCATTGCGCTGGTGGCCGGCTTCATTGCCGTCACCTGGGTCAATGGCATCAACAACGACGCTTTCGGGCGTCAGCGCGATGTCATCACCAAGTACCAGGCGTTGGAGACGCAGCTCTCCACGTGCTTGGATAACTCGATGACCGCGGCTGGTATCGCTCAGCAGGAGCGCAATTCGTTGCGCGACATCCTGATCGGTACGGCCAGCGCGCGGTACCAGAATGCCGACGGCACGGTCAACACGGGTATCCCCGAGGGGGCTGGCATTGCGTTCAGCGCCATCCAGGAAGCCTATCCGACGGTGTCGAACGAGCTCTATCGTCAGCTGATGACCACGGCCATCGGGTGTCGCAATCAGGTCACCGGCGTCCAGCAGGATCTGCAGGCCTTGGGTGGTCGTTTCGACACCTGGACGCAGACCGGGGGTATTGTCGAGAAGATGATCCGTGATAACTATCCGGACGAGCGCCTCGCGGTGATCGGGCCGGATGGTGAGAGGCTGCTTGGCAAGGAGGCGCTCGATTTCATCGTGACGCCGATTTCCACGGCTGATGCCAAGACGGCGATGACCTCCAAGGAGTTGCCGTCGCAGAACCTCTTCCCCTCGGCTCAGCCCACCGGCTGACCCCAGGGCTGCATGTAGTAACAAGGACTCTTTGATCGTGCGCATGGCGTGCGGTCAAAGAGTCCTCTTTTATTTTGCTTAATACGGTATACTAAGTTGTAATGGCTGAAGTGTTGCTTGTTATTACTGTTGTGTTGGTGGGTGCTGTACTATCGCTGCTATTTGGTGTCTTGCTACTGCTCCCTCGTTTCTATAAACCTAGTATTGTGAAAGCTGCCATGGCGCTGGGTGCTGGCGCATTGCTGGGTGCGGCGTTTTTCGATCTTTTGCCCGAGGCGTTTGAAGGCTCAGGCGACACGCGTGGGCTACTTCTGTGGACGCTTCTAGGGTTCTTGCTTTTCTTTGTACTCGAACGCAGCGTGCATTGGTTTCACCATCATCATGATCACGACCAAAAGACGGCAAGTTCGAAGGCGCATCGCCTACTGCTGGTCCTCGGAAATGTTGTGCACAATGCAGTGGATGGTATTGCGATTGGTGCGGCATTTGCCGCTAGTGTGCCCGCAGGTATACTAACGACGATTGCTATCGCAGCGCATGAAGTCCCTCGGGAGGTTGGCGATTTTGGCATGCTGCTCGGCAAGGGTATGCGACGGCGAAATGTACTGCTTGTGCATGTACTCAGTACGGCAGGAACGCTTGTGGCGGCGATTCTGGTGTATCTACTAGGAACAAGCGTCGAGGCGATTGTGCCATTCTCGCTTGCGGCGATTGCCGGAACATTTCTCTACATTGCTGCAGCCGATATTATCCCCGATATTCACGAGGGATCAGCGTGCGAAGCGAATCGACAAAGTTTTTGGCTGCTAATCGGTGTACTGATTATGCCGATAGTACTGACGGTACTTGAAGCACTACACCTCCACGCGTAGCGTGTGATGGACTAGCTTTCCGGCTATAAAGTCATCGATGTGCGACGAAGCCGCATCGGTAATCTTTGTGAGTTGCATACGCTCTGTGGCGCTGAATTTTGCGAGTACAAAGTCGGCGTCGTTCATCTTGTCGCACAACTCATTCCATACGCCTATACGTAGGCGCTGCGTTGTCGTGCCGATGTGTTGATTGAGCGACTTTACTCCGTTATTTCCAGCATCACTTCCCCCTAGACGTGTACGAATAGTGCCAAATGGCAACGCGAGCTCGTCGTGGATCACCAAAATATCATCGGTGCTGAGCTTGTAAAAATCGCACAGCGCGCGTACTGATTCGCCAACGAGATTGTAGTAGGTTGTGGGTTTTACTAACAAGACTTTCTCGCCGTCATGGGTTAGCTCGGCGATATCTGCCTTGAATTTAACGCTATGTTTAAATGCTGCGCCATTTGCTGCGGCATAGCTATCAAGTAGCGTAAACCCAGTATTGTGCCTCGTGCCTGCGAAGCGGAGTTCCGGATTGCCGATGCCAATGATAAGTTTCATGTAGTCTATTATAGTGTATTTGATATATATTTCAAAATATGCTATAAATATATAATGTCAATCGTCTCTACTCATGGGTGACGATTCGCATGCACCTATCGCTAGGAAAGGAACAAGGCGATGGCTATAAAGTCCCCTACGGAGAACTGGTATTTTCGTCTAGCCCGAAAAGTGTATTACGTTGGTGAGTATCGCGGGCTTAGGTCTCTGTTCATCGTGTTGCCTGCGCTAGTACTGGGTAATCTCATCGGTAGACTGATGACATCTGGACTTTCAATGAGCGCAGCTGTTGTCTTTGTCGTGCTGGGAGGCGTTTCACTTGGTATACTTGTAACATACTTTGTAGGCGGCTATCGGTGGAAGCGTTCGAGATAATATTTCTTACACGTTGTCGTCTATGAGAGCACGTCCCTTTCAAGAGAGGATGTACCGCAAATGTCCTACACACCCTACATGCCCCCGTCCTTCCCTGGTGAAGGCGGTCGAGCCGAAGATTACTTCGCGCGGAACTTTGTATTGTGGCTCGTGGTGATGATCGTTGCGACGATCGTAAGCATCGTTTTGCTTTTGGCAGTATGCTTCGTCACCAGTGGATGGCTGACAATAGTTTTCATCGCACTGCTTTTGTGGGTCGGAGGAATTGCCGTGTGGCTATGGTGTGGGCTATTCCGCTTTTTTGCTCGAGAGTAGCACCGCACCCTTAGGAGTTCCGAGCTCCCAAAACCCCGCTGAGTTGATCAGCGGGGTGTTTTATTTCTCTTTGAGTAGTTTATTCGCCTTGTTGTTCGGCAGCTTTGCGCTGTTTGTAGGCTTTGGTGACGGGCTCGAGTCCTTTGGCGACACGTTCTTTGTTTGCCTTGATTTGCTTTTCATCGCGATAACTAAATTTGATTGGCGTACCAGCGTAGTTGTAAGTCTCGCGCACCAGGCGTTCGAGATAGCGTTTGTAGCTCCAGTGTACAAATTTGAGGTTCGATCCGTAGATGACGAACCATGGCGGTAGTGTATCGGTCTGAACGATGTAGCGAAGCTTCGGATGGGTGTTTTTGAGCCCCGCTGGTGGGTGTTTTTGGATTGCTCGTTGCAATAGGTCGTTGAGAACACGTGTCTTTGTAGGCTGGTCACGGCGAGTACGAATGTCGAGTGCGAGGTCGAAAAGCTTGGTGACATTCTGTCCAGTTACGCTACTAGTGAAAATGAGCGGCGCCCATGGTACGAAGTCGAAATTACGAATGATTCGCGGTGCGAGCGCGTCGCGCGTGTAGGCATCCTTGCCCTCGACCGAGTCCCATTTGCTAATGACAAGGACCAGTCCCTTGCCCGCTTCGTCTATAATGCCAGCAAGTTTTTGGTCGAGTGCTACATTGAGCTCATTTACATCCATGAGTAGGAAACAAACGTCTGACTGCTCGATGGCTTGGAGGGTCCGGAGTACCGAGAACTTCTCGATGCCTCGTTCTTGTTTGCCGCTTCGGCGAACACCAGCCGTGTCGACGAGTTCAATTGTTTGGTCGTGATACTTTACTTGGATTCGATTAAGATCGCGTGTCGTACCGGCAATGTTGGCGACGAGCGCTTGCTGTTTGCCAGCGAGCGTATTGAAGAGATTGCTTTTGCCAACATTTGGGCGACCAATGAGCGCGACGCGCAGGATGTCGTCTGGCTCTTCGGCGTGTGCGGCAGGTATTTGCTCTGTTACGCGGTCAAGTACTTCTATGACGCCAGTATGGTGCTCTGCACTAGTACGAATGATGTTTTTGATGCCGAGCCGTAAGAACTCATCGTTTGGCAAGCTCTCTTTGAGGTCTGTCTTGTTAATGATCAGAATGACAGGCTTGCGGCTTTTGAGCGCTTTTTTGGCGACGATGCGTTCTTCGTTGCCAGGGTATTGTGTCGAGTCGACGACGACGAGTATGACATCTGCAGCATCGGCTGCTTCGGTGATTTGGTCTTGAATTGATGCTTCGAATTCATCCTCGGCATCCTTGAGTCCAGCAGTATCGACAAGCCAAAAGTCCTGGTGGTTATGCGATACCTTGCCAAGTACGTTATCTCGTGTGGTGCCAGCTTCGCGAGCAACAATAGCCTGATGAGCGCGCACCATACGATTAAATAGCGAGCTCTTGCCCGCATTTGCTCGTCCGATAATTGCTACTGTCGGTAGTTTTGTTGCCATAGTTCATATAATTTTAGCATATTTTACCGCAGTTTACAAGCACAATACATCGTAGGTATGGTAAATATCGTATTTATATTGTATAGTGTTTTTAACCTAGCGAGCCGAAAGAATGGGGAGACCTACAATGACATTGCTAATCATGGGCTTTGGTTCGTTGCAGTTTGCGTTGGGATTTAGCTTTGTCATGACTTCACATCGAGTCACCGAGCGCCGTAAGTGGGTGTACCGTCTCGTCCAGGTGGCGATCGCCTGCTTTCTAGTCGGTGTACTTCTAGAGGGAGACATTGCGGGCGCTCTGATCATGATTGCCGCGATGGCTAGTGCGCGCTATGTGTACCGTCGTAAGTTGAAGTCTGCGGAATCTGCTCGAAGGTCTAGGCGTGGATTTACTGCTACTTCAGCCACCGCTGGATTTCCTGTTCGAACAACTCTGACGCCAGCACGGCGCGAGCGAGTACACGATGACATAGGAAGTGTGCCTTTGAGCTACGAAGAGGAGCTGCTTCTCGCGGGGATTCGGCAAGGCCTGCGAGAGTCTTCTGACTCGTGATAGGTGTGGTGTATCATTATGCGAATAGTGATACATCGCACCTCTTTTATTTGGCGTGGCGTGACATCCTCGTCATACTACCTCTACGTCTAGTTGACTTTTTTGACCTTTCGGATATAATTTATCTTTGCAATGGTTTAGGGAAATACCCTACTAGGATGTGGGAGACAATTGCGATTAACAATTTGTTTCCACTTCCCCTCCCCGGAAAATAGAGAGGATCTTCGATGACGATGCTGACCGACCTTGGGGTCGATCTCGTTTCGACCGAGCCGCATAGCAGTATGCAAGGGGTACTCGACGCGATGCGTCTGGCGCCATCCGGTGGCAATGTGCAACCATGGGACTACTACGTCCTTGGTGATAGCGCTGATTGTTATTTGAACCGTGATCGTACATCTGAAATGGATGTTGCGCATCGTGGTAGCCTCGTGGCGGCTGGTGCCGCCATGTACAACGGCGAGATTGCTGCGAACTGTTTGACGCGCGGTGCCTGGACTGAAGTGTTGCCTAAGGGTCCCAACTCCGACCACTTGTTTACGATCTACCTTGGTCGCGAGGGGCCTGGTGATGTGTTGCCCTCGAAGTATCTTGCGATGCGACGCCGAGTTACAAACCGTGGGGTTGGGGTGAGGCTTCCATTTGATCCGTCTGTCGTTGAGCAGTTGGATACGGCGGTTGCCAGTGCTGATGCACGATTGAGGTTGCTGACCGATCCCGCTAGTGTGGCTGAGATGGCTGAGATTTTGGCAGCGTCTGACCGAATTCGCTACATGACACCACTCCTCGCTGAGCAGATGCTGGCTGAGTTGGTGGACGATGAGTTGGCGGTAGGTATTGGGCTGGGAACGCTCGATCTTTCTGCCACTGATCTCATGAAGCTCCGAGTAGTGCGTAAGCCTAGTACGCTTGCTGCGCTACGGAACGTCCAACGGGCTGAGGGTCGTCGTGATTTCGGTGAGGCACTCGGCGATAACACTCGCAATCGTGTAAATGCAAGCTCTGGCGTCGCTATCATCACGATGGAGGGCTCGTCTCCTGCCGACTACCTCTACGGAGGATATGCAGTTGAGAAGCTTTTGGTGCTCGCTGGTCAGTTGGATATTGCTGCACAGCCAGTGTCGCCGGTGTTTCTGTACTCGCGGACTCTCGCCGAACTGGAACATCAGTCGTTTGAGTATTACTTGGAGCTGGCCGAACTACGTAGTCGTTTTTACGAACTAGCCGGGCTGGCGAACACTGAAGCACCGATTTTGGTGCTGCGGTTGAGTCACGGTGTGAGTGCGCCAGCACGTCGGAGTCTGCGGTTGCCTCAGGACCGTGTCGTCCATTTTGGACCGCGTCAGTCATAAGTGGAAATAAAAGCGCCCCGTCTAGTGTGACATTTGTCACGGCTAGCGGGGCTATTTAATTGTCTTACAGGAGTGCGTCATTGAGCTGTACCAGCCGTTCGATCGTGTACTCACCTGACGGCAAGTCATGACCGAGAATGATTCGCTGGAACGCCTGACCCGCGCCACTACTTGCCAGCTGTGCAGCTAAGAACAGCTGCGAAAAACCAGAAAGCGTGCGCTCGAACTCGATAAGGCTTGCAGACAAGCGTGGCGTTAGGCGATCCTCACCGATGATGCCAAGGGCGAAGCCGGCCTTTTCATCACCGACAACTACGGGCATCGATTCAAGCAACGCCAAGTCGGATGCGCTAAGGCGGCCGAGAAATGGTACGACGTCGTCCTCGATATCGTACCGCTCGACACAGATGATCGTACCATAGCCTACATCGGTCGGCATGACTACTGGAAGTTTAAGCGCCTTCGCGAGCAAACGGATTGCTAGCTTGCCACGGATGCCATCGATTGCTTCAAGGATGGCCGTAAGGTTGTGCTGTGCGAAAATCTGCTTGATGATCTCGTCCGAGTCTCCACCGCTGTAGAGACTGAGTTTGATGTAGGGGTCGGTCTGCGTAATGTTTTCGGCGGTTGCAGCGGGCTTTTGGGTGCCCAGCTGTGACAGACGTCTCTGCACGCGGTTCATATTCATGATACTTAGAGTATCGAAGTCTACGAGCGCGAGCTCATCGCCTATGCCCGTACGAGCCAAGCAGTCGGCGACAACACTCCCTACGCTTTGCCCAAAGATCGCGATAGCAATACCGTAGTACAGCTTCGCTTGCTCGGGATGGGTGCGCAGGTATACGTTACGCTCTGTCCGTAGGCGGAAGTGCATATCGCGGTCTGGAATTTGCGTAATGGTGCGCTCGCTGTGATCAACAAGCCAGAATCCATAACGACGGCCCAGAGTACGAATTTGCGCGCGTACTTTCACTCGTTTATCTTCGTGGTTCTTGTGCGGATGCAACAGATCAGCAATGGCATCGGCCAGAATCTCGTATGTAGTGACGAACTGGTAGCCCTGCTTGCCGAATAGGCGCAGTGCTGCACGGTCTCCCTTTTTGCGCGGGTTGAGAATGTCTGGAGGGGTCCAAAGCTTGGTCTTTTCGCGGGCATCGACAAATGTGTCAAAACTCATGACTACTCATGTCCTCTCAAGGTTCATGTGACCAGATGTCACAACGATGATATATAATACCATCTATAGCACATAAAATCAATAAAAAACTGATTGATATATCGCCTAGCGAATATCGACAACCTGGAACTCGCCACGCTTCATATCACCGAGCGAATAATTACCGAACTGTATACGGTGAAGCTTCTTAACAGTATAGCCGAGTGACGCAAAGGTACGGCGAATCTGTCGGTTGCGTCCCTCACTCATTGTCACTTGCCACTCATCTCGTCTATCATCCGAGAGTCGCTCGAGCGTTAGCTGGCTGCGGCCGTCCTCTAACTGGACGCCAAAATCGCTAATCATCTGCTGATGGAGTGGCTCGAGGTCGTGGTCTAGCCGAACCTGATACACCTTTGTCTTCGCAAACTTTGGGTGGGTCATGTGAAACGCGAAGTCGCCATCGTTCGTGAGGAGTATCAGGCCAGAACTGTCGCGATCGAGCCGACCGACCGGTTTGAGGTGGTGATAGCGCTGCGGAAGAAGCGTGTAGATGGTTTCGTCATTCCCTTGGGCTCGCCGAGAACAAACATAGCTTGTTGGTTTGTTGAGCGCGAGGTATGTATAGGCGATTTTTTCGCTATCAAGAGCTTTACCCTTTACTTCTAGCGTGTCGGTTGCTTTAAATCGAGCTCCCAGCGTGGCCACAATGCCATTTATTGTAACTGATCCACTCGCTATGAGCTCATCAGCTTCACGACGAGAAACACCTAGTTGTAGCGCTAGGTGTTTGTTTAGACGAAGAGAGCCATCGTTCATAGAAAGAATTATGCCTCTAGACTGAGCCTGGAGCGACTGGAGGCTGAGGTGCTGCGACTGGAGTTGCAGAGGAGGCTGGCGCTGGAGCAATGCTTGGTCGAGGGGTTTCTTCGAAAGAGAGATCCGCAGGGGTCGATGCAATTGGTGCTACGGGAATCGGCGGAACGGGTGGTACCGGAGGAGGTGTCACGGGAGCTGTTGCTGCGGTGGGAGTAGGTGGTGTGGGAAGCTCTGGTGATGGTTGAGGTGGAATACTAGATCCAGAAAGTTCTTTTTCCATCATAGTACTGATGCTCGGAGCGGCCGTAGCGCCTTCAGAGGTCTTCAGCGGCTCGATGACACGTCCAGCAAGTGTCCCCGTACGAGGCGTAGAGAACGGTGCCGTTGGTTGCGGAAGGGTTGAGCCGTTAGCCAGAGATGGACTGGCTGGAGGTTGTGGCGTTGGAACTGCTTGTGCAGGAGCACTAGGAGTGGTTGGCGTAGTGACTGTTGGTCGTGGAGCGGGAGTAGCTGTTCGGGGAGGTACGCTTGGTGTAGAAGTAGGTGTCGGTGCTGTAGCGGGTGCGGAGATTTGTGCGCCTGGCCCTGCTACTACAGGAGTAACCGGCGGAGCTACAGCAGCAGGTGCAGTGCTTGCCATCAGTGGCGTCTGGCCTGCTACAGGTGCATCCGCTAAAACTTCATGGACAGTGCGGACGACGTCCTCGATACCTACCTGCGATTTCACTAGATAGCGATCGGCGCCCAAGCTGACGCCGCGCTCACGTTGATCTTCGCTCGATAGCGCTGTCATCATGATGACCTTTATATTTTTTGTTTCTGTAGTGCTTCGAAGGATGTCTAGCATGTCAAAGCCGCTAATTTTTGGCATCATTACATCGCTAATGATCAGCCCTGGACGTTCCTTGATCGCCATTGCAAGCGCCTCTTCGCCGTCGCCTGCAGAAACAATATCGTACCCTTCTTCGACTAGTCGTACCGCATAAATTTCGCGTAGACTTTTGTCATCCTCTACTAACAATACTTTTGTCATAACTGCCCTTATTGTATATCGTCTCTGGGTAAAATACTATACCCCTTATGTTATTTTGCTATTACCTCTGGGGAATAGTTACTTGAATGGGTTGTGCTCGTTTAGCCGCAACATAGCGACGAGGATCGGACTCTATGGCTGAGAGGGGCGTATTGTCAGAAGTAAGTGGCTCGGGGTTGAAACTAATATCCTGGGAGAGTTGCGTCAATGGTGTCGGCTCTACGACATCTGTACCAACTGTCTCAGCTGCTGACTCTACGGGAGTCGTGACTGGAATGATGGTAGGTGTCGGTACGTTTGTAGGAGTGACGGGAATTGCGGGCTGTGGCTCACCAGTCATTGCTCCAGGTCCAGGCAAGATTGGCGCCGGTATTTGAGGCTGAGCAGCAGTCGTGTTCTCCGCGCTTGTGACAGGGATGACTGTTGGCGGTGTAGGTAGCTTGGGTGATTCTACTGGAGTAGCCACTGTTTCGTCGGTGGGGTTGCCAAACGCAACAATTGCCTCTGCTTCTATTTCTTCTTGTGATAGCGGCGTGCCACCAGGAATAGGCTCTACTTTTGCAGACTTTGCTTGTGCTGCTCGCTCAGCCTCTATACTCGCCTGCTCGATCAGCCTGGTTGCCTCATCGTGTCCTATGCGTGGGATTTCTACAAAGAACGTACTGCCATGCTGATACTCACTTTCTACCCACAGGCGTCCTCCAATTGTTTCGGTGAGACGACGACAGAGATATAGTCCAAGCCCTGTACCACCGATTTCGCGCGTGTCGCTATTGTCTACGCGATAGAATTTTTGGAACAAGTGCGACTGATCTTCCCTAGGGATGCCAATTCCCGTATCTGTGATACTGATGAGCACGTGCGATTCATCACCACCGACATCTATGCTCACATCACCTTTCGGTGTGTATTTTATGGCATTTTCTACGAGATTTTGGACGATCTCTCGCAAGTGATCGTTGTCGACATTTGCATAATACACAGGAGTAAGCCGGCGTTCGCTGATTTCGACTTTGCGTTCAGTATCGGGGATGGGTTTGTAGATAACGCTTAGTCCCTTATCCTTTGCCTTCGGAGTAAGCCCTTCGACGATATCGTGAACAAATGGAATAACATCTACTACCTTTGGATCATTCTTTAGGCGTGAGTCATCTGCCTTGCTAACATCCAGAAGGTCGGCGAATAGGCGACCAAGGTGCTGTGCGCTTGCATGAGCTTTAGTTACATAGTCACGTGCTTTTTCGTCGATCGTACTGATCTTTGGGTTGAGTACGAGGCCTAGATAGCCCTCGATACTCGCAACAGGAGTCCGCATTTCATGGCTTGCGGTTGAGATAAACTCCGCACCCTGCCGCTCGTCGGATTTCTCTGCAGTTATGTCGCGGAAGACAATGATGATGCCATCGCCCTGTTTGCCGACGGGCGATACAGAGATAGAGGAAATGAACGATTTACCTGACTGAGTCTCGATACTTAAAGTATCGTTCTTGACAGGTTTGTTTGTAGTGAGCACTTGTGCCACGGGATCATTGATATCTTCTATGGGCTGATTTTTTGCGTTGAGGAGTTTGAACACGGATTTGTAGCTAAGATTGAGTGCATCGTGACTTCCCCAACCGATGAGTCGCTCTGCGGCAGGGTTGATGAGCTGCACGACACCCTTTGCGTTAAGCGAAATCACCCCGTCGCCAATAGCATTAATGACGGCATCGGACTTACCTGACATCTGGCTCAGCTGGCTTGCGAGTTCATGATATGAGCGATCTTCGGCTGTATCGTTTGCTCCTTGTTTTGCCTCGCTACGCGTCCACAGGAGTGCGCCAGCGAGAAGTGCTACTCCACCGATGATAGATAACTGCACTGTCTGTCCCATCGCAAGTCCCACGACGAGGTACTGATAGACGATGAATCCCGTATAGAGCACGGCTGCACTGAAAGTCCCCACGAGACCAAGGAGGCTGGCAACCGGAAGTGTCAGTATGAGTAGTGCAAGGTATGGTGAGCGCATGCCGTTCGTTTCGACAACGAGTAGTGCAATAGTGAGGGTTATCAGGACGTAGTTGAGGTATGTCGAAGCCTTTAGCTGCTGTACCGGTGCGACGAAATAGGATGTAAGAACCACAACAAATGTAATGATAGCCAGCGATCCGGTAAGTAGCGGTATTGCGAGCGCGTCATTAAGTGTCTTGAGATTGCCAAACTCTCCCCATGCAAAAAGACCACCGAGTACCAGTGTAACAAGCAAAATTACTTCGCTTGAGCGGCGATGCCAGAACCGGGTGATGTGACGCGTGGTAATGCCCCCTAATTTGGTTAGTGCTTGTGCTTAGTATAGTAGATGTATGTCACTATGAAAAGCCCTTGTAGAGTGCTATAATATAGGTACTGATTTGTAACCAAGGAGGCTACTATACAAGCGTTCAAAACTACCCTATTAATGGTCGGGCTTACTCTACTCTTTATGCTCGTCGGCTATCTGTTAGGTGGACAGACTGGCATGGGATTAGCACTGGGTGCTGCGGCGATCATGAACTTTGGTATGTACTGGTTTAGTGACAAGCTAGTCATAAAAATGCAGGGCGCCAAGCCACTAGGAGACCGCTACCCGGAAGTGCAGCGAATAGTGAGTGAACTGGTGCAGCGCGATAACATGCCAATGCCAACCCTCTACTATGTTGATACGCCTATCCCCAATGCATTTGCGACGGGTCGTAGTCCGCAGCGTGCTGTCGTGGCAGTGACATCGGGCATCATGGATATCCTGAGCGAAGCAGAGTTGCGTGCTGTGCTCGCGCATGAGCTTGGACATGTAAAGAACCGAGACATGTTGGTATCGACCATTGCGGCGACCATGGCAGGTGCGATCAGTTACCTGGCGCAGTTTGCCATGTTCTTTGGCGGGCGCGACGAAGAAGGTAATTCGGCAAACCCTATCGCGCAAATAGCCGTCATGTTGCTCGCACCATTTGCTGCAATGCTCATTCAGTTTGCGGTATCACGTAGCCGTGAGTATTTGGCCGACCATCATAGTGTCGAGCTACTGGGGCATGGCGAAGACCTCGCTCGTGCGCTACAAAAACTCGAAGATTGGAAGGCGGATGCCCCGAAGATCGAACCATCCCCTACCCAGGAAGCAACGGCTCACTTGATGTTTGCCAATATGTTCTCTATGTCTGGAGTAGCATCATTGTTTAGTACGCACCCCAGCACGCAGCAGCGTATCGCTCGCCTACGCGACGTCACTCGCCGCTAAGCCTTACCAATTTTGCGGGTGATGCGCGCAAGCGTTTGTGTCACGGCGAAGTGCAGAAAGAATACAACGGCAATTGTGGTTTTGTCTGCAACTACTTTATCCCAGCCTATCGTCTGGAGTAGAGCGATACTGCCTCCTAAGAGCATGAGGTAGATAACGAGGAAAGGTCGAGCATTGTATCCGTGAGCATCGTATAAATAATTGATACGCTTGATTGCTTGCCAGACAAATAATGCGATGACAAGCAAAAAGCCAAATGCTGCAAAGACGCCGGTCATGACATTTGCGCTGGCTAGTACTGGTACTAGCCACACTGCTCCTGCGGCAAGTGTACAGCCAGCAGTCAGTAGTAGACTGGTTTGGAGCTGAATAAGTTTTGGTAGCTGCGATTCTTTCACCTTGTGAATTTTTGCACGTTCGGCGGCGAGCTCATCGTACGACTTTGCTTTTGGGTAGAGGTCGCCTAGTTCACTAGGGTTTAGGGGTTGTTTGTCTGCCATGGCTTTATTATATCGTGTTCGGTGCATGCCAGTACGATGAAGTGAGTAGGTAGTTAGGAATTGCAATATTCTTTCGAAAGTGTTATTATATAATTTATGTCGTGAAGAATCATGATGTACCCCCTGTTAACAATTCGGAAATGAGGCAGTTGTGTCTATCGTGCTGTGGATCTCTTTCTGGTTCGCGATTGTGTTGGCATTTATTGCCGGCTGTGCATGGCTGTACGGATGGTTTTTCCCACAGAAAGTGCTCGCAAAGCATGCAGTGCGACGCTGGAACTTCATTCCCATTGAACATCCCGAGCAAGTTGCTATCCTGATCGCGTGCCATCGTGGCTCAGCGACAATTGGTGCAACTGTCGAACGCGCCTTGGCAACAGGCTGCGACGTCTACGTGGTTGACGATGGGTCTAAGGGTCGCAAGATAAGCGATCCACCAGATGCTCCGCTTGACCAAACTACACAGGTCGCTCGTAAGGCTGGAGCCAGAGTGCTGGAACTTGCAGTAAACGTTGGTAAACCGGCGGCGCTGTTTGCAGCATACCGCCACTTCATGCTCACCAAACGCTACCGGGCTGTTGCTATCTTGGATGATGACGTTATGATTGAAGAGAACTTCGTCATCGAGGCTCTCAAGCTCATGACGAGCGAAGTTGCAATCGTGGTTGGAAAGAATCTGACATGGTGGCCAACTGACCGTAAATGGAACATCTGGTTGGCGAAACGTGCGTATTCATACTGGAGTTATCAGCTGATCATCCGCCGTATCCAGAGTTTCTTTGGTGTGATGAACTGTATTTCGGGTAGTAATTCGTTGTACCGCACCGAGCTACTCGATGAAGTACTGGTTGAACGTACGCCATATATCGTTGACGACACTTTCTGGGTGCTGGAGACGCATCGGCGAAAGCTTGGCAAGATTGTGTATGCGCCAAAAGCGCGAGCACACTTGCAGGATCCCACGACCTACCGGGAGTGGTACAAGCAGAACTTACGGTGGCTCTGGGGTACCTTTCAGGGTGTCATTGGTCATCGTGTAGGGCGTTCGTGGAGTCGCTTTGATGCTGCGTACGTTCTACTCATGCTGCAATGGCTCATTTATGTAGGCAGTGCACCGGTTGCGCTTACCTTGCTTGTGGTTGCAATGATTAAGGCACCAATCGCGCTAGTCATTTATTTGGCTGGTTATGGTATCTGGGTAGTATTTGCTGCGTTGCAGCTTCGTCATCCGAGGCTCGTATTGTTTATCCCGGCGATTATCATGGCCGATCTCGTGTATCGAGCGATATTTGTTCACGCGCTCGTCAAGGCAATTCGACAGCGTACAGTGGAAAACTGCGTGTGGGAATCGCCTACACGTATCGCAACCGTCTAGAAAGGGAGAAACCTATGTCTGCTGATCAGGAATTGGCTTCTACGGGAGTCGGTGTTGGATTTTTCGCAACCATCGGTGGTATTTTGCTCGCAATTGGTAGCGCGCTTATGGCCTGCACCCGTGCAGGAGCGAAGCGACGCCAGGGGTATGTCGGCAAGTAGCCGGCTGTAGAGCTGTTTGCTCACAAATCGTTGGAGTGGGCTGTGATCGCTAGTTTGGCGATCGCGGTTCACTCCAACATGAGAATATTTTCATTTTTATGAACAATAGAACTCTAGTGTCTATGAAAATGCAAAGATTCTAAGGCTAAGGCTATAGCTGTTTGTGCCAGTCACGCGGCGCATCGTCCGCTCTCGTGTATCCTAATCGGGTAGCAGGAGTATCGTAGGCATGCTGTGCTTGCTCTAGCGTCATATGGGGTTCCTTGTCACTTGGTAAGTGAAGTTTGATCCAGACATTATTTTCGCCAGACCGTATACCAACCGCTGATAAGCCCATTCGCTGTGCTATATGTTCAGTCGTAGTGACCATGACACGCTGCCAATCGAGCGGCATGAGACCACGAGCTGAGACGCGGCCAACTGCCTGCTCCTTGTATGGTTTTGTACGATCTACGCGTTTTGCTCGCACCCCTTGCAGTTGATGAATCATGACTTCGTCTTGACCTCTCATTACTACCCCGACCAACGCTTGTGGCTTATCACGATAGGTTAGAGCGAACCCAGATGGTGTATCGAGCCAGCTATCGTAATATGTGGTTTTGTCGTTGTATTGATCCCAGCCGTCAATGTATCCTTCGACAGAGAAACGATCGTGCTTGATATTAGCAGGGATAAGACTGTAATCGGCTATTCGTTTATCACTAAGCGGCGTGTCACTTCTCGCGCTATTTTGGAGGATTTCGGGCAAGTCTACATCGTCGAGTGTACCGCCATGGACTATCTCCATCAGTTGGTAATCTGCCAAAATCTGCTTCACAGAGTCAATACATCTGCCTCGCTGCCATGACCATAAGCGTGCCGACTCTAGGCGACCTAAGTGATACCCGTGCTGACCCTCTAAGTTTGCCTTGAGCTTGTCAGCTTGTCCTCTCACCGCCTCAGTCAGTGCCGCCCAAAGGGCTACGTCCGTTCCGATCTGTTCGGTAACGACCTCTGGGGGTAGCATGAACAATGCCCTGCGCGCCAATGTCGCAACATGATAGTCTTGTTCTCGTAGTTCTTCGAGGTGCTCGATGGGGTCTGCTTGCGTGTGTAGATTCGCTGTTGCCTCGACCGCTCGGTCAACCTCGCTGCGCATATACCACGGTACATCGTCTGGATCCGGTGGATACTGACGAAAGAGTTCTGAAACAGAAGGTTTACTTGCCATCGGTTATTTTTCCTAAGAGTCGTGTGATGAATTGCCCGAGGCGCCCTGCCCTTGTGTGGTCACTGACCATTAGCTGGTCATTTTTCGCAGCGGCAAGTCTGTAATCAAGAAGTGGATCACTTAAAAACACCAATGATTCGGTGGTTGTGGTATACGTCGGCGTCTCATGGTGAAACGGTGGCTTCATATTTATTATTATATCATACAAAAGTATAAAAATCAACACTTTATAACCTGGCTAGCAGAGCTAGGTAAGCGATTGCATTTATATATAAAATATTATATAGTCTATAGTCGACATACTCCCGTTGTTCTTCTACAGAAAGGGAGCATAATGCGCATCAATCTTGTGCAAATTCCGGCTACGGTCAACCCCAAGGATGTCAGGACGTATTTCCCGCCTCAGGACGGTGTCGTTCGGTGGGCAGAAGCCCATACGAACGTGCCGGGAAAGGCTCGGAAGGAGATCCTAAATGGCACACGCACGGCTGTGCTTGTGGAAGTTGAGTACGACGCGGAAGGGTATCGTTTCAAGGTTGCGAACGCAACTTGTGGCGCTGATCTGTTTCGACCCGTACTTGACTCAGAAAGCACGAATCTGCTTGCAGAGTATGTTGGTGCAGTTGTGGCTATCATGTTCACTACGGGTGAGTGCACGGGAAAATCCTCCTGTCACGGTAGCAGTTATGTGATCTCGTCGGATATTCTATTGGCAGCGATGCCGATTAATCCGACTGATTTGCAGTTGGCCGCAATGCAGCCTGGTGCACCTGCTCGTCGTGCTGGTAACGACCTGTCTGCAAAAGGGATATTTCCCTCAAGATGCAGCCTCAAAGGACAAATGTCCCGAGCGACTTCGTGATATCTTGCGGGATTGTTGCCGTGTTCTGGCACGCGTTTACATGAATCAGCCGGTTGTGCGCGAGATCATCACGCCAGATTTGTTTCGTGGTTGGGTGACTCGCTTGGAATCTGCCGGCGCTGACCTTGAATATATCATCAGGGATCTGCGCACCGTGGTGCCACGACGATAATGTTTTCCTGTAGAGAATGCCTGCGTACTAGCTTCTGAACGAGGCTAGTACGCAGGATTTTTTAATTGACAAAATACATATACTATGATAAAATGTATAAATCCATCCCGACTTTGTAGGTGATGTGTACCTACAACTTCAAGTCCCCCACCTCCCGAGAGAATGGAGCCGACATGAACGTAGTTGAATCACCTGCTTGGAATGTCATCGAGCGCATGAGTAGTTGGTTTACTCCAGTGGATACGCGTACGCCTGAGCATCTAGCACGAGCGCAGTGCATTGCACCCGTAGCGCAGGCAGTAGCCGCGCTTAGTCGTGTGAGCGACGATCTCGTGACGGATATCACTCGACAGAGTTCACAGGTAACCGATGACATGGGCCTTACTGCACTCTACAAGGTACTTGTCTACAACAACTACCCACCAGGTTACGGACTCCTAAATGTGCGTCCACCTCACAGTGAAGTGTGGGGTCCACTCGAAGATCTCGGCTTTGCTGCCATGACACTCGAAATCACCCCCACTTTTGTTGGGGTGCGCTCGGCCGTGACACTCGTTCTACCTGGGTGGAATCGTAGTGGTCATCCGAGCATGTGGCCGATGAGCTTATTGCGGGTGACGTCTGACGGCTCATGGGGTATCAAGAGCTGCGCCTTGTACGCACGCGACAGTACTCGCGGCCGTATCGGCCGTGCGTTCGATATCATTCCGACAATGGATTATTTCCTGGGAATCAGAACGCCAGTCGAAAATCCGTGGGTAGAGTCGCGCACAGGCGATATTCGGCAACTGGGGTTTCCCGGCGCCTACGAGTATTTCCAGAGCAACTTGCCAAATCTTGGCGAGTACCTGTCGGGAGTCGTTGCGATGCACGAAGCGGCTGCCGAACGTACGAAGTAGGATGCGTTTTCGCCTCTGACGATATGTCTGGAGGCGATTTTTATTTGGTGATCGGTTTGCAAAAATCATCAAATCACGTTACGCTGTTTGTATGAGCTACAGCCAAAGTAACATGTCTCTCAAGAATCAATCAGCCCTTTGTGGTCTGATTATTATTCTTGGGTGATTTTTTACGCGGGTTGCAGACAGTCTCGAACACATCACACAGCCCGCGGCAAGCGGGCTCATAACTTTGGCAGACTTACACTAGTCTGTCGCCACGGGTGTGACTGCCGCCGATACCATGGCTCGGTAGTTTCGCCCGGTGGCCGGGCGCGCGTTTAGATTGCGGAGACCCCGCAGCGCGCGCGCCCGGCCGCATTACACTTGATAAAAATACAGACTAGCAACTACCGCCACGAAAAGCCCATCACTAGGATGAGCTGTTTTCGTGGCGAACGTGGTTGAATCGAATTGGAGCGATGTCCTTATGAAATTCAGGCGATTATATCACTCTGTTGTAAAAACTTGTATCTTGTGTGGAGTGCGGTAGAACCTTACGTGACTGAAAGAAGTGCTTTCTCTGCTTTTTTCCTTACGGTTTGAGATTGGTGATGAGTTTGAGTAGTTATGAGTTCTACAAACAATGACGTACTGATGTTGCCGTTTTCGTGGAAGTGAGCGAGTGTTTTCATCGAGTTCGCTGCTACTATCCAGTCTACTTTGTCGGTTTTGAGTGTAGTTTCGAGCCAGCTCAGGGCACGCTTCATCTGCAGGTCACTTAGTTCGACCTCGCAGTATATTTGCGCGATGTGCCACTGGATCGACGCCTGTTGGCTCGCGCCAAGTTCGGCTTGAATCCTATCGATATACGCAATAATCCACTCTGGATGAACTCGACATATTTTCTCGAAAGCATCGGCGGCACGCATCCTCACCCAGGCATCAGCAGCAAACATCGCTAAGTATAGCTCCTCGAGTCTTGCGGGACTTGCAAGTGTATCGTTGATAACATCGTTCACGCGACCTAGAGAGTTTTTCTTGCCGTCTTCGGCGAGCATAACTATAAATGTTTCAGGCATAGGCTAAGTATAGAATATGAGCAGGTTCTTGAGAAGCAAATTGACCAACTTAGCAAAAGTCCATATTATATAAAACTTACGGACTGATCGAGGGTTTTATATAGTGAGTCAACTGAGCTAACGGCGAGCCGCGATCGGGTTTTGGCGAACCCATGCGGCGTTCGATTCGGCGAATAAATCCGCCCAGAGAAAATAGCCCTAGACATTAAGCCCAGAGCTACTTTCTCTGGTGAACATCGTTGAATTGAGTTGGAACGATATCCTTATGGAATTTACTCGACTCGCTTCCCTTATGCGAGGATTATCTCTGGCATAAAACACGCGCTTTAGGACTGGAACTTATGTTTAATATTCTAGTTAATATAGCGTCTATTTAGCGTAAAATATAGATAATGTACGAAAACATCCAAGAGAAATGCATCAAGCTACGGAAGGCATACGAAGATGGCGTATTGGGTAATCAAATAATGCCCGAGGATACTCATCCCGAATTTGTTGATGTAGAAGAAAGACTAAGCTACTTCACTTTACCTATGAGTCTGAACTACCAACGCAATAGCTACGGCCTTTGGGAGGCGGCTGATAGAGCCTTCCTAGATAAATCTACGCGACCCATATTTTCTGTCAGCGATGTGGCTTCGATGAGTCAGGACGAGCTCCGTTCGCTTCTCACGAAGCATAAAGTAGCATTGCAACCTAACAAGCATACCAATACGTGGCATAAGATCGCTTCGGTTATTGCAAATGAATGGGGTGGTGTAGATAAAATGCTTGAAAGTACTGAGTATGATTTTCTCAAACTCCAAATACTCATTCAGAAAACATTTAAAAAGGACTTCCCTTACCTGTCTGGTCCCAAGATATTTCATTATTGGAGCTATATATTAGGAGAGTATTGCGGAATACTTTTAACGAACAGAGAATTCATACAGATTGCACCTGATACTCATGTTATTCAATGTTCGATTATTTTAGGTGTGCTAACTGAAGAAGAGGCGCGAACTATGAAGCGTGATGATATATCTCAGCGCTGGCGTGAAGTACTTGAGGGAACCGGTCTCTCGCCTATCGACATGCACTCTCCCTTATGGTTTTGGAGTAAGAATAACTTTACCTATGATATTAATAACTAAAAGGCTATGGGAATCGAACTAGTTAACAGAGTAACAAAATAGAGACCAACTCTATCGAGCAAACCTCTATCTGTTATTCAATCGTGGTGATCTCACGGAGAATCGGTCACGTTTCGCGACCCCGAAATTTCACGATTGAAAGCATAGCTTTCATCGGAAAGTTTCCTTGCGGATTGCCACTGGCAATCCTCACTCCGATTGGACAATCGTCGTTCGACGCCATAGACTACACCAAGAAAAACACCCCAGACGAGCTGAGGTACTTTTCTTGGTGATCCCGCGGAGAATCGAACTCCGATTGCCAGGATGAGAACCTGGTGTCCTAACCGTTAGACGACGGGACCAAAATGTATTTTTTTGCAAGGTGCGACGACTGTAAGTCACCTATAACGTGAGTGCGGACAGCCTAGTGTCCTACCTACTCGTCGATTGCTTTGCAATCGCTCGTAGGCTCGCCTCGCTCGGTGAGGATGAACCTCATCCGGGCTCCGGCCTTGCAGATTGCCACTGGCAATCTGCACGTTAGACGATAAGACCAACCTCATCAATTTAACAGATTGAGGGGATTTTGTCTAGCCTACTGCCGGGGCTCCAGTGTCGAGTTGTTTGATGATGTCGAGAAGCTTATGGGGGGTGATGTCGGCTTTGATTAGGTAAGCATCGACATTGTGCTGCATTGCCATACGACTTTCGGTGTCTTGGTCAAAGTTGGTGAGTACGATTACTTTTGTGTTCGGTATTTTATCCTCCCCGTTGCCACGTAGAGCGTTGAGGATGTCTATACCGCGCATTTCTGGAAGCATAATGTCGAGGAGCATGAGATCGTATTGCTTATTTACAACCGTGACGAGACCGTCGTGACCATCGACCACCCAGTCTACGTCGTAACCTTCCCGCTTTAGGCTGCGTACATACATTTCACCGATGAAACGGTCGTCTTCTACTACTAGGATTGATTTGATTGCCATTTCTGATTACCCCACGAACTTTGAATGATTTTTGATCCAGCCGTCACTGCTCGAGATTAGCCCAGCATTTGTATGATCATTTGCTTGCAGCTTGTCTGCGACTGAGGCGTAGGTAGGTACGGTAAACGTAAAGGTAGCTCCTTGACCTTCGACGCTGGATACACCTATTTTGCCACCATGACTCTCGATGATTGCCTTGCAAATATAGAGACCAATACCGGTGCCAGCGACGGTCTCGCGAGAGCGGTGTGATCGATAAAACTTGTGAAAGAGATTGCCGATGACGCTTGCGGGGATACCTATGCCGTTATCTACGACAGATACTTTCACAGAGTCGCCGTCAACTGCTGCGCTAACACTGACTGCGCCACCTTCGTTTGAGTACTTGAGCGCATTGTCGATGAGGTTGGAGATGACTTCACTGAGGGACGATTTGTCTGCGGCGATTGTCGGTAGGTCGGTCGGAATATCGACAGAGAGGAGTCTGTGTTGTGAGCTAGCACGCAAATTCATGTCGTCACGAACGGAGTCATAGATGGCCGAGAGCGACATTTCGGACAAGTTCACTTTTAAATGTCTGCGATCGAAGCGACTTGCGTTCAAGATATTGTTTATGTAGCCTGATAGCCTATTGGCACTGACAATGAGTCGCTCAAACAGTTCCACTTGATCGGGTTCTATCTGTTCCTCGAGCTCTCGCTTTAGGACATCAAGGTAGCCGCGAATAACAGTAATTGGGCCGCGTAATTCATGAGCAGCAAATGAGATAAAGTCTAGGTCGTCGTCATCTGGCTGGAAGATTGAGCTAGCGTCGTAGGTGACGAGCACTACTTCGGCAGCGCTTCCTTTCTCGTAGTTTGCAGTCACGCAGAATATACGACGGTCATCTTCGCCCACGATTCGGTTAGGAATACGTTGCCATGTTTGTGATGCATGAACGGCTGACTCTCGGCAGTTCGCGAGCCATGTATCGAATGATGGATCATTCTCGAACATGAGTTCAAGTTTTTTGGTCCCGTCTGCTTCTGTGATGATTGGTGCGGCTTTGTTTGCATACTGTATGACACCCTGAGAATCGAGTATGACGATGCCCGCTGTCGTTTCGTCAAGCGCGGTAGTGAGTGCGTGAAGTGTATCGTTACTTCCTTCGGCTGCATCGTTTGTTTTCTTGCTGGAGCTAAGTTTGTATATAAACTGCAGCATCGTACCGAATCCGTCGCGTGAATAGCGAGGCATGTTTGGGTTTGCAAGTGATTCGGTGGGTTTTTCGCCTGCTGCGCTAGTAATTGCCATAGATATGTCACGGAGCGGTGTCAGCAAGAAACTGACAAGCGCGTAGTTGAGCGCGGTAATAGTAATAACGGATGCAAACATCGTGATCCAAAACACTTTACCGTCTGGCTCGGCACCACCAAACAGGAGCGAAAGGCCAACGATGAGTGTTGCGACGAGCTGCATAAGTATCGTGACGGCAAGCGCCGTCCGGCGATAGCGCCGCCAAAAGTCGCGAATTTGTGGCGTAGCGTCTTTTGGCCCGTGAGATTTCGTTATTGCCATCGTACTGCTCCTGTTGCGGGTACTGCAGCGATCCATGTTTGTCCGCGGTTGAGTGCAATTGGTTTGCCTGCCGTGTCGAGGATTTCTAGCTGAGCAGTGCGACTTGCTTTACTCCATGTCGCAGGTATCGCTGTGCCATTTTGAAATACGGTTGCATCGCCGGTTCCGGTTGTCTGGATGCTCTCGCGGTAGCCGTCTTCCATAACATGAGTCATATTTACGCGTAGTGCCACGACAACATTTGGCGCAAGCTGTCCTTCTTCGCGATCAAGGCTCGCTCCGCCACCGATTGAACGCTTGTAGGTGTTGCTACTTGCATCGTACGTGTACTGCGTATTGTAGAGTTGACTAGAAAAGTCGATGTTGACCGTCGTTGCATCGGGAGTTTGGCTAAGTTTGCCATCTCCACGAGTGAAACCGGTAAAAGTCGATTCTTTGTAGCCTTTTGCGGCGTTGAGAGCATCTAGCTTTTCGAAGCTCGTGTAGACATTGTGCGGCGCGTAGCGGTCGCTGGCACGCCAGTAGGTACTTGCATTGAAGAATTGGTCAATATCTCGGTAGCTGCCGTTGCGTACTTCTGCGAGCGCTGCCGCACTGCCGCCAATGTGTGCAATACTCGCATTGTATGGTGCCGCCCAATCTAGGTAGTACATACGAAGGCTACGTACAGGACCGATTAGTTGCGGTTTTGCTTCTTGGTATACGGCGAGGAATCGAGTGATGCCGCCCTCGGCAATCGCTTCGTATACGACACCTGCCTGCCTAAGTCCGCTATGCGGGCGAGCATCTGGACTGTTTTCTATCATGATGGCAGTGACTGGCTGACGAGTAGCGGCTTCGTCGGCTACTTTTATGCCAGTAAGCGGAGAGTAGTATACTTTTTCGACTGGCGCAGCCTTTTTGGTCACCTTTTTAGTACTTGACTCTACCTTTGACTTGGGTTGTAGTACGATTGCAGCAGCAACACCGCCACCGATGAGTACGAGGATGAGTACAATAGCAACAATGAGGCGATATGGTTTGGCGCGTAGCCACTTCCAAAAACGCACGAAAACATTCGTAGATCGGCGCTCTGGCTCTGAGGGCGGAATGACGACGGGCGGTAGATTGTCCATGCTTATGCTTAGTATAGCATAAGCTAGTATATCGAGAAGTGAGCAAAGAGAATTGACATATTATTTGTAAGTATGTATAATATAGCTTATTGTCCACTGTCACTCTCAGAGAAAGGCATTACACATGGGCATGCAACTTCTCGAAGATACTCATCCGCCGGTCGAGGCGCGCGCGGTTGAAGGGTCAAAACTCTTCACTGATTTGGTTGGTGTGGAGGACCTCACGTTCCGCGATAGTATGATTTTCGATGCTAGCACCGAGGGTGCGATGAACAACGCGATTCGTGTTTTGCTGAAATCGGGTTATGTGCCCGATGAGGTACCTATGGTGGAGGGTCACTTCTACTCTGTTCGGTTTGTGCCTAGCTGGAAGTTCTACCCCGCTATTGATCGCTGGCCCCACTGGGTGGTCTTGCGTTACTTGACTCACCGGATCAGTCATGTGCCGCTGGCTCTGGCTCGCCGCAGTGAAAATTTGTATCTGTGGTATCGCGGTTCGTACAACGTGACCCTCGGGACTGGATCTAGCGATGCCGAAAAGATGCGTTTCCATTTCGAGCATGATCACCCGGGCGTTGCTCCAGTGTGGGTGCCGATCTTCGATCGAACGCCATTGCTGCTCGAACGCGACTCGTGAGTCGAATTGGCCAACTATAACACCTATCCACTTCCTAGTTTAGGAAGGCGGATGGGTGTATTTTATTTGGCTAGCCAATAACGATGTCGATTCGCTTGAGCGTTGTTTCTTTGCCAAGTAGCGCCAGTGTGTCGTTGAGCTGTGGGCTAAATGGTGCCCAGGTGGTTACTATGCGCACCAGACTGAAGAGTGTGCCCGGTTTTTGACCGGTAATCTCGAGTAGTTGATTGAGTGCGTCCTGGATTGCTTCACTACTCCAGTTATCGAGTGATTCAAATACATTTTTGACTTCATGTAACAGATGAGAAATTTCTTCTGTCGATAATTTTTTGAGCTGTTTGTTGTCGGTAATCAGTGAGTCGTCTCGAGCAGGCTCCTCAAAGAAATAGCTCGTAAGGCCTGGAAGGTCTTTGAAGGTCTTTAGGCGGTCTTGGGCGAGCACGAGGACTTGTTTTTTGTAGCTCTCAGGCGCTTTCTTGGCGCTTTCTGGCCAAAAGTATTCTATGCGGTCGGTAAGTTCGTCGAGAGTAAGCTCACGGATGAAATGCCCGTTCATCCAAAGCAGGCGCTTCTCGTCGAAGCGTGCGCCCGAGCGCTGCACACGGTTGAGGCTGAACTTTTCTATTAGCTCTTGTTTAGTGTAGACTTCTTGTTCGGTGCCGTCGTTCCAGCCCATGGTGGCGATGAAGCTCATCATGGTCTCGGGCAAGTAGCCGTCACGAATATAGTCCAGGACATCCTTTGCGCCATCGCGTTTACCAAGCTTCTTGTTTCCCTGCTCGTTCATGATATGGGGTAAATGTGCAAAAATTGGATTTGGGATATCGAGTGCTTCATACAAAGCAAGGTAGTTTGGCATACTACTGATAAATTCTTGTCCGCGGATGACATG
Source organism: Saccharimonas sp. (SeqCode) (assembly GCA_049660945.1). Classification (GTDB taxonomy): domain Bacteria; phylum Patescibacteriota; class Saccharimonadia; order Saccharimonadales; family Saccharimonadaceae; genus Saccharimonas. The sequence goes on from JBASZO010000007.1 coordinate 118,060, forward strand.
GGTGATCTGCATCTCGGCATCGTCGACGATATGCGCGAAATTGTAGGTTGGATAACCATCTGACTTAATCAGGATGAAATCGTCGACTACTTCAGGGCTGGTGGTGATAGCGCCCATTACCTCGTCGTGGTATGTGTAGCTTTTTGGCTCGCTTTTGAAGCGTAGCGGCTGAGTACCGTCCCATGCGGGTGGGTTCTCGGGTCGGTGATCGCGATAGCGAAAGGCGCGTTTGGCGGCTTGGGCTTCATCGCGAAAAGCTTGAATTTGCTCGCTCGTGTAGGGGTCGGCATAGGCTCTCCCTTGGTCGATGAGTTTCTGTGCCCAGGCTTTGTAACGAGCGAGTCGTTGGCTCTGAATGTATGGGCCGTAGGGTCCACCGATATCGGGGCCTTCGTCGTACTCGATGCCAATTGCCTTGAGGCTGGAGATGAGGTGTTCGGCACTGCCGGCTACTTCCCTCTTTTTGTCCGTATCTTCAAATCGTAGTACAAATGTACCGCCAGCTTGGCGGGCGACGAGAAATGCGAAGAGTGCGGTACGAATGCCACCAACATGGAGGAAGCCAGTTGGGCTAGGTGCGAAACGAGTACGGACTGTCATAAATCATAGTATAGCATATTTATAGAGGTGGTGATCGGAAATAAAATAGCCTTGCGTATTGTATTACGCAAGGCTGCCTGGTGTCGGAGCCGGCCAATGAGGCGCCAAGGCCTCATCGACGATAGGCTGGAGGACTGTTCGCAATTTCATGACATCCACTTCGCCCGTTTCTCTGTAAGCGTCGATCGCTTCGCGTGTGAGAATGGCGCAGTGTTCGATTGCCTTTCGAGATCCAAACCTTGCGGCAAGTGGCGCTGTCTCGTATAGGTATCTGTCGATGTACTTGCCTGCCACAGGATCGGGCCAGCGGGCGTAAAACCCGAGCGCTGATTGCTGCAGGCGCACGTCGGATTCATCAATGACCTGATCTGGTCGGAGCTCTGTCTTGAGCCGTCCGATGATCCTCTCGCCACTCGGCATCAAGAAAGGTCTGGCTGCCAGCAAGAGAGCGACGATGACGGATATACTAATGAGCGACCAGAATCCGTAAGTTTGCGACACTTCCTTGTCGAGGATAAGACTAAAGAGCAAAATAGCTCCTACGAACACGCCGCAAGAAGCAGCGTAAATGAGCATATGCAGTCGTATGAGGCGTTTCCATGCATCGCTCGATCGGCGTTTTGTCCAACGAACGATCCGCCGCGCTTTTGGCGACCAGCTGTCCGATTCGTCTTCTCTCACCCAGGCGTCAGTCTGTGCATTCGTCTGAAGGTACATTGTGGTGGCATCCTCTCTGTTGGAGAACTGTACAATAAATATACTATATCATAATTAAATACTATTTAAAATACCCCGTGCCGATGAGCACGAGGTGTGTCTGATAGTTTCTTGGAACTACTTCGTCAAGGACGTCGTCGGTCCAAGAATCATGTCTGCGTTCAGCTGCCAGATCTCAGGATCGGCGAGGCTTGCGCGGTTTCCGCTAAGCATCTGTGCTCTTTGTCGCTTATTGATTAGCTCTGCATACAGCACTACGTCATGCTCAAGCGTAACGTGGAGCTGATGTAGGCGCACAGGATCCATTTCACCGCCTGTTGCCAAGAGGTCTCGAGTCAATGCGGTGGTCGTAAGGAATCCATTTACTGCTTCACGCGTTCCTTCATCGGCACTCATAGCGCTACACCATCTTCCGATCGCGCTTGGAGCGCTACCGTTCTGGATGAGTTTGCCTTGATGTGCGAAAAATAGCGGTTTGATACCGTAAGCATCGGTGATGCTTACGAACTTATCTTCACCCAGCTTTCGGCGAAACTTGGCGACCCTTTTCGGGCGGCTTTTGGACATTGATTTAAGTTTGAGGATGGATATGAGTGAGCCAATAAGCCAGATCGCGCTGGCGATCGCACTTCCCATGAACAGCATAACGATTCCTACGACAAAGGCGACTACAGTCGAAAAAGACCATACCAAAACAATGCTTACCACAATCGCTCGGACAAGTGGCTTTGTGAACAACTCATCATTTAGCGCCTTTATGTACCTGACGTAGCTTTTCTTCAGGCCGCTACTGATAACCCATTCGCCTTGCCAGTAGCGGTGATCACTCTTGAGGTTGCTTTCTCGAAGGAACATGTCGTACACTCCTCTGTCAGTAGGGGTCCGCCAACATGCAAAACTATAGCATATTATTAGATAAAATGCAATAGACGCAGAAAGTGTGATTTACAGGCTCGTCGCAATACGTTGGATCTGGCTATCGGATAGTGTTGCGTTGCCGTTGATAGTGTAGAGAATACCACCATTGACCCAAACCGCATTGTCACCGTAGGTGTAGATAGTGAGTCCATTTGTTGTGGTTGTAATGTAGTTGCCGCCTGCATTTGGTTCGACATAGTACTCAAGTACAGCGCTAGAATCCCACCCTGATTTTGTTTGAGTGAGGGTGTAGTTTTGTGGACCAGCATTTGCGGCAAATTTCATAGTCACTGTCCCCTCTTTGTAGGCGACGGGACCGCTGAGACTATAGCCCATAGGCTGGTAGCTTGGGTAGGAGGCATCGATGCCTGCTTGGGTGGCGGCTATACGCGTACTCAGAGCTGGCATATTGAGGTATGTGAGGTAGGCGCCCAGCACGAGCACAGCTAGTGACGCACTTCCGATACTTGCAAGTCGACTAAATGTTGATTTCACCTTTTTGTGGTGTGTAGCCTTGCGCGTGTGCTTTGCGGGCATTTTTGCTGTTGCGTGTTCTATGGCTTCTTGCTTGATGATGTGTGAGGGTTTCACTACCCTTTCGGTAGGCTGCTTGCTAGCAAGTTGACGATGTGCGGATTCTGCAAGCGGGTGCGGAATTGGTTTGACATCATGATGCTGGGGAGCGGTATGTGCTGGAGCAGGGTGCGCTACGAAACGACGAACATGTTCGCTTCGTGATGCGGTAGACACCGATGGTGCGCGATGCACACTAATAGCATGTGTTGCTTTGGTGCGATGAGCCGGTTTCGTTGCTGTCGCTAATGTGTGTTTTGCCTGCTCATGAGTGGCGTGAAGCGCGGTTTCGCCTTTGCGAACATAGCGACGATTGAGGGTTTTTGAGCGCTGGGGCTGGACATGTACTACGTGAGCACCCTGGCTGACTGATTTTGTAGATTTGTGTTGATTGTGCCCAACATGAAGTGTCTTGCCAGTATGACTGTCGTAGACGGTGCCGTTAATCGTGACGGTTTGCTGTGTCATATACCTCTAGTAATCCTATTTCCCCCGTATGAGACTACCCTGCTCATGGTTACCCTTATCATAGCGTAGGCATAATGTATTTGGCAAGAGGTTTATAGTATAATGATACCTATGCATAAACCAAAGAGTAAGCTGCGCGAGCGCACTCAACTCGTATTTATCTATACACTAATGATAATAGCAATTGTGTCGATGCTCACAGTGCTAGTACTTGTTATCCAAGGCTACCGGTACAACCGTTTTGATGGCCGTATAGAGCAGGGTGGACTTGTTCAATTCAACTCGCGACCGTCTGGTGCGAGCGTTTCGGTAGATGATATACAGCTTGCCAATAGGACGGCGAGCAAAATCACGCTTACAGCAGGTGAGCACACGGTCAGGTTCACCAGAGAGAACTTCACGCCATGGGAAAAGACGTCGACCGTAAAGCCTGGTGGTGTGCTATGGCTTAATTACGCGCTACTCTTCCCTACTAGCCCAAAAGCTTCGAAGGTGGCAACATTTGAGCAAGTATCGAGTGCGGTGACTGCGCCAAATCGCAACTGGACCGCCGTGATAGCAAACCCCACTGTCCCTACTATTCACCTAGTAAAGCTCGACAGTGATACGCCCGTAGTGAGCACTGTGTCAATTGCGACTGAACATGTCACGACACCTACTGATTCTAGCTCACAGCGATTTGTCGTGGAATCTTGGGATAAAGATAGCGAATCAGTAATTGTGCGTCATGACTATGACGGTAAGCGTGAGTATTTGGCGGTGGATTTGCGCGGCGGGAGTGACGTATATAACATCACTACTCGTTTGGGAGTGGATATAACGCAAGTAAGTTATTCTCGCGGCGATAGCAATGTACTGTACTTGCTTACTGCAAATAAAGAGTTGCGTCGTGCGACCCTGTCGTCATCGAGTCTGTCGGGCCCTCTGGCGCTAAATGTGAGTGGGTTTTCAGCCGCTGACGAGCGCGCAATCGCCTACGAAACCTACGCCGATACCACAGGTAAGCGAACAGTAGGATATGTCTCTGCTGGGGTGAATACGTCAAAAGTTATCGCAAGCTACGAATTGAGTAATGAGGTTGTCTTGCATGCGCGGATTGGCATGTACTACGGTGATAGATTCTTGGTAGTAGCAAGAGGCGCTAACCTCGATATTATGAAGGGGGATTTTCCACAAAGTGATAGCAATACAACGCTCGCGCTTGAAACGGTAGCTCGTTTGACACTCCCTGTTTCTGGGTCTATTCTCGGTTTTTCACCTGGAGATAATCGTATGGTATATGCACAGGATGGTGCTACGGTTACTACCTATGACCTTGAGTTAGGGATGCGTTCAGCAATCACCCTGCCAGCGGCCACGCTTCGCTCCGTGGATTGGCTAGACGGCTTCAATGTGGCAACGACCGCGGGCGGCATGGCACAGTACTATGACTATGACGGCACGAATATGCGCAGTATTACGACATCTGCACTAGATTTACCAGTGGCGCTCAGTAGCAACGATAAATTTATGTACTATTTCACACAGAGCCAGGATGGTGTAGTGCTTACCCGTGTCCAGATGACGGAGTAGATTCCACTCCCTCTATACTTTGGTTACGTCGCTGCTATTAATTAGCTACAATAACTGCGCAATTGTTTGTATGTGTCAATTCGGGTGCAGTTAGCTGGAAGAGAGGCTAATTACCGCCACCAAATAGTCGCTGCAGGAAAGTCGGAGAGTTGGACGGCATTTTTGCTGCTTCGCTGGTTGATGTTGAGTCTTGACTAGCCGTAGCACCACTTGGGTCAGGGCTCACCTGTTCGGCGAATACAAGCAATCGATTAAGCGCCGTTCCTAGCGGTGTACAGGTAACGAGGGTCAGGATGGGCTTGCTCGTTGGTTTTGTAAGGGCGGCGACATCTGTAGGCTTAACAACCTCGGTATGGGTAATGGTATAGGTGTAGCGCTGGCTGTTGTAGTTAACATAGATAGTGTCTCCGACAACGACTTGTTCTAGGCGTGCAAATATAAACTTATAATCTCCGCCATCGAGCCAGTCATTGCTACTATGCCCCGAAAGCACGAAGTTGCCCACCTGCCCCGGTCGCGCGTTTGCACCGTGGATATTGAACCATGCCACGCCATGGTCCATCGCGGCATTGAGAGATTCTTGGCTAGAGGCATTTGCATCCCAGATAATTGGTACATCCACGTTTATCTTTGGGATGATGAGCTTTGGCTCTACAGAGACCGCACCTGCTGCATTTGGATCAACGATGAGGTTGCTAGGATCGAGTGTGCCTGGTGTTACGTACGCGTCTACTGCAGCAAAGACGACACGGTTGTATTGCAAAAAGAGAAACACAACCATGACAACACATGCTGCCAAAATAGGAATGAAATGCCGACTTTTGCGTACTTTTTGTGCCCGTTCGGAGATTTTACCTCGGAGTTTGCTGCGCAAATCGTACATCGCTTCGTCGGTGGTCATACCATGCTCTGCTGAGTGGGACCGTTCTTGAACCTTGGCTTGTCGCTCTAGTTCTTGGCGCGTTGCGTGTACCTGGCCGATATAATAGCGCTCATAATATTGCTGGTAATAATTTTGCCACGCACTGTGGTACTTTTTCCAGTTGTCGTTGTCGACTGGCGTTTTTTCTTCGCTGTGAGTGCGCTCGTAGGCACTTGGTCTATCGAGGTCTTGATTAGCCAACTGTATATTAACTGCGCCTGGTCCTGGTGCTAGATTTGCTGATGTTGAAGTGGTTGATTTTGCCTCTGCAGCGGAACGATCCTCTGGAGATAGCTTGTCGGTTTCTATCGTATGATTGGGGTCATTTTGGTAGATGCTATTGATTTGACCACGCACTAGGTTTGTAGCTGCGCGCTGGTGTGTCGAACCAACTCCGTCGTCTCTGAGTAGCGGGCGTGACGGAATGTTTACTTGGGTGCTTGGGCGTTGATTGTCTGGGCGCATAATACGACTATCTGCTCCTTAGTATACAACAGATATATGGAAAGCTTATGGTTAATCGCTCTCTGGTACCGCGAGCCGGACTTGAACCGGCACGTCCTTGCGGACATCAGATTTTGAGTCTAACGTGTCTACCGATTCCACCACCGCGGCAAAAGGCAACGATTAACCTCTGTAGTATACCATATACCTGATATCCTGTGCAGTGCTTGTATGAAACAAAAAAGACCCTCCCAAGCGGCAGTGAGTTTACCGGTGAGCCGGTCTCTTTTGCCCCCTCTGAAGGGTCTAGTGGTATTACTCCTCTTCGCGCTCTTCGCACTCGGCCTGGTTGAGGATGTAGTCACAGTGACCGCATACCACCTGCCAACCACCACCACCGCACGAGCAGTGGCAGAGTGAGCCATCACCGTCACAGCGGATTTCTTGGACAGCGGCTTGTTGGCACCGCGGGCAACGACTGGGTGTGAACGACATCTTGACTTCGCTTCGCAGGAGCAGTAACTGATCATCTTCTGATAGCCCAAGGATTGCGACCATAATACACTTCTCCTTCAGTAAGAGGATTGGATAATTACATTATGTCATATATATTAACTTTATGCAACTAACTGCACTGTTTTACGAATGCTATTATCTTGTAAGTAAACTTGTGGTCACTGCTTCAAGCGGCTGGTCTGGGGTCCAAAGCAGATAGGTTGCTGCTCGTGCGGCAGTTTGGCCGCGCCAGATGGCCATAGGGCTGTCCCATTTTGTAGTGGTAACTTGCCCGTCATGCGCTACTACGAGTGTGTCGCGGTGTAGCACGGCGATGGTGACAGGATAGGTCACAGTAAACTTATGTACTGCTTCGACTAGGTGCATCAGCTGCATACTAAAGGTCAGGACGACTGGATAGTACACAGATTGAAAGAGCTTTTGTAGTTGTGCAAATGATATGACGAGCACAGTCTGAGGACGCTCGATTAATGCTTCGGAGTCGTTGCGGATCAAGTCTACCGCGTCGCGTGTGATGACGAGCGGTCCTGTGTAGAGTCGGATGAAATCACTATACGTGATAGCTGTCTCGCTATTGCGCCCAGCATCACCAGCGAGGAGTATGCAGCTTGCCCAGCTGGCGAGGGCATGTAGCTCTGGCGTTGCGTCGCGTCCTAGGCTGCCGCTGGGGTTGCTGGCACCAAATACGACGTCGGTCATGCTAGTAGGGATGGTTTTGCGTAGCGCGTCTGGGAGTAATGCTCGTACTTCTCCTGCCCCCGCAGCAAGCGCAGTGCTGTAGCTTTCGGCGACACCGGCAAAGCCAAGTTTGTTGCCGCCGACAATTCCTAATCGACCCCGTGCGCTGCGTTGCTCGGGGCGGCTCCACTCTATGTCGGGAAAGAGCGGTCTATCAGGAGTTTGTTGTTGCCAGTATGGGTGGTCCATTTGTCTCTAGTATATAGGTGTTGCTACAGATATGAAAATAGCGTCACATACTCTCGCTAGTTAAGAGTGGTGACGCTGAGGCGTTACTTTGGCCAGTGACGAGGAAGAACGACGGTTCCGTGGCCTTCGCTTTGGTTTACGATTGACTGTGCAGGAATCCTCCAGTAGCGGGGCACCACGGCGTTAGGGGTTACATGTGAGTGTTCTCCAATGATCGCTTCATGTCCGATGAGCGCATCGTGACCGACAATACATCCCGCACCAATCGTGACACGGTTTTGTATGATGACATTTTGGTAAATGATCGTATCTTGACCAATGACGGACCCTTGACCAATCGTAACCCTACCTAGGAATTGCGTGCGAATGCCAATGGTTACGTCAGGCCCAATAACTACCGTGATAGGTATATACATGAAAGTGCCGTCAGGGTTCACGTGTTCCTGTAAGGGTCGTTCCGGCTTGTTCATAGCTTACCTTTCGGTTGGGATGGACGGAATATAGATTATTATAACATGAATATCTGATATAAGCTATCACTCTCTGAAGGTGATTTTTCATATATAAAACCACATTTCGCAATAAGCGCGTAATGATGGTGATATCAGTCGTTATACTTCAATACTCACTGGACAGTGGTCGCTCCCTATCACGCTAGGGTGAATGGCGGGGTTTTTCACTCTGTCGGCAATGTCACTGCTGGCGAGCCAGTAGTCGATACGCCAACCGATATTTCGTGCTCGTGCATTTGCCCAATGTGTCCACCAGGTGTATGCACCGGTAAGATCTGGGTGAGCGGCACGGTAGGTGTCGACATAGCCAGCCGCAAGAAAGTTGTCGAACCCTTCACGCTCTTCATCGGTGAAGCCATGTTTGCCGACATTGGCCTTTGGGTTGGCGAGGTCGATCTCACTGTGAGCGACGTTTAGGTCGCCACAGAAGAGTACTGGTTTGGTTTGCTCTAGTCGTTGAACATGAGCGAGGAATGCTTTGTCCCAGCTATCATAGCGGAGGCTGAGTCGCGATAGCTCACGTTTTGAATTGGGTGTATAGACGGTGACGACCCAGAATTCTTCAAACTCAGCGGCGATCACTCTACCTTCTTTATTTGGGTCGCCATATGTGTCGCCAGTGACGTTGAACTGTGTGATGATATCTTCTGGAAATCCGTCGATGTATTGTAATGCTGGGTTTTTTGAGAAAATTGCCGTACCACTATAGCCCTTTTTCACAGCGCTAAAAAAGTGCTCGTGGTACTGCGGAAAGTCGATCTCGAACTGCCCTCGCTCGGCCTTTGTTTCCTGCAAGCACAGGACGTCCGGATCATGCTCGGTGATGAATTGCTGCAAGGCGCCTTTGTTGAGGACGGCGCGGATGCCGTTGACGTTCCAGGAGTATAATTTCATATCACTATTGTACCAAATGAAAGAGGGCCACCCCTCCCTACTCTGTTGAGAGCGGGAGGGATGACCCTGGATACGGAGGAGATTACAGCTCGGCGCGGAACACGTTCTTGAGCGTGCTAGCAACATCGTCGGTATCGGCGTTCAGGACATAGCCTTCGTTGGCTCCTGCCAACGCTGACATTGTCGACGCATCGGCCTGGTAGCCGATGGCGTACACTGAAACACCAAGTCCTTGGATGACGCTGAGCGCATCGTTCAGGCTAACACCAGCGTTCTGCTGACCATCGGTCATGACGATCAGCCGCAGCTTGGCGTCCGGCACGCTGGCCTTTTGCTTCAGCATCAGGTCGAGCGCTGCGTACAAGGCGCTGTAGGTCGCGGTATTGCCATCGGCCTGAAGATCACGCACAGCTCCCGCAAACAGCGAATGTTGCTCGTCGGTAAACAGCCCGATCGGCAAGTCGACAGTGATATTGCTCGTGTCTGAGTAGCTGACCAATCCGACATAGCTACTGGGGCTAATGTAGTTGGCACCAGCATTTAGTGCAGTCTTGATCTTGTCAAGCTTGCCGCTACTGTTCATAGAGCCAGACTTATCGGCAACAATTACCGTGATGACCGGTCGACCAGCATCCTTGTTCTGCTTCCACAGCTCAAGTGCCTTGAACAGCTGAGTACCCGTGAGCTGATTACTCGTGCCCGCGTAGTCGTTGTGCTGGTTGAATCCAAAGCTACCCGCCAACTCCTGGTTGGTGCTGGATTTCGCGAAGCCTGCAAACTGCTGCAAGACCTGGATCTGTTCTGCAGATGGGTTGTTGAGCGCATACAGCGGGCTATCATGTCGCACGCCAGCCGGGGTAAATACCCAGCCAGTTGAGAGCGTCGGTCGAGTCGTGAGCGCCTGAGCTTCCATGATCATGGCGTCAGACAAACCCTTTTCGGCCACTGCTGCCATTTCGTCCGTGGTGGGCGAGGTTGGCGGAACAGTTGCCTGGAACTGCTGGAACTGCTTTGCGGTCTCAGTACTCAGGGGATTGCTAGCGTCGATCGCCAACAGCTCCTGGGTAAAGATGTTCAGCCCAGTCGATGACTGGTTCGGGTCGGTGTGACCGAGCTTCAAATCGCCTGCGAGCGCCGCCTTGACAGCATTTGCTACAGAAACCTCACCATATTTCGCCACAAAGGCGTCGTACTTGTCCTGCTTCATCAAGATGCCTGCGACATTGCCGGCAAGGCGGTTGTCAATCAGTTGCACATTGATTCCAGTATCGGTGATCATGTTGCCCCACAGCTCGTTGGACGGGCTGTAAGCGCTCGGGATGTAAACCCTGGACTTGATGTAGTCCAGCGCCAAGCCCGAAGCAATGGGACGTACCGAAACCGAGATACTTCTGCCATCCACAGTTGCGCCAGAGTTGTTGAACTCCTGCGCTACGGCATCGAGCCAACGACGATCCTTCGTACTCGACTTTTCGGTCGAACTGAAGATCTCGATGTTGATTTCGCCGTTGCCCTGAACGGACAGCGGGTACTTATCGATTGGCGGCAATTCATTGGCTGACATGTCAGCACCAGCCCAGCTGTCGTCGCGACCATGCTGTGCTTCCTGATATGCAACCTTCCCTTCGTTCACGTACGCCTGTACCTGCTCGACTGCCTGCTCGTACGTCAGATCCTGCACTGGCCCACTGCTTCCGCAGCCTGCCAGAATGAACGCCATGATGGCGCCTAGCACTACCCAAAACTTTTTCTTCATCGGGTTTCCTTTCGGATGTAGACGGGTTGAGGGGTGTGGGTGATGGTCGGGTTGAGTAGCGGATCAAGCGCTGGGTCGGGTACGGTATTCGCAATCTGCCTACGGCCAGACAACTGCGACACGAGTGTTGTCAGTTGATCAGTCGCAGTTGCTTGATTGTTGCTATTAGCGCGTGTCGATACCTTCACCATCTCATCGGTGAGTTTCCTCACCTTTGCGATGCGTGACTGATTCTCGTCGTTGACGATCGTCGCAACATCTAGCAGTTCACTGTACGCGGCTCGGTCTTTGTGGTCGGTGGTATGCGCCTGGTAGATGATGCGAATCAGCCCCATGTACACTTCCTGGCGCACATCGTTCAGTAGCAAGGTAAATGCTGTGTAGTCGAGTGGCGAATCGCTATCGATGACAAGAAACGGATTTGCACCAAAGAGCGCATCTACGTTTGCGATACTCGCTTGAATCGACTCCAGGTGCCCCAAACTTACGTCAATCGGCAGATTTGTGTTGCTAAACCTCTTGGTGACATACTCTAGACCCTTACGGATAACCGCAGGGTCTGTCTCGGTAGCCGAGGGCAACATGTATGGCCTGTTCTTTACCGCATCGACTTGCTTAGCGCGCTTAGCCTTGACGGCGGCGGACACCACAAATACGATAGCTGCGAGCATGATCAGCGCGAACCCAATGGCGATGACTGTCGTCACTGTTGCGAGTGTGTTTGCTGCGACGACGCCCATTGCTGCTACTGTTCCTGACCGGAATACACCGGGCACAAAGTACAGTAGCGCAGCGAGCGCCGCACAGACGGCAGCCGCGATCTTCGCGAGCTTGCGTTTGTTCACAATGTTCTCCTCCTTGTTGAGGTGCGAGCGTGTATGGGTGGACACACTATGGCCATTCGCCACAATGCGTGACAATGTTTCTATTTATAGAACAAAGGTGTAAAAAAGTCAATATAATGTGTTATAATTAGTCGCAGTGCGTAACTACCGCAAAAAGGGAGATTCCCTTCGTACATCTCGAGAGAGGAAATGGCATGGGTGGACTTGGGCTGAGTGTAATGCGCAGTGATTCCCGGAGAGCAATTCTCCATGTCCCAGGTATTCTGTTGCCTGGAGTGATCCAGGCGCAGCCGTTCACGCAGTTGGCTGCCGAACAAGGCTCGGCTTTGATTGCAGCGTCGTATAGCGGTGCGACATTTGATGTCCAGAAGTGTGTCGACGATATCGCTCACGATCTTGACCTCGTAGGTCGCCTCTATCGAGGGGATCTGACAGTCATCATGACATCGCTTGGTGGTATGCTAACCACACTTGCGCTCAAACAGCTTGGTCATTTGCCGGACGATGTGGGTCGCTTTATCATCTCTGACGCGCCATCGCGTGGTCGAGACCTCAGAGTAGGCGTACTGCCCGACTGGATGAATCCCCTGATCGGCAAGCTGAGTCGTGTACTGCACCCTGGTGAGCGTGCTAACCGAGGGTATGGTAAGTGGCTTCTGAGTGCCATGGCGATGCCGCCAAAATACGATGCAATCGAGCTACCTCCCGGACTGCCAAAGTCCGAGCATGACAGGTATCGTCGTGAACTACAGCATCTCACACGCCAGAACCTCGCCTCGACACCATTTACCTTGTGGTATCAGCAGGTGCAGTGGATGCTCAACTGCGAGCAGCTGCCGCTGGAGCTGTGGCAGCGTTTCACCGACACAGTCTACCTCGCGAATACGTGGGGTAATGTGACGGTGCGTCAAGCTGCAGCCGGCGTAAGCTGGATGCCCTATGTGCGACAGTTCGAGACGGTGCGCGCCGCGCATTGTGGATATGACGAAGCATGGTGGCAGACGTACTACCCTATGTTCCGTCGGCATATTACCCGCCCGCTGGGAAGTCTTGCCTGATGTAGCAGAAAGCCTCGAAGTAATTCGAGGCTATTTCATTTTGCAAATAAAATAAGCCACCGTGTGAGGTGGCTTTCGAGTGCTTACCCGATCGGGCGGAAGGGGTCATGCCTATCGATCTGTGCATTGACGTGTCGGTCTACTAGTCGAAGTGCCTCGATCGTCTTGGCGATAACTTCCCCGTCACTGCGGGGGTCGTCGGGATGTTTCAGTGCAGAGGTGAGGTATATAGCAATGGGCTCCCATGTACGTAGGAAGGCTTGCTCTTCGGCAAGGCGCCTTTTGCTAGCGATCCACTGACCGATGAGGCGCCTTTGACGGTCTTGTTCGGCGATGATCACCTGACGTAGCAACCCATCCTCTTCCTGGGGCACAGGATGATGATCGGTGATACGCCTCTCGATTGTCCATAGAGGCTCTTGTTCTGCAAGTTCACCAGACCACTCCTCAACGGTTCCTGGGCGGCGTGCGATTTCTGCCAGCATATCCTTGCGTAGAGGATTTTCATAACCTGTGGTCACAATGTCTCCAAGTCGGTTCGGGTAGCCAAACGCTACCGTGTAGAAATTATTATGACGAATAGTGCCAATTTGTCAAATAAGTGATCTAAGCGCTATGATAATCCGCACGCGGACGTATTGAGCTGATCGACGCGATAGGAAAGAGTTTTTATGCCCGTGGCTAGTGTGAGTGCTGCGACGATGAGTAGACTGTTTCTTGAAGTCTTACAATCTTTTACCATAAGCACAGCATGACGGTAAGGCTATAATTTACAAGCTTAGCAAGTTACTATTTTATGTACCGTGGTATTTTAATAGGCTGGAGTCCGCAGACTCCAGCCTATCTCGTTGTTCGCCGCCGCTACCAGATCACCTGGTACGGCAGCTTCTGCTCCCTGACGATCTGCGTTACTGCCGGATAGCAGTAACGATCAGCTTCGATCCATCTGTGGTTGGCGGGTGGCTGGATTGCCTGCAGGCCATTGCTGGTGAGCAGTTCGTTCAGCCCCTCCCAGGTGTGGGGGGTGGATGCCGTACGTGCCCAGACGATCCTGTGTTGCTGTGTGGCCATGAAAACATCGTTCCGGAAAGCTGTGTAGGCCTGTGCGCCGGTGACCAGATGAATGAACGGTATTTCCGTCGCCCATGTATGGCCGTCCATCATCTCTTCCTGGGTTGAACCCAGGAAGTAGATGGTCCTGCAGAGATCGTTGGGCGAAAGCCTCTCGTCGATCAGGGATCGCAGAAGACCACTGAACGACAGTATGAGCGGGGTGATGGTCATTATTGCCTCCCGGCGTTGTCGAAGAACGAGTATAATTACATTCTAGCATAAAAGACATAAAAAGTCAATGATCTCGTACCTGAGCCTCAAAACCCCCTAAGCCACCGTAAAGCGACTGCAACCAAAGAGAGTCTATCAAAGGCTCTCTTTGCGTGTAAGGGAGGGGGCGTGGGGGTTTTGAGACTCAGGTACTCGTGCTTTTACGAATACATTGAAACTGTAGTATAGTAATGTAAGATGCATAATCCCCTTCCAAAACTCGTGACATTTGATGGCGAGGCCCGTAGCGGCAAAGGTACAGTGGTTGGGTTGGTAAAGGATTATCTGCGTGATGAGCGCAGCCACAAAGTGATGTTGATCGACGCGGGACAGGTGTTCCGCGTTTTAGTAGTAGCAATGATGCAAGCCGGCGTCAACCTCGATGCACCCGAGCAGATAGATGCTTACTTGAGCGATGACGGCAACATCGTGCGCGGTGTACAGTTCGTGAAACGAGTGTATCGTATGCCAAAACAACAGCGCGAGGCACTACTGTATACGAATGACGTAAGTGTCAATAGCGCGAAAGTTGGCGCACGTGGCCTGAGCCAGGCGTTCAAAGACAACTTGCTACGCAAATGGCTAAGTGATGCACGCATGGAGGGCTTCGACACGATACTACTGGATGGTCGCGCGCTAGAAGAAGTTGGTGAAATGCTCGAGAACGAAGGCTATTGTGAGTACGCTCTCACCTTGTATTTCGTCTGCGATCCCGTAGTCAGTGCACAGCGTACACTCGGACATATGCCGCGACCATACGAGCAGCTGGACGATGCTCTAAAAGTGCAAGTAGACCAACTTGTCGCACAGATACACGCTCGCAATGAGTCAGATAAGCGTCGTGCAGTACAGCCAGTTGTCCCACCAGCAAATACACCTACCTACCCTGTGGTGGAAGTGCCGGTGTCTCTGCCGTCTCGCCTTCCCCGCCCTGCGGCGATTATAGATCGTAGCGCTGAATTGCCGCTAAATATCATGGTGGCGCCGCTCGCTCGACTTATTGCCAAAACACTTGACTTTTATAAATAAGTAGAGTATAATATATAAAGTTAAGATCACTGCAAGCTTCTGGGAGGAAGCCATGGTCAGCACCTCAATCATCGTCACCCTGCTCGCGCTGGCGGTCGTTGCCGCCGCGGCTTGGGTCGTCCTGGCGCGACGCGACGGCATGGACAACCCCTGGGCCGTTTCTGCGGCCCTCACCGTGGTGGGCCTCGTGGTTCCGGCGGTTGCGTTCATCCTCATGAACATGGGGGTTGACCTCAACCCCTACGTCAACGGTGACCTGCGCTGGGTCGTCGCCCTGACCGGTCGCTGACCGAGCACTGCATGATGTCGAGAGGCTATACCTTGTAGGAGCGATTATGCTCCCGCGAGGTATAGCCTCAGTTTTTTATATGTATACTAGAACTATATGCACATAGTGTTTTTCCTCGATCAGCATATCGATTCCCCTGGTGGCGCACAGGGCTCTGCTCGGTTGCAACGGAAGTACCTCGAGCGCCTGGGCCACACAGTCTCGATATGTTCACCGCAGCCCGATGGCAACCAGTGGCGGCCTGCGGAGGTTGTACTGCCTTCGCGTAAGCTGCAGGCTGATGGCGTGTATAGGGCGATTATACCGACCAAACGTCTTGCGCGCGACATGGAGCAGCAGCTTTTGGCGCTTCCTGCTATCGATATCATTCACTTACAAGGCGATTTTTCGTCTGTGTTGCTTGGTATATGGTTTGCTCGCCGTCATGCAATCCCGACTGTACTGACCTACCATACTAATTTGCCCGCGGGTCTCGATGCTACCCTTTCACCACTCCAAAAACAGCTTGTCATGGGCGGAATGGGAGTGTTTGCCAAGCAATTCATAGGTAGTTCGCTTGCTACTGCATGGCAACTTCGTGATCCCGCTGCCTTCCAGGCGGAACTTGGCAGACACGTTGACCTTCGTACGGCACCATCGCAGCACTTTGCACGGTTGCTCGAACAACGTGGGGTACCGGCACCGGTCCATGTGGTATCAAACGGTATCGACGATGACCTGGTGGCCACAGTCGAATCTATATCACCCCGCGAGCCAGTTATCGTGTGGGCTGGGCGTATGAGCGCCGAGAAGCGTCCGCTTGAATTTCTCGAAGCAGTGGCAGAGAGCGGCACGCACGCAATGGTTGATATGTACGGGCAAGGAACACTCTACGAAGCGGTGAAGGAGAAGGTCGCTGCACTGCACCTGGAGCAGCAAGTAGTACTACACGGACATGTTTCGCACGAGGAATTGTTTGCCGTGCTAGCGAAGTCGTCGATTCTCGTACAGTCATCTGTAGGGTTCGAAACACAAGGCATGACACTGTTTGAGGCAACGACGTTTGGTGTACACGTCGTCGTGTCCGACCCTGACTTGGTAGAGGGGCTGGCCGAGGGTGAGTATACGCTTGCGCGTCATGAGTCGGTGTCGGCCCTTGCCGAAGCATTGAGCACTGCTGTCCGGCAGTGCGAAGCTGCCAGCGTGAAGGTCCGCGAAAAGAAAACAACTCATTTGCAAAGTCGTTTCACTGGTGAGATGATGGCGCTCTACGAATCAGTTGTGGCAAAGCAATAAAAATACCCCGTCATGGGGCGTATGGGAATGGTGATGCCCACCGCCTATCCGCAGAGCGCGGATGGGCGGTGGGCTGGTGGTCAGCGGAACGCATCCTCCAGGAGGAGTGCCGGATCATCCGGCAAGTCTCCGTGGGAGAGATCGACATCGTCGAACGGCCACTCGCGCTCGTCTTCGAAGTAGACGGTTCGATCGTCGGCGTCGTTGTACATGCTGTACTCCCTACTCGGCTGTTGAGCCGTGTCGGACTCTCGGAACGCTTCCAGAGAGCGATCAACTACTGATCAGTACCATATTAGCATAAATACTATAAAATGTCAATACTTCTATCTGCAGTTATGAAAAACCACCTCTGTATAACACAAGAGGTGGTACGGTACGCGGCTAGTACTATGCGACCACAGTTAGTTCACCGGCAACAGTGACGTTGCTGGTATTGATTCCCCGGTCTACCTGTAGACTTCCATGGCAATACCCTAGCACCATGAGCGCCTCATCGTCAGTGTTCTCGATGGCAAATACAGGCAGGTCGCTATCTGAGTCAGCGGCAGCGGGTGGGATAATTCTGGTGAGTGATCCCATGACCGTACCATCACGACGCAGTAGGGTCAGTGCTGTATCTTTGCCTGGCTGCGGGCGAATATACTTCTTGCCTGGCCGCAGGGTTCCACTGATCGTCTGAGACTGCGCTCTACTTGTGGTTCGACGAAGTGGTGCCGACGTACGCTCCGACCGTGTGATGCGGATGCGTAGGGACAGCGCGAGGATTGCTGCAACGATAAGCCCTGGAATTACTGATCCTGATAACAGATTACTTACCATTGCGCCTATATAGAATAGGAGTACAATCAAGACGAGTCCAGCGATTATGCGCTGTTTGCGTGGTGGCTTGTACGGGGGCGGTGTGTGAGTTGTCACGGGCGAGGTACTCCATTCCACTAGAGGGTTGGTTTATATTGTTAATTTATCATAAATAGCGTAAAAAGTCAATAAATGCTATAATGGCACATATGAAAATTCTCATCGCGTCAGACCTGCACTGGCCAGTTATCAACGGTGTAGCGACCTTTAGTCGCAACCTTGCTAAGGGTATGGCCGACAGGGGTCACGAGGTGATCGTGGTGGCACCGAGCCAGGACGGCAAGCGTTCTGTCGAGCGCGACGGTAATTATATGATTTACCGTACTGCATCAACAGTATTTCCGTTTTATCAGAACTTTCGTATATCGATTACTCCTCAACGCGAAATGCGCAAGATCATCGATGAGTTCCAGCCAGACATCATCCATGTTCAGATGCTTATGTGGATTGGCCAAGCAGCGATGTCTTATGGTCGTACCTGCAATATTCCAATTGTCAGTACTAGCCATGCAATGGCAGAGAATTTGCTCGATAACCTCAAAAAGATGGCACCACTCTCAAAGCCTATCAATTTTATGCTGAGCGATTACGGTCGTCGCTTTCATAGCCGAGCAGATGTTATCACCTCACCAACAAAGAGCGGCATCAAGAGCTTTGGTAGTCACGCGGACAAAGTGACCAAACCTGTGCGAATTATTTCGAACGGTGTCGACCTAACTGCCTTTAGTCCTACAAAACCCGACCCAAAAATCTACAAGAAATACAAGCTCCCAACCGACAAGCCTATTGTGACGTACATTGGCCGTGTCGATGCCGAGAAGCATTTGTCGGTACTGATACAAGCGTTTCGTCGAGTACGAGAGTCTGTCGATGCTCATCTGTTGATTGTCGGTGCTGGTGTCGACATGGACCGCCTACAAGGTATCGTTGCAGAATACGAATTAGGTGAATTTGTGACCTTCACCGGGCGCATTAGCGAAGAAGACAAGATTGCGCTCGAGCATGTCGGTACACTCTATGCTATCCCTTCACCCGCCGAACTGCAAAGCATTGCTACGCTCGAAGCAATGGCCTGTGGTCAGCCGGTCGTTGCCGTCGACGCAGGCGCGCTTGCCGAACTATGCCATAATCGAAAGAATGGGTTCCTCTTTGAACTAGATGATAGCGGTCAAATGGCTGAAGGAATTCTAAAGATATTGCGTGACAAGAAGCTACGTGCGAAGTTTAGCAAGGAGTCGCTTCGGATCGCAAGCAAGCATGATCTCGACGAAACACTCAAGACATTTGAAAAGCTATATACAACAACCATTCGTGCGAAAAAGCGCGAGAACTCAGGTTCCCGTAGTCTGCTTCGGCGTATACGCGAGCGAGGATTTATCGGTCGCACGAAATCCAAGAGCGACGACTAAGTGTTTCGTGCACTGCTATGACACGACGTCTCCCAATCGAATCCCTTCCCGACCTGCCCGAACCGACGATTGCTGCCGAGATCACACGTGTGCTAGTAGAAAGAGAGACGTCGATTGAAGTTGCGATTGCCGATGCACGGCAATCCCCAGACGATACCACAGTGCTATTCTTTTTGCCGTGGAGCGAATACGTATCGCGTCCGGATGCCACTGATCGCTATCGTTCGCTCGCGACCGCTTTGTCTGCTCGGGTGGTCGCACTAGGCAATGTTGGCATGGGTCCAGGGTCCTCTCCACTGCCCTCTGCGATGCGCCGCGACATAGAGCGAGGTAATTTCGGTAGTCATGAGCGCGCACATTTGACAGCTCTTCAGCAACTAGCGATACCATTGGGCAATGTATCGGTTATTGGCTACTCGCTGGGTACGAGTCTAGCTGCGCGGTTCGCGCGCGAGCTGGACGGGCGAGGTTCAATAGACTCTCTTGTACTCGGCGAACCAGTTGGCATGGTACGGCAGCCGACGATACCACTGATGGGAAAGTTTGCTCACGAGATAGCGTTGTGGGCGCGCGACAGAAGGATGGTGCAGCGTATACATCCCACATGGATGGCGCCGCCTACGGCGTATGGTGCAACCCTGGGACACTTCGCGTTGCACGGCAGAGACTATTTGGCATATCCACGCGGTCTCGCTACAGCACCAATTTTGCCCGATCTGCGACGAGCCTACGACAAGACTATTGCATCCGACGCGCCAATTCGAATCATCAATGGCGGCGGCAGTGTGATTTCGACTACTGCCGATAACGATAGGTTTGCGCGCTCACTGATAGAAACAGGTTTTATGAATGTAGCGCACGATATCTATGACGGCGAAGCACATGGTGTTATAGACGTGCCACGCAAGATTGTTGCGATGATTACGGCTGATCCGTCAGGAATTGATTGATTGCTGCAGTTGCCTCGGGTGCTTTTTCGTAGTGGATGAGGTGCCCAACTTGCCTGATGATCAGGAACCGCTCGGGGTGTATGGCGTCTGCGAGCCGTTTCATTTCCGGTAGCGGTGTGACTATGTCGTCATCGCCAGAAATCAGGAGGATACGTTTGGCTTGCAGTGCGGCCGCGAAGTCCAAAGCACCGCGACATATGATGTCTTTGTGTAATGCCAGGTAGAATGCGCTATCCGAAAAGTAACGAAGATTATCTAGATGATGACGGTAGATATCGCGACGACGAGTACGATCGTTGGTTTTGAGCATCGCGACCGTACTGACGCGTGAAATAAGTTTGCTTGTGACGATCGAGCGAAAGTTTGTGCCAACTCGGTAATGTACGGTTGCTGCAATTGCCCCACTGGTGCGCGCTTCACGTCGTCGCACCGCAGTCGGTACGGGGCTAATCAAAATAGCGCGTTGTTCATAGAGCTCTGGTGCGAGCGCAATCATATTGCTGGCGACAAGTCCGCCCATCGAGTGCCCAAGTAGTACTGGTGGCGTAGGTAGGCGGAGCGCAGTAACAAATTCGTTGGCGGCGCGGGCGAGTCCTTCGATTGACCATGATTCACGCGGTGGCAGATCGCTGTCGCCAAATCCTGGAAGGTCTGGTACGATACAATGCACGTTTGACATACCTGGCAGTAGGTACTGAAATCCCTTGTGATTACCTGTAATGCCATGGATCATGACGACGGTGATCGGCTGGTCATCATGGTAGGAATGGTACCGTACCACTGTGCCATCTGCTAATGTGACCGATTGACTCATGAGCTACTGCCTTGCTGTAGTATAGGTTTGATAAAGGGCGAGATATTCTCTGGTAGATCGGTCACAGGCACCCACTTTGCATGCGCGATCTCCCAGCTCAGCCGTAGGTCTGGGCGTTCATGTATGCTTGCAACAAACGTGTCAAAGCGATATGGATGATCGCTATGCTCGCCCGCGGGAACGAGGTGTTCTGGTGATAGATCGATCCCGAGCTCTTCGCGCAATTCCCTGGCGGCGCAGTCGGCGGCTGATTCACCACGGCGATAACCACCTCCTGGTAGGGTCCAGTTGCGAAAGTTGGTGATGTTTTGGATGACGAGCAAATGATCATCATGTACCACTGCCACACGTGTTCGCTTGGCGGGAGTGCGATTCAAATTTCCTATCATTCGTCCAGCGATATTTGCGCCAGCACCGAGCGTGCGTAGCGTCAGGTGTTTTACTCGTGAGCGAGCACGCTCGCTAGACTGTGGTAAATACTCAGGCATGGATTTTGATAGACCGTTTATGTTCGCGGTCGAGGTCGCGGCGTTTGATCGTTTCACGTTTGTCATAGCGCTTCTTGCCCTTGCCGAGTGCGATGACGAGCTTGATGAATCGTCCTTGGGTGAGGAGTTTGGTAGGCACGATGCTCATACCTGTCTTTTTGCGGGCGGCGAGTTCGGTGATTTGTTTGCGACTGACGAGCAGCTTGCGTGGCTCGGTATCGACACTACGCGCACCTGGCCTGCCACGTTCGTTTAGTTTGATGCTAAAGCTGGCATTGTTGAGCCAGAGCTCGCCACCACGAATTGTAACGTACGAGCCTTTTAGCTGGATATGGCCGTCACGTGCGGCGCGGGTTTCTGGACCAGTGAGCATGAGTCCTGCGACGATCTCGTCACCAAGGTCATAATCGAACCGAGCCCGGCGATTGACTATCGGGGCGGCGGACTTCACAACTGGTTTTTTGCGCTTTGGCATAGTGTATTTAGTATAACAGATATGAAATACCCTTCCACTACTGTGGAAGGGGGTGTTGGCTACTCGCCGTCTTTCATGGGACGACGAGACCTGCTGAGTCCGCGTCTGCGGTCGATGTCTCCGATCACCCGAGAGCGTGGCTGTCGTTCGACATACATGCCACCGTAAATCGAGGGAATTTCGACCTCAGTCTCCTCGCCATGAACCCGTGGTGGTTCATTATCTTCGACAGGTGCCGGGGTATCTACCTTGGGCACGGCCAGATGATCCTCGATTGGGAGTTCTGTACTGACAGTAAATGCCTCACTGGCGAGTGTCTTTGCTCGCTCCGACATCGCGTCTCCTAGTGCTTTGCCCTCTCTGATGAGCCAATCGGCTACCTCTGACATCGCCTCGCCCAGTGATGCGTTGTCGCGCATGATACTTTCGGCGATCTCCTCGGGTGTGCGGTTGCGGAAAAGGGCAACCCCAAGACAGTCTAAGAGCTGTTCGTGTGCTTCCCGAAGCTCTGGGCTTAGGAGGTTTTCATGCCTATGATAGCGCTCGGGCAGACTGGGAATGGTGTTAGAGTTCCAGTGGTAGTTTCCGTAGAGGCTCGATGTGGATGACAGATTGTGCCGAGGATAGTCCAGATTCATGAGAATAAGTCCTTGCGGATCATTGTTGAGGTTGATATACCGCTTCTCTGGCACCTCAAAGAGCCTGTGCTCGGTCGAGAAAATCGGTGCGATGTAATCATTCCAGTACGACTTTCGGGTAGTCTTGCACTGCTCTATCTCGAGCTGCAAAATCCGAACAACATCTTCGTCGGTTCGGATTAGCCACAAATCACGTACGTCACTTGCGATGAGCTCGTGGACTGGCTGAATGCTATTGATATACTTTGCAGTGATCCAATCGGTCACCAACTGCATATCAATACCAGCGGCAGCGATGTCGCGCAGCTGCTTCTGCACTCTCTCTGCGGGAACGACCGTGATCGTCGTATCGTTCGTCTCGATGACGATCGAGATACGCGCACTGTCGTTTGTGGAAATTGCGTCAGCCATGCTGTCCTCCTATGGACTCGTCGGGTAGCTGATTTTGTAAATTATAACATAATAGCAAGTTATATACAATTAATTACCCCTGACTTGCAGGGGTTGGGGTTGCACTAGAATGAGGTGGAGAATGGCGATGGAGCCGAAAACGGGTCAATTTCTTGGGTGTCACTGTCGACGACTGAGTTGAGATTGCGCGCGACGCCAACTTCCCTTTCTATGCGATCGAGCACGGTATCGAACTCGCTATCTGTGGATGCAACCGCAAGGATAAGTAGTGCGAGTGATGCATGAATGATGCCACGTCGCAATGCCTGCTCGAGCACACCGATAACTCGGTTGAAATCGCTCGCGTGGTCGAGTCGGACAAGGTTGAGTGCTTGCTGGGCGATACTATCGAGCTGCCACGTGCAGGTCTTTTGTTTTGGCTTCCCTCTTTCGTCGATAAACTCAAAAGCTACCTGAATGGTAGCCTGCTGGCCAAAGGTGCTACTCGTCATAACTCCTCCTCGGGGTATGTGCGATACGTATATTCTAGACCAATTGCATAGAAAGTCAATTGAAAAGCCACCAGAGTAGGTGGCTAGGTATTAGTTATCCGAGAAGGTGATGCCCAAAAGGTTGAGCGAACACTGATGATCGGTATACTGCTGTGCGCACAGTGGCTCGACATGCCGTCCAACAGTCTCTGTCACGATACGTGCCAGCTCTTGGACGGCGAGTCCGTACGCTTCGTTGTTATGCCTGGCAAAGTCATTAAGTACTCTGAGCACAAGTTCGCTTGGTTCCCAGTCTATCTCGCCGATGTTCTCGGTCTCGATAGACATCCGCTTCACGAGCGTAATCTCTTCTTGATCCTCTGGAGGAATACGCTCCTGCAATTCCTCGAAAGTATCGAGTATACCGGCCGCTAGTGTGGTGAGGTCGCTGTGTAGTGCGTCGGCTATCTCCTGTCGAATTGTAGGGTCGAGCCGTGCAAAATGTGCCCGGAGATGATCGTTCGTTACCCAAGAAAAGATACCGATTACGTCATCCTCGTCCAAAAATCCAATAGAGGTAAGCGATGGACTCATATCCAGCCTCCTACGTAGAGTGGAATGTACGGTCTTGGTGAGACGATGATCGTACGATAGCAACTATATGGACGTATTGTCAAGCTACGGGTGTTTGTACAAATGAAATACCGCCCACTGCTGGGCGGCGTGGAGGAGAGGTGGCATTCCTTTACTCCTCTTCGAGCTCATGGCCAATCGTCGGCATGAACTTGCCCGGTGGCGGCACAGGGACCGGCTTCGGCACTGGGCCGAGCGCTTGGAGCTGACGTGTCAACTCCTCGATCTGCTCGATGGGTGAATCGATTGCCAGGATCTCCTTGGTGAAGTCTGGATTCAGCCCCTTTCGTTGCATGAGCATCTTACGAAGTGCATGGGAGATGACTCTGGACTTCAGGCTGAACCTGAGCATAATCGCCGCGTTTTCCAAGACGAAATCTACTTCCGTAGCAAGCTCGGCAATCAGTACCTGGAGGTATGCATCGATCGCCTCCTGAATGACGTGAGACTCCGTACCGGTTTGCGTGTAGAGTTGTGCCAGGGGGGTCGTGGAATCCGGTGTAAAAGTCAGCACGCCATCGGGCGTACGAACCGTGATCGAAGGTACTGCGGCCATGAGATGTCCTCCTAAGGACTGTCGGGAACCGTTTATACAATTATAGCAGTTTATATATATTATGTCAATCTTCTCCAGGGGTCGTGCTATACTAGTACAGATATGATTGCCGACGTGACGATTACCGAAAAATCCTTTGGCCCCAAGTCACTTATGAGTGGGGTCAAATTTAGTATTGATGATGGCGAGAAGGTTGGGGTGATTGGACGCAACGGCGTTGGCAAGTCTACTCTCTTCGGCATACTCGCAGGTACCGATACGGACTTCACTGGTGGGGTGATTTATCGGCGCGGTACTACAGTGGTTGCGACCAAACAGGAGCATCACGATGTTGGCGACCAGACGGTGCTACAGTATGTTTTGGCGGGCTTACCCGAGTATGCCGATCTATCTCACGTACTCGAGACCTACCCGGAAAAAATGGGTGATGATTTGCGGATGATCGAGGAATATACAAGCGCACTGGAGCGCTTTGACAACAAGGGTTTCTACCAAATCGAAGAGAAAGTAGAGCGAGAGCTCGAGAGCTTTCAGCTGAGCGGTGTCGCGCACCGAGCCTTCGCCACTCTGTCTGGCGGACAGAAGCGTTTGGTTGAGGTGGTGAAGATTATGCATTCCGATGCTCACTTGGCGTTGATCGACGAGCCTACTAACCATATGGACTATGTGGCAAAGCAACAGTTTGTGGATTGGATGAAGTCGGCTCGCGAAGCAGTACTGGTGATTACTCACGACCGTGACGTGCTAGCTGAGGTCGATCGAATTGTGGAACTGAAAGATGGCGGCAGCGTGAGTTACAAAGGCAACTACGATGCGTACTTGCGTCAAAACGCCGAGCGAACGAGCACGGGTATGAATGATTTCGAGATGATCGAAAAACGAATTGTAAATCTGAAGCAGAAGGTCATTGACTATCAGCGGCTCAAAGAAAAATCTCGTAACCCTAGTACTATCCAAAAGTTCAAACGACTCGAAAACCAGTCACGCGAAGAACTAGCCGAGCTGCAGCAGATCGAAAAGCCGACTTTTTGGATCGACAAAGACTCGGTTGGTGAACTAGACTATCGCGCTGCGGGTCGGTACGAGAAGTTCAAGACAAAGAACATCCGCATGAGCTTGAAAGATGACGCATCGCGTAGTAAGCACGTGATCGTTAGTGCTCGTGACCTGAGTTTGGGCTACACTACTCCCCTATTTGCGAATGTAAATGTAGACCTGCGCGAGGGTGAAGCAATGGAGTTGCGTGGACGAAATGGTGCGGGTAAGTCGACCTTTATAAAGGTACTGCTTTCAGGGACGAGTGCGCGGCAGGACTCTTCTGGTGAATCTATGGTGCAAATTGTCGAAGCCAAGAGCTCTGTCGCAGCCCCTACTTTGTTCGAGGGTGAACTAAATCTGGACCCGCAAGTTCGTGTTGGCGTGTACGAGCAGGAAGTCTCGCCACAGTACTTTGAACTTAACTTGCATGATGCAGTAGAGCGCGTGTATATGGATCGTAACTTGGCAGTTAGCGAGACGAAGATTCGTCAACTGATGAATGACTATTTATTTACTGAAGGAGATGGCCAAGTGCCAGTCGGCAAGTTATCTGGTGGGCAAAAGGCGCGACTGCAAATCATTGCGATGCTTGCGAATGATCCCCAGCTGCTAATACTCGACGAACCGACGAACCACCTGGATCTACCGAGTATCGAGGAGCTCGAGACGGCACTTGCAAAGTATGCTGGTGCGATACTGTATGTGAGCCACGATACGTATTTCCGTGACAAGATTGGTGGACAAATAGTGGCTATAGGCGGCTAACTCGACGTAGCTCTTCACGGTACGGTGTAGATAAGTAAAAAGTATACCCATCGACGAGCGCGACAGCTCCCCAGCCTGCAGCAAGTACGTCGCTGCCAAACTCTCGGAGTAGTTGCGTACGTACGCGAGCCCGGGTGTTTGGTGTGGTATCGAGTGCCTGACTGATACGTTTGGGTTTGGTGACGTTGCCGGTGCGCGTATAGTGACGAGTACTCGGTGCTCCATACCCCATAGCTTCCCACAAAAGATCATACTGCACGGCTGGCAGTGAATTGGTTGTGATGTCGGCAAGAAGTGTGGATGTGAGTCCTAATTGATTGCGGATATACACGAGTTTAGCGGCCCAGTCTACGCGATCAGCGAGTTGTTCGGCGCTATGCATCATGGAGCTATAGGGTGTAAACGAGCGGCTTACTTCCAGTACGTCTTTGGCCGCCTGGTACTCCTCTTTGGGTATGTCGTACTTGTCCGCAAAGCGCATACCAGCACTTGCAATAGCAGCCTGATGTGAGAGTGCATTTTCGCCTCTACCATGGAGGCCTATGAGTACGGCGAGCGGGTTGGTTGAAGCGCGCTCCGCTGCTGCCTGCAGGAACTTTCGTGACGAGAATATCGCATCGCGCGGGAACGCATTGTGTTCGATAAGTCGCAGAACAAGTGAGGTCATGGCAAACTTTGTACGAATTGCCCACGGTGACATATTGCCGTCACCGCTGCGTACTTCTAATCGGTCTGGTCGCCAGCGTATAGGCATCTTGTGACCGTGGATAGTGAGCTCTTCGCTATCGCTACCATAGCTAAGTGCATTGCGTTTTTGTGAGAGTTCGTAGCCGTTTTCGGTAACGATACCAGCCCCCGCCCAGAGCGGACGAGTGACGAGGTACGATAGTAGTGGAAGGTCACGGTCGAAGGTAAGCGGCGTAGAATAATTTTCGTGGTGGCCAGCGCTGACAAGCTGGTAGCTCCCTGGTGTTTCATCTGCCTCGTCATGGATACCGGGTATATGCGCATAAGAGCTCCGTTTGAATACCGGGTAACCCGTGGCGGCATTGGCGGCGATTTCGTAGGCAAACTCGGTTACGATTTGTTCGCCCGCTTTTTCGTAAGTTAGCACTTGCTCTGCACTGAGGCATTCTGGCGTGGCATATTCTACGACATCTCCTACATATTCACTATGCGCCATATCGTAGTAGAGCCGCGCACCATTACTTAGAAAATAATCGTTTGCATCGCGCTCATATTGAATGTAGGGCCTTAGCAAAATTGCATCACGAAGTGGCGGAAGCGGAGCTGGATGCTGCACAGTGTACTCGGTTTCGCTACCCATAGCGCGTTGCGGTGTGTTTTGGAAGAAATTTGGTTCGAGCGATGTCATGGTACTAGCGCCTCTTGTTCGTCGAGGTGGTCGTAGTAGGCAGATGAAAAGCGGAGGTCTGGCATATCGCCTTTGAACGAAATTTCGTTCCATTGGATACCAAGTATATCGAGTGCCAAACTACGTACGTGGTCGGTTCGTACTTTTGCTCGCGTGTGTGGTGGGTGGTTGAGCGCGTGATCGATCTCACCGGGAATGAGTTGTTCTATCTGTGTGCTTGGCGTGTTGTCCCCTACTTCTTCCCACGACAAATCGTGGTAGACAGCAGGTAAACTCTCGGTCGTATAGCGGGTGTGATCCCAATCTGAGCGACCAATTGTGTAGTGCATGCGAGTCAGCTTAGCGCTCCAGTCGGTGATAGGGCCTATGTTCTGAGCGGCGGTGATGAGTGACGGCGTACTACTGAGTGCCTGTAAAATCATGTGTACCTGTCGTGCTGCCGCCAACTCTTCGGCGGGCACGGGGTGATTTTCGGCAAAACGAAGCGCATGACGAGCGATGAGGGTTTGTTGTTGTATGGCACTCGGAGTGCTAGAAAGAGGTTTTTCGTGAGGTTCAGCAGAGGCGGTTTCGGAGGCAGCTTGTGTTGTGTACTCATCCCAGTATATTGCCGAGTCAGGGAATATTTCGTGTTCGATGAGGCGTAGAACGAGAGACGTCATGGCGTATTTTGTACGGATAGCATTTGGTAGCATATTGCCGTCACCGGAGCGTACCTCTATGCGACCGTTGTGATACATGATGGGAGTCTTGAGGCCATGATGGACGCGATCGGGATGCTTTTGTGGCAGAAACGACACTGCTCGTGCACGCTGTGAAAGTTGAAATCCTGTTGGTGTCACGATCCCGGCCCCGGACCATAGAGGACGGGTTGCTAAATATGAAGCGAGTGCGTGATGAGCGTAGAGCGTACAAAGAAGCGGTGTTGAATAATTTTCATGGTGGCCAATACTTGATTCGAATAGTCGCTGTATGCCTGTCGAGTCGTAGACGTCGCGATATGCCGTACGCTTGTAGAGTGGGTGGCTCGTTTTGTTGCCAACGATCTCGCGCGCAACTTGCAATGCGAGTCGTTCGCCTGCTTTTTCGTACAGGCACAGCTCGCCTGCGCTACTGCACTCTGGTGTGGCATATTCTAGTACAGGCTCATCCCTCTCTAGAGCAGAATCATAATAGACGAGCCCGCCGTTGTCGAGCCAAAGGTATGTATCGTCAATAGTACAGAGGGTGTGAGTGCCGAGAGAGCGCAGCTGAGTAATATCAGGCATGCTTCTTGTTTGCATAGTGAACTCAGTCTCGCTGCCCATGATACGAGGCGGAGTATCGTGGAGGAAGTCAGGTCCGTCGAATGTCCTCATAGTACTGCTCATTATCCTCGCTTAGTGGGGAGTGTCAATGGCTGTATATATGAAGACAGCCCCCGGAGGGGCTGCGCGGCGAGTGGTCTCACCGCGTGCCTTCCGGGGGCGTGAAGGAGGGTCAGTCGCCACCACCATCGGAGTCGTCCCACTCATTGGCGTCGTCGTCCACGCTGGACGACTTGCCGTACTGATGGGTTTCCTGGCTGGTCTTCTTCAAGACCACGTATGCCAGGCCGACCACGCCGAGGATGACGAGTACGATCAGTACGCCACTCCAACTCACATTGGTCGTACTCTGGGCGCTGCTGCCGCAGGCGGCAAGCGCGAGCATGGGAACGACCACGGCGGCCATGGTGGTGACGTATCGCTTGATGACGTGCATGAGAATCCTCTCAGTTTCAGTAGTTGACGCCTCGATACGAGATGTCGACAAAACTACATAATTTCATTATAGCATAAATAGTATAAAAAAGCAATACCACTACATAAAAATACCTCTGTTAAAGAGGTATTTTTATGTAGCTATACACTGGCTAGCTGGCGGGCGCTAACAGTCCTTTGTCGCGCAAAGTCGCATCGATTTTTGGGCGGTCGAATCCACGAATGATAACCCCATCAATGTCTGTGACTGGTACGCTGCTCGCGCCATCCCCCACCTTTGCAAGGAGCTCGTCCAGTGCGCCTTCGTCCTCTTCGATGTCACGTACACTAAACGAAACGCCGAGATGGTCGAGATATTGTTTTTCGGTCTTGCAGAACGCACACCACGGCGCGCTATAAATAATTACTTGTGACATACTGGCGTCTCCCCTCCTTGATAGAATTGTTGATAAGTCTAGTGTCTAGTATAGACGTACCTACGCTACATAGCAATACGCTTTCGGTTATTGCTATACATGATACAATAGTAACCATATGAGGAATCGAGCACTCTCTCAAGGGTTCGCATTGCCGACCGTGATTATCACGACGGTAATCATGTTTGCGGTACTGGTTGCTGCAGTTAGTGTCGTCTCTAGCACACGCACCTCACTCGATACTCAATTCTATGAAGGCCTTGCGGCGGATGCGGCTGAGTCTGGGGGAACCTACGCCGAGACGTGTCTAAAGACGAATAATTTCGTTAGTGTATGGGGTGCAAATGTCCTGAGACCAGATACGACTTGCACAGGCGCAAGTGCGGCTAGTACCTGTACTGTTGCGGCATGTTGGCTCGCTAGCACGTCTCAATACCGAACGACCTACCGGGTTGATCCGTCGGTAGATGCGGGTAATGGTGTGCAGACAGTCAAGATTACCGGTATAGTGCAATTGCTGCGAGCCGGCACGGGTAGTGTCTGGCAAACATACGCAAAAACCACAAACATCCGTGTCGGTGCGCAGATTACTGCTCAACAGGTCACCTTTGGGTATATCGGCGGGTTTGGCTCGTACTTTGGCGTAGTAGGGCGTGACGGTGTGATGCGCACGGTGGGCTATAACGGCTATGGCATGCTTGGTAATGGCACGCAAACAAACACGTTGACACCAACGAAGTTTAATGCTCCAACCCCTTACCCTATCGTAGCGGCATACTCAAACTTTCTATCTGTAGGGTACGAGCTATTTGCTATAGACAGCCAAGGCGATGTGTATGGAGCGGGAGCAAACGACCTTGGGCAGCTTGGTAACGGTACCTTCACTCACCCGATTACCACGCCAACCAAGGTACTACTACCGGGGGGTGTCAAAGCAGTGTACCTTTCCTCACTTGGGTGGACATCGAACTATGTCATTGGTGACGATAATAACGTGTATGCGTTTGGTGCATGCGCCTACGGTCTCTTAGGTAATAGCTATACGATTAGCGGCTGCTCAAATAGGAATTCGTATGTGCGAGTAAGCCTACCAACGCCAAATGTGAGCGACCCGAACACTCTCCCTGTTGCAAGCTCTTCTACAATAGGCAATGCCGACAATATCGTATCTGATCGCTACAATGTGGCAATGCGCATGCAAGGTGGGCGTGTGTATATATGGGGTATTAACGATGTTGGCGTACTCGGTACGGGAAATAACACTAATTCTTCAACTCCACTTCAACTTGGTACATATGGCAATGCCGGTCAGCCAAAGGCGACTCAGCTGGCATTTGATGGTGAGACGCTCTATGTCCTCGATAATACGGGAGTGGTAAATGCTGTTGGTAATGGGACATATGCCTCGTTGTCTGGAGCTCCTGCTCAGATTCAAAACAGAACTTCGGGCAAGTGTGTAAATAATCAATATAACCTCCCCACTCCTGCGCAGGTGAGGCTATATGACTGTATTGATGCTTCGTCGCAACGAATGACGTTTAACCCCTACACCGCAAATCCCTCAGGATCTTATCTCTATGGTACTATCACCATGAATACAGATGCCAGTACGACGCTTTGTCTAGATAATACCAATAGTCAGACAGCCGATAATAACCCAGTCCAGTGGTTCTCTTGTAACGGTACGAGCGCGCAGCTATGGCAGTACCGAGATGACGGTAGTATTCTCAACCTAGGTTCGAACAAATGTCTGAACAATGCAGGAAGTAACATGGCTAATGATGCGCCCCTGGGTATCTGGACGTGTACGAATCATACTGACCAACAGTGGAATCTACTACAGTCAAAGAGACTGACCAAGGTACCTATTCCAAGCAGCGCAGGGAAAGTTGTTCAAGTAGCGACTGACCAATGGTCAGTGCTGTACCGCACAGAAACAGGAGAAGTGTGGGCTGCTGGAGGCAATGATCGTGGCCAGTTATGCAATGGCACGACAGGAAAAGCAAATAATCCTAAGCTCACAAAAGTGACCCTGCCAGTGGGTCGCCAAGCTACGTATATTGCAACAACAAAAGTCGGAGCTTCAGGGAGTGGCTACGCAAATTCATACATTATTCTTGACGACGGTAGTGTGTATGGGTGTGGCGCGAACACCTATGGACAACTGGGTAATGGCTCTACAGCCACTTCGGTCGGTACTCCAACAAAAATGAACTTACCTGCCGGTGTTATGGCAACGAGTATCCAGACGGGGTATGGTACTACGGTCATACTGACCGCTGCTGGTACCGTCTATACTGTCGGAAACAACGGTAATGGTCAGCTCGGTGATGGTACGACAACAAGCAACTCAACCCCTGTTTTGGCGAAATACATCAATGATCAAGCAGCAGTCGGCTACTAGCGACTCGTCAGATACCAGCCTCCGTCTGTCGGTGATTGGTAGGTAGATAACTTCAGATCGGGCTGGTATTTTTGCTGTTCGCGGATTTGTTGTTCGGCGCTGGCACGTGACGCGTAGCGAATTTTCCCTGCCTCTGCTGTACGAGAAGAAGGTAGTTTAGTGATAGGGCGTTGGCGATTACGACGAGGCATATATAGTACAGTATACAACGATTATAGATAGGACAATTTCGCCAGTATCTGGTATAATGCAAGTATATGAGCAAACTGCCAGGTGAGCATGACAGTCCTGATCGTGATGTAGCTCCGTCACGACCCTCTGCGCTCTACCTTATCGCCACGATGGCGGACACGACTTGGCGGATGTTTGTACCGACTATAGCGTTTATACTTGCCGGCAATTGGCTAGATAAGCAGTATGGGGTGCGGCCATGGCTAATGCTACTAGGTGCGCTAATAGGAACGATAATTGCTGCATATTTGATTAAGCGACAACTACTGAGAGGAAAAAAGAACGAATCATGACATTTGGCCTGGCTGCAAGCGAGATCCACGTGAAGCTTCCGACAGAAGCCATCTTTCACGTAGGCTCCTTTCCTATTACCAATGCGATGATACTCGGTGCCGTTGGTGTGACGCTAATGCTGCTAGCGCTTGGTTATGCGGCTTACATGGTTAAAAACGGTCGGTATAACAGATTTGTGGGGTTGATTAGCTGGGCAGTCGAAGGTATGTACGGAGTTGTACTCGAAATCGTCCCCGATCGCAAAGTCGCCAAAAGTATCGCCCCTCTGGCGCTGACGATTTTCTTTACTGTACTTGCTACCTACTGGTGTGCAGTATTGCCGGGTGTGGGCTCGATGACGGTCGATGGCAAGGAGCTACTGCGCGAATTGCCGAGTGACCTCAATTTTACCTTTGCTCTCGCCATTATCGCTATGGTGACAGTTCAGTATTATGCGATTCGCGCTCACGGAGTATTCGGCAACGCTGGTCGCTATATCAAGAACCCACTCAAAGACCCAATCGGTGCATTTGAAGGACTTCTGGAACTCATTGGTGAGTTTAGTCGTCTTGTAGCACTGAGTCTGCGACTATTTGGAAATGCGTTTGCTGGTGCCGTTCTGCTACTTATTGTTGGTATTTTGTCCGGATGGTTGGCGGCATTGAGTCTGCCATTTGTCATGCTATTTGAGCTTTTCATTGGTTTTATCCAGGCATACGTATTCTTTGTCTTGACCATTATCTTCACATCTCTGGCCATTGCTGGTCATGGCGATTCCCATTCTTCCGCTCACTCTTCTGCTGATACTAGAACGCCTGCAGGAGATGGGTCAACGAGTTAACGAAACGTAAATGTAAACAAAGGAGAAATAATTACATGGACGCACTATCATTTGGACTAACCTACGCATTGCCAGCATTTGGTGCAGCGATTGGTGTTGGTTTGATCGGCGCTGGCGCTTTGAATGCCCTTGGCCGCAATCCAGAAAAGCTAAGCGATATTCGCACCCTCATGATCACCGCTATCGTGTTCGCAGACTCACTCGCGATCATTGGTATCATTGTGGCATTCATCGCAAAGGCGTAGTTGGAGGATACACGTGAATCCACTACGACAATTCGCACACGGAGCTGCTGAGCCTGCGAGTACCGACATTCTATCAACGCTCGGTATCAACTGGCAGTTATTGATTTTTCAAATCGTAGCGTTTAGCTTGTTGGTATTTGTGCTCGGTAAGTGGATCTTCCCGATATTTTTCCGCATCATCGATAAGCGTCAAGAAGCAATCGAAGAAAGCAACCGTGCAGCAGTAGAGGCAAGTAAGCAGGCCGAAAAAGCTCAAGCTGAGACTGAAAAGCTACTCAAGCAAGCTCGACTCGAAGCGAAAGACATCGTGTCGACAGCCAAGGAAGAAGCCGACGCTATGGTGGCGAGTGCTGAGGCCAAGAGCAAGACACAAGCAGAGCGTATTGTCGCGGCTGCTCAAGATGAGATTTCCAAGGAAGTTGTCGCTGCCAAAAAAGCATTGCACAATGAAACGATTGACCTCGTGGCCACTGCTACTGAAAAAGTCGTCGGCAAGATCGTTGATGCAAAGGCTGATGGTGCACTGATTGCCAAGGCAGTCGAGGAGAGCAAGTAACAATGCACGGCAAGATATCACGACGCAAACTGGCGCAGCATGTCGTCGATCAGACGGAGCGCAATGTACCCCTAACTACTGCACTCAAAGAACTGGCAGCTTACCTCGTTGATACGAAGCGTATCCGAGAGGTTGAGCTTGTCATTCGTGCCATCGAAGACACCTACGCAGAGCGTGGTATCGTGTTGGCGCGCGTGACGACGGCGACCGAACTGACGGCAGCTCTACGCAGTGATATCGAGCAGATGATCGGCGCTCGCCAAGTAACGATCGAATCGGTAATCGACCCAACTGTGGTTGGTGGTGTCCGAATCGAAACTCCTGGTGCGGTGCTCGATGCAACCCTACAACGTAAACTACTGGCCCTCGGTCAGGCGAAAGTATAAGAAAGGCTTTTTGGACGAAGTATGACAGAAATTACAGTAGCAGAATTATCAAAAGGCCTACGTGATGCGATCGCTAACCTAGAGGTTGATGGCAAGCTCGAGTCGGTTGGTATCGTTACCCGCGTAGGTGACGGCGTAGCATGGGTGCATGGACTCACTGATGCTGGCTATAGCGAAGTGCTCCAGATCGAGACTAAGTCTGGTATCATCGAAGCATTTGCACTTAACCTCATGGAAGATGAAATCGGCGCGGTACTTCTCGGTAGCGACCAAGGTGTCTCAGCTGGCGACAAAGTGCGACTAAAGGGCGAGGTTTTGAGTGTGCCAGTTGGTCCAGAGCTACTTGGGCGTGTCGTTAACCCGTTGGGTGAGCCGCTTGATGGTGGCCCTGCTATCAACGCGAAGCAGCGTGGTTCAGTTGAGCGCGAAGCAATTGGTGTCATGGGACGCAAACACGTGCATGAACCAATGATGACGGGTATCGTTGCAATCGATGCGATGTTCCCTATCGGCCGTGGACAGCGCGAGCTAATCATTGGCGATCGTCAGACCGGCAAGACGGCGATTGCGATTGATACTATGATCAACCAAGTGCGCGAAAAAACTGGTGTGGTGAATATCTATGTCGCAATTGGTCAGAAGCTCTCTAAGATTGCCGGTCTCGTAGAACGACTCAAGCAAGAAGGCGTCATGGATCAGACTATCATTGTGGCAACTGGACCAAGTGATCCCGCCTCACTTCTCTACCTCGCACCGTATGCGGGTACTGCTATGGGTGAATACTTCCGCGACAACTCGCAGCATGCGCTCATGATTTACGATGACCTTACTAAACATGCAGTTGCCTACCGTCAGATGTCGCTTTTGCTTCGTCGTCCACCGGGACGTGAGGCATTTCCTGGTGATGTGTTTTATCTACACTCTCGCCTACTTGAGCGCTCGGCAAAGCTAAGTGATGATCTCGGCGCTGGTAGCTTGACTGCATTACCGATCATCGAAACCCAAGCTGGTGACATTTCTGCGTATATCCCTACAAACGTTATCTCGATTACCGATGGACAGATATTTATGGAGACTGACCTCTTCAACCAAGGTATTCGTCCAGCGATTTCGGCGGGTTTGTCTGTGAGCCGTGTAGGTGGTGACGCGCAGACAAAGGCAGTAAAGAGTGTATCTGGCCACCTAAAGCTCGGTCTGAGTCAGTTCCGCGAGCTTGCGAGCTTTGCGCAGTTCGGAAGCGACCTCGACGAAGCTACCAAGAAGCAGATCGAACGCGGTCAGCGCCTGACTGAACTGCTAAAACAGCATCAATACCAGCCAATGAGCATCTGGGAGCAGTGCGCGAGTATCTTTGCGGTAAGCGAAGGTCACTTCGATAAAATCCCCGCAAGCAATATAAAAGATGCTCAGAAAGCGCTCCTGACTCGTCTCTGGACTGATCACAAAGCTGAAATGAAAGACCTCAATAAGGGTAGTGAAAAGCTTGAAGTAGAGAGTGATCATGGCAAACTCATCGCAAAGCTTGCCAAATCTGCTGCGAAAGGATTTGAAGCGTAGCAATGGCTAGCCAACGGCAACTAAAGTCTCGTATCCGCTCGGTGAAAAACACCAAGCAGATTACAAAGGCTATGCAGATGGTCGCAGCGAGCAAGATGCGCCGCGCCCAAGATGCTACCAAGGCATCGCATCCGTACGAAGTGGCTGCGAGTGAGATCTTGTCTCACCTTGCGGAGCAGGGCGTCACGAAGGATCATAAATGGTTCGTGGCACGTCCAATTAAGTCGCGTATGATCATCGTGATCGCAAGCGATAAGGGGCTTGCTGGTGCCTACAATAGTAATGTCCTCAGGACGTATCTGACCGACTTGCGATCAGACGATAAAGACAATATTCGAAATGTTACCGTATCGGTTGGTCGACGTGCATCTGATTTGGTGTCACGACTCAAGGATACAGCTATTGCCGGTACCTACGATAATCTCCCTGACAATCCCGCCGGTGCACAGTTCTATGCTATCTTGAATACGGCGAAAGAAGCCTTTGAGACCGAGGAAGTCGATGCGGTAGATGTCGTATATACGCGCTTTGTTAGCAGTATGACGCAGATTCCAGAGACCTTTCGTCTCTTCCCTGCTGGCTTTGAAAAGACCGAGGTTAGTGCGGCGGTTCGGGAAGCAGAATTTGAGCCGAGTGTCGAAGAAGTGCTAGATGACGTAGCGTACCGATTGATTGGATCGCGACTATTTCAGGCACTACTGGACGCGCGTGCCAGTGAGCATAGTATGCGTATGATGGCGATGAAAAGTGCCACGGATAATGCCGGTTCACTTGTCGATGACTTAACACTCGCAATGAACAAGGCGCGCCAAGCGGCAATTACACAAGAGCTGGCTGAGATTAGTGGTGGATCGGAGGCGATGAAGTAATGGATCATCATGATACTCGCCAGCCCGCGTTCGATGGCTATGAAGAAGAGCGCGAAAGAGACCTGGCTGTGACGAGAACTTGGTATGATGGCGACAGCCCCATCACCGAGCAAGGAGCCCAGGAGGCTGCAGACGCCCTCGCCGCACTACGACGAAATGTACAGAACGAACTGAATCAACAAGGAGAAGATGATGACTAAACAAGACACAGGAGCAATTATCCAGATCATGGGTGTTGTGGTCGATGTCGAATTCGCCGACAAAGGACACTTGCCAGCGATTTACGACGCACTTACCGTTGCGCATGACGGCAAAATGATTACTCTCGAGGTAGCGCAGCACCTCGACGAACGAACAGTGCGCGCAATTAGCCTGCAAAGTACCGATGGGCTTAAGCGTGGCCAAACGGTTGTTGCAACAGGTTCACCAATTAGTGTACCTGTTGGCCCAGAAACGCAAGGTCGTATGTTTAATGTGGTTGGTGAACCAATTGACGGTCGCGTGGTTTCTGACAAGGTAAAAAAAGCGAGTATTCACCGTGAACCGCCAGCGCTTTCTGAACAGACCAACAAGACGGAGATCCTGGAGACAGGTATTAAGGTTATTGACCTGATCGCACCAATTGCCAAGGGTGGTAAGGTTGGACTCTTTGGTGGAGCTGGTGTCGGTAAGACAGTCCTAATTCAAGAGTTAATCAACAACATCGCCAAGTTCCATAGCGGTAACTCGGTATTTGCTGGTGTCGGTGAGCGTACTCGTGAAGGTAATGACCTGTATCATGAAATGAAGGATGCGGGCGTCCTCGACAAGACCTCGCTCGTATTTGGCCAGATGAATGAACCACCAGGAGCGCGTCTCCGTGTGGCGCTTGCTGGTCTCGCGATGGCTGAGTCATTCCGTGATGAAGGCAAAGATGTCCTGCTGTTTATCGATAATATCTTCCGCTTTACTCAAGCTGGTGCGGAAGTGTCCGCGCTTCTCGGTCGTCTACCAAGTGCCGTGGGCTACCAGCCAAACTTGCAACAGGAGATGGGCTCGCTTCAAGAACGGATCACGAGTACCAAGAAAGGTTCGATTACTTCTGTTCAGGCGGTCTATGTGCCTGCTGACGACTTGACCGACCCAGCACCAGCAACGACGTTTGCTCACTTGGACTCAACGATCGTACTTAACCGCGGACTAACTGAAATCGGTATCTACCCCGCTGTCGACCCGCTTGACTCAAATTCACGAATTCTCGACCCTGAAGTTGTCGGTGAAGAGCACTACACTGTTGCCCGTGAAGCGCAGCGAATCTTGCAGCAGTACAAAGAGCTTCAAGACATCATCGCAATTCTCGGTATGGAAGAGTTATCCGACGATCAAAAGCAGACGGTCAATCGCGCTCGTCGTCTGCAACGCTTCCTCGCGCAGCCATTCTTTGTCGCGACACAGTTCACAGGTAACGAAGGTGTGTATATAAAGGTTGCCGATACAGTCAAGGACGTCAAAGGCATCTTGGCCGGCAAGTATGATGACAAGCCAGAGAGCTGGTTCTATATGGCAGGTGGTCCTTTGAGTGAGAAAAAGGACTAACACATGAATCTGCAGCTCATCACGCTCACTGGTGTTAAGGTTGACGAGCCTGTATATGAAGTGGTGCTACCAACCACAAGCGGCGAGATCGCTGTCTTTCCGGGTCATGAACCGCTGGTGACAGTTGCAAAGACTGGTGTGATCCGCGTACGTCGCGAAAAGCAGCACTCGGATGATCGCATGGAGCTATTTGCTATCAGCGGTGGCGTTATCGAGATTAGCAGTGAACGTGTGCGGATTCTTGTAGATGAAGCGGATCATGGTGATGATATCGTCGAAGTCGAGACGCGCGAAGCGCTTGAGCGTGCTATCAAGTTGCGCGATAATGCTACCAATCAAGTAGAGCTCGAAAAAGCCCACCAACTAGTGGATCGACACGTCGTTCGCCTGAAAGTCGCCGAGCTCAAACGGCATAAACGCAAGTTCTAGGTTTGCTAGTAGTAAATACAAAATGCCTGTAGTCTTTACAGGCATTTTGTATTGGAGTATAACGGTAGAGAGTAGTTACATATAAATCAAAAAAGGTCCCATAAATGACACGTACAGTCGGAGAAGCTATGTTTGCAATGTCAAATAATGATGAGAGAGAACGAATGCCAGAGTATGAGATGGTATGTATCGCGCCAGATGGTGTCGGCTATGGCGAGGGTGGTATTAGTGCAAATGATCGCCAAAATCATCCCGACTACCCTATCTCGAAAGAACAACTCATGAGAGCTGTCGATGTGCTAGTTGAGAATTCTCAGCAAATTGTTGTGCCGATCGAGGAGTATGACGATGGCTGCGGCGATGGCCGCCCTGCTGATAAGATACAAATGGTCGACCCCGAAACCGGTAAGCTTTTTGATTTTAAGGTATCAAAGCTGCGCGCGAAGATATTCGGCGGTGGCTTGCAAGTTGCGGCAAGTATGTGGCGGTCAATCGTAGGCGGACCAAAAGATGGCCAGACGGTGTTAGGTGATCGCAAATTTATAGCTAGTGAGTTGAAGAAGCGTGATATGCGATATGGTGGCCATACCGATAATCATGCTCAGGGTGAAAACTGTGGTTGCGGTGCGATAGACAAGTATCCGACATCGGTCAAGATGAGCGGCGAATATCGCAGTAAGATCCTAGAAACACTTGGACTATTCTATGAGGATCCATCGACGCACGGTGGTGTACAAAAAGCCTTTACTGCACGTGAAGCGATCGCAAATGACGCTGGGTATATGTCGAATGCAACGGGTCGCGAGACTGCAGACTTCATGATCGAAGATGGCGCGGTGATCAAAGAATTAGTAAACGAGCACCTCGAAGCGGTGGTGATACTAAATGACCAGCCGGGCACTACGATCGATCAAGCATTGGCGACACAACTCCTCAAGGAAGCAGGATTACCTGATAAAATTCAGATATTTGTCGTGGATATTTGGCGAGGGCGAGAGTACGCTGCTATTGTTGCCGATATCGCATCCGACCTTGGCTATGATCGTAACGAAGCTTGTGAAACGGCTATGGCGGACTTTTATATCAATCAGCTATCAGTCGCGACAACCCTCACTAAGGGTGATTTGCCTGTTATTATAAATCGCCAAAAAGCAACATAGTCTACAAAGCAGAAAATATCTCATTTTTATGGTATACTATTCTTAGTGGTTTCGTGACGTACGGGACTCTCATTTACAACAAGAGAAGAGGCTGTATAGTGTTTCACTGGCTGATGCGATGGATTGTGTTTGGACCGTTTTTGCGTGCGCGTGTGCATGCTGAAGTAATCGGTAGGCAGTACCTGCCGAGACGCGGTCCCTATTTGCTTGCAATCGGCTCACACAAGACGGAAGTCGAGTCTGGCGTTCTGTCAGTCTACCTACGGTCGTCCGCACTGCATTTCTATGCAAAAGCGGAGTACTGGAGTAAAGGTAGGTTCTTGGCATGGTTCATGTCTGCAATCAAGCAGATTCCCATGGATCGTAACGATCCTGCTAAGGCGGATGATGCGATTAGAGCTGGCGCTGAGCTGCTGCGTAGAGGTAAGGTTGTGGCAGTCTATCCTGAAGGCACGCGTTCGCCTGATGACATGGTGCACGGAGGATATCCGTCATTTGTAATGTCAGTAATTCAAGCCGGTGGTACTGTTCCCGTCATACCTGTAGGGCTTATTGGATTTGAAGCGGTGAGCCCAAGTGGTAGTGGTCTAGTGCCGCAGCGAGCTGAGGTCAAAATTGTGATTGGTAAGCCGATTACACTTACTCGTGCTGAGCTAAGGATTATTCAAGGAATACGCCTGGACCGTGACGATGCTGAAACGAGAATTGCCAGTCGACTGCGAAAGGCTGCTGCTGCACCAATTGCTCGGCGAGTCAGTGATGAAACGATGCAGTCAATCGCACAGTTGTGCGGCAAGACTTACGTTAAGAAGCGTTTGCCGATTCCTCGTTGATAGACGGTGTGATAGAGATTAATATACTCATATCACACCGATTTTTATTTTTGCAGGTGATTGAGTAGTGCTCGTACTTCGTCAGTGCTTTTGGTGTGCATCAGTTTGTCGCGCAGCTCGCTTGCGCCCTCGAAATCGCGGATATAGATCTTGTAGAAGCGTTTGAGTGTCTCATATGGTCGACCTGTTCGGTTCGAATAGAGGTCGTATTGATCTAAATGGAACCGCAGGAGCGTGATAAGGGCTGTCTTTCTACTGACGTCAGATAGAGTCTCACTTTTGCTCGTATTACTAAAGCAGTATGGGTCATGAAATACTCCTCGCCCAACCATGACGCCGTCAACTCCCGTTTCGTGCACGAGTTGCATGCCATGCTCGCGGTCTCTGATGTCACCATTTATAACGAGTAGTGTTTGTGGTGCTACTTCATCACGGAGCGCTTTGATAGCGGGTATTAGTTCATAGTGAGCCGGTACTTTGCTCATCTCCTTTTTGGTGCGCAGATGGATAGTAAGTACTTCGATATCTTGCTCGAATAACCCATGTAGCCAATCGTGCCATTCGTCGACGTAACTGTAGCCCAAGCGTGTCTTGACACTGACGGGTAGCCCAGCGGTCTTCGCTGCAGCGATGATGGCGTACGCTACTTCTGGTGTACGTATCATCCCTGATCCCCCGCCACTTTTGATGGCGGACTGGTCTGGGCAGCCCATGTTTATATCGATACCGTCAAAGCCAAGCTCGGCACAATGCTTGCTCATGGCGGCCATGGCCTCTGGATCACTGCCCCATAGCTGTGCTACAAGTGGGTGCTCGTCGTCGGTCTTGATGAGTCGCCCACCGATTGCTTTGTCGCCTGCGCGAAACCACCCAGTAGCGTTAGTAAACTCGGTGAAATAGACATCTGGTGCGCTAGCCTTTGCGACCACATGGCGAAACACAACGTCCGTGACGGCTTCCATGGGAGCCAGGACGAAGAACGGTTTGGGAAGCTGGTGCCAAAATGATGTCATGCTGTGTATTAATTATCTCACACTGAAAGTAAAGGGCCCCCTTGTCCCGCAAGCGTGCGGAACGAAGGGGGCCATCCACTGACCTGGGCGATTTCCTTTCCGACGGCGTGCCGGCAGTACTTTCGTTGTGTCCCAGCGTGGACAGAGGGGGATCCTGGAGTCGAACCAGGGTAATCGGAGTTGCAGTCCGATGCCTAGCCACTCGGCCAATCCCCCGAGTTGGTAATGCCGACAGGACTTACACCTGCATCTCTCTCCTCGGGTACGGGAGAGTGCACTCGGTTGGTGAGATCATCACCTTCCGTATTGTGCTACGGCATTATTGCGACCGGTAGGAGTCGAACCTACACTTACCTATCGGCTGTGCAAACCCTTACACTACAATCGCGTGTGACCGGCAGGATTCAAACCTGCGACCTTCCGGTGTTACCCCGATAAACGGGCCCCGTCTGCGCTAATCTCTGCGCCACAGTCACGTGGTGCGGTTCAGTGGGCTTCACCGAACCGCACGCACTATCCTATCACAGATGAAATACTGCGTCAACGGTTCTTTAGATGGTTACCACTTCTTTCTACCCTCTCGGGCTGCACGAGCATCGTTGCCCAAAGAACCGCCTTGCTTTGCCATCCGGTCATTCAACTCGTGCTGTTCCGGTGTGGCGTTACCTGACTGAACCGCATCGGCGGCTCGCTTGTAATCCTCCGTGTTAGCCATGAGGATTTCCTCTCGGTCGAGTAGCAGGACTATTGTATTTTTACATATCTAAGTATACTTGTCAACAAGAAACTCTTCGAACGCGATGACGCCTTTGTAACTCGCGTCAAACTCGCTCGTATCAGGTAGTTCTAGTGTGGTGATGCAATGCCACACGGCTTGGATCAGTTTGCGGAAGCGATCGAGATCGTCAGCACTAAATGTTTCGCGGAGTGCGTGAGTCTGCCCTGAGGTATCAGGCTCAACAAACTGCAGTACTCCCCCGTCAAACGTATACTTAGAGTAGTCACGTGAGTTCTCGCAGAGTAGTTGGTAAAACATGAGTTGCTGACGATATTTGTGTAGCTTTATCTTGTCGGCATCTGTCTTGCCTTTCCAGTCACGGCTCGGTTTACCGGTCTTGTAGTCGGTAACAGTGATATGGCCATCCTGTATAGTTAGTAGGTCAAGTGACCCTGTTAGGTGTGCTGGACCGATCTGGATACCTTGATGGGCAAAGCTTAGTTCGGGTTTTTGGCTGCGCAAGAACGACGCGTCTGGTGAAGTGAGGAATGTCGATAAACTAACCGTGCCTCGCTTTTTGTATGCTTCAAAGTCCTGCTCATTTAGACGCTCGACGTGTAATTCATGTATGAAATCACCTAATGTATCTTCGATAGGTCGTTTCTCTCCGGTAGTGATGAAGTGCATATGAGCACGTTGTAGGGTGCGATGAATTGCTGAACCGTAACTCGCACTTGCACTTTTTGCTTGAGGGAATCGCAACAGATTGTTCATCAGGAATTCGCGAGGACCGCCCCGGGTGATGTCGATGAACGTATTTAAGTGTGTGGCGGATAGTTTGTAATTGTCGAGTGTGGGCTGCAGCAGCTCTTTCATGGTCTGAGTAGGTGCCGCGACGAGCTTGTCGTGCCATGCAACTTCGGCTTCTTGGGTCTGTGAAGCTAGATCGTAGGCTGTCTCGGGAGCGGTCGTCGCCTGCATTTCTACAAGGAAACTGGCAATAAGCAGCGGCTTGCCGACATCATTTGTCGTTGCATAACTTAGGACGAGATCGGATTTTGCACGAGTCATCGCAACATAGTAGAGGCGTAGACGTTCATCATAGGTATCGGCATTTGGTGAGATGGCAAGGTTTTCGGGATACCCTATGAGTCTGCTACGGCTACGCACCGTTTCTCCCCACGCTGAATCAACTGATCCGATTACGTAAACCTTTGCGTACTCGAGTCCTTTTGATTTGTG
This sequence comes from Saccharimonas sp. (SeqCode), assembly GCA_049660945.1. Taxonomy (GTDB): domain Bacteria; phylum Patescibacteriota; class Saccharimonadia; order Saccharimonadales; family Saccharimonadaceae; genus Saccharimonas. The sequence goes on from JBASZO010000007.1 coordinate 162,071, forward strand.
CGCGGTCATGAGGTTGATAGCATGATCCGAGCCGTTCGCACGAGTACGAATACTGACAATCGGTGAATCGATTTGACGATGTAGGCGGATACACTCGAGAAAGTCCGCGATATGGGTGACTTCATCTGGTTGGTATTCGCGTAGTTTTGCACGCAAGCTACGTAGTGCTTCGAGTAGTGTCAAATAAGCATCGGGTTCGTTCACAAGTTTGTCTGGGTTGAAATAGTAGGCATAAAACGGCGAGCGGAAAGCAGCGACTTCTTGTCCCGTAGTACTAGGCTGGCCAATTAACGAATCGATAAATGACTCGAGTTGCTCGTGCGGCACAGCTTGAGACCGTTCGACAAGCCAGTGCGCTAACGGTGCAAATAGCGGTGTGGCTATCATCGTTTCTAGCCACGACACGTGATTACGGTGACTAGCAATGCTGAGACGCCAAACGGCTTCGGCATCAAAATCAAACATTGGGTGCGCAAGTAGTTCTGGAAGAAAACTATCGGCAGTATCGTGATCGCCGCCAAATATTGCAACGACAATATCGGCAAGGAGCTCGAGTGTTTGAATGGCGCTTAGGTCGAGCACATTGTCGCGACGCTCGTAATTAACAGGTATATTTTGCTTTGTGAGATACGGCAATAATTCGAGCAGCTCGTGATGCCGACGTGCAAGTACGGTAATTGATTCTGGTGCAATGCCGTGCGATATGTCGTCGGCGATTTGGCGCGCTAACCACGCACGCTCGTCTATTGTTGTAGCATGTTGAATGAGCGTGACGGACGTCCTGCCGGTGGTATTTGCGTGAAGTTCTTTGGAGATCTCCATAGTTGTCTCGAGCCGGTTCTTTCCCTGTATGATCACCTGCCGCGACTGATCGAGAATTGTTTGCGACGAACGATAGTTTTGTCGTAGCACGACGTTTTTGAACTGCGGGTAGGTCTCGCGGAAACGATGAATATTGCTGACATCGGCACCCTGGAAACTATAAATTGCTTGGTCATCGTCACCGACAGCCATGACATTCGGAATATCTTCGCTCAGATGGTTGGTAGTGAGATTGAAGAGTATGCGGAGCTGTGCGAGGTTGGTGTCCTGAAACTCATCGACCATGATGTACTGGTATTTTTCTTGTAGTTGGTATCGCAAATCAGCATGAAGCTCCATGCCATGTACAACGTTTAGAATCATGTCATCAAAGTCGTAGAGCGACGCTTGCTCCATGCGTCCTAAATAAGCAAAGTAGATGTGTGCGATAACACGAAGTTTGGCATGACGTTTGCGGTCTTTGAACACATAGTCCCCTACTTCGTTTTTTTCGAGCCAACGGTTGCGCCATGCGGTGATGGGGGTTGTTTTGCCGAGTTCGACCGCTTCGTCGAAGGCATGCGCCATGCTGAGCGCTAGAACATTTGCTAGTGGGGTGATGCCGAGTGGCAGTTGGGCGAGCGGTAGGCTTGCGACCCGTTCAGCAAGTGGCACGAGGAGGCTGAGCATGCTTGTGCTGATTTTGCTGGCAAATATAGCGGTCAGATCTTTTTCGACACTATCGAGTACTCCATCATTTGCGTTCAAAATTGTCAGAAGTTCATCACTTGATAGACCTGCACGTTTGAGTTCACTGATGACACTAAGGGTGTCGCGCAAATGAGTGTACTCGCCATTCATCTTACCTGCAAGCGGACTGCTGTGATCAAGCTCGTCAAAGATTTCGGTGAGGATTTCGTAGCGTGCTATGTCGTCGGCCGGCTGAAAATCGGCGCCATGGTAAAAATACTGATTGTTATGATTGATGACCTCTACACCAAAACTATGAAACGTATGAATGGCAACTTTGTAGGCATCTGGTCCGATGATGCTCGCGAGGCGTGCACGCATAGCACTGGCGCCACTTTCTGTAAACGTAAGGCAGAGGATGCTCTCGGGTAGTGTGTCGGTACGGCGAAGGATGTTTGCGGCGCGCATACTGAGGAGCTCGGTCTTGCCGGTGCCGGGACCTGCTATAACCAAAAGAGGCCCCTCGATCGTATCGACGGCCTCGCGTTGCTCTGGATTTAGTTGTTTGTAGCGGGTGTCAAAACTCATCACTACATAGTATACCTCAAAAAAGTGAAAAACCCCGGAGGGGTAAGGTGGTCGTAATGAGGACCAACCTTACCCCCTCCGGGGGATCGAGCGACAAAGTTACGAACCCCGAGAGCTCACCCCGGCAGTAAGGACGGTGTTGAGTGCGACCGCACCAACTTGTTTCCAGGCACCGGTTTCTACGGCGAGGAGGTAGGCCTTCCGTCAAGGCCATGTACCGGCTAGTCACAGTCGCTTGTCCGCGCGATCTGCAAGTGCCGGTGCACCGGACTGCTCGACCCTCGAGCATATTGTCCTATCCGGTGCTGCGTGGGGCGTTCTCGGCCCCAGCGTCCCCGTCCCGACCAGCGTGTCGGCGAGGGGGTTGGCGCGCCGCGAGCCAGGCTCTATAGCACGGAAGCGGGTTGCTCCGTACGCATCCTGACCCGCGGCGGGTGTGTGGCGATACCGACAGGCCGTCGGTGCGCACCCCAGTCCTCAATTGTTGCGGAGTAAGAGGCGCTGATCGCCACTAGACGTCCTTGGTGTGAGTGACCCGGCCAGCCATCTACCCCTAGCGGGCGTGGGTGGCCGTCACCAGAATCACCAAGCGACATATGTCATTATATATGATAGTGCTTAGTTTGTCAATACTTTTAGACAAAACTATGCTATAATGCCGGGTATGGACGCTAACGACATGCTAGATGATTTTGCTCTCGAAAAGCTCGCCCGCGAACAATTTGGTGCAGAATTAGATGTTGATAGTGTGATTCTCCGTCGTGCTGCAGTTGGTGGTGGTGCGTATGCGACAGTGTTTTTGACGGGAAAAAAGCAGCTCTACTGCTATATCTCTGGCCCTGCTCGCCTGCTGTTGAGTGATGTAAAGAAAGTAATCGCCCGTATGGGTTTGAAGGCCGAGCTATACTACCCACCAAAAGGCCATCCGCAGTATTTCGATGACATTGCTCGCGAGAAATTCAGAGATGTATTTCCGGGGCGTCGTGATGTACACGATGAAGACCTGGTTTTTTACCGTACACTTGCCCCCTACTCACCTGCTCTCGTGCAGATAAATGAAGTACGCGATGGTACGATCTATTGTGCTGATCATGATGCTCGCACGGGCTGGCGCCCTGCTGTCAAGTTCACCTACCGGCGAATCAAGACTAGTTAGTGACGACGCAAAAAGTTGGATTTGCTCCACCGACAGTTGGTCGCCTACCCCTGTCGCCCATTGTCAACTTCCATACCTTGTCAACCTCTGAGTAATAGCCTAAAACGAACGCGGCAGTGTCGCGAGAGTTTGTAGTATCCGTAGAATTGAACGCCGCAGTAAGCGTACAGGTGCGCGAACCGCCTTGCTCGGTGAGCTGTATGACGGTTGCGGAAGCAGTGCCGCTATAGCCGGTATTAAGCGTATGTCCTCCACGATAGAAGTACCCAGGACTTGCGTTTGAGACAGAACTGCCGCTACCAATAAACGGCGTGGTAGTAGTAACCTTTGGGTCGAGTGAAGTAAATGAGAGGTTCAGAAGCGTAGATAAGTTAGAAAAAGTAGTCGTTGTATTGATGTTGTCTGGCGCATAGAACGACCAGTTGGTTCCGTTGGTGCATGATGTAGTGCCGCACCCCGTAGGGTAGATGCCGTTTTTGTCGAAATACTTCTCTAGCTGATTACTGAGTACCACCATATCGTTTGCCCGTTTGCTATCACGGGACTCTTCCTGGATACCGTTGTATGCGACATAAATGATGGCGGCCAAAATACTAATAACAACAATGACAACGATGAGTTCTACCATAGTGAACCCGTATGACTGACGAGTCTTCATATAGGTAGTATAGCATACTGGTTATGGTCGCTTATCGAGCACAATCAGATGCTCAATGTGCGGGGTGCGCGGAAAGAAATTATAGCCTATATGATGTCGAACGCCGTATAGTTCTGCCAGTAGCTCAACATCGCGTGCTTGTGTGACAGGATTACAGCTGAGGTAAATGATACGTTCTGGTGCGGCTTCAAGTAGTTTTGCTATGACATCCGCATGGAGCCCGGCGCGTGGTGGGTCGAGTATGATGATTGCATCGCTCGTGATGGTGTCGAGAGCTTTCTCGCTAGGAGCAAGGATTGCAGTGGCAGTATCTTCCCTGCCTAGCGCTGTAATGTTGCGGCGCATTTCGCGGACGGCATCTTCGTTGATCTCGACAAGCGTTACGTTGTCACCACCGATCGTCAGGCCGATACTGCCCACGCCGCTGTAGAGGTCGATTACTCGCTTTGGTGTGCTGCTCTTTGGCAAACTTACCACCTCTTGACTCGAAACGGCTTCGCTCCTGGCGGGCAGATCCGCTCGGGCTGTAAATTGTTTCTCGTCAGCAGACGATTCGTTCGCTACCCAGACCTTCATATCTTGCAGCGCTCGCTCGTATACCGGAATGTTGACTTGGAAAAATCCCTCGGTGGCATAGCGAAACGGTACGTCGAGTATGGTATCGGTGAGGACGATGTCGCCGTAGGCTGCGAGGCGCTCAGTGATGCGGCTGGCTGGACTGCGCGGATCGCTATAGATCAGCTCGCCACCCTTGGCGGATAACTGCATAGCTTCGGATTCAGTGACGAGATCATTGAGTTTCTCTTTGAGATAGAGTTGCCATACGCAACTTCCCTGCTGGTCGCAGCGGATGAGGAGTGTTTTGAGGCTTCGCGCCTGAACGCCTTTGGCATGCAGAAGGTCACGTATTTCGTGGGCTAATTGCACCATAGTCTCTGGGAGTAGCGCGCATTCAGATACTTTGATTTTACCCATTCCCCCACGGCGGAAAAACGCGAGGTCGAGAGTTTCTTCGCCATCGACAAGGTCGCTATACCAGCTAAACTCGACCTTGTTGCGATAGTGGCTGGTGCGGTTGTCGGTATAGACTTCGATAGGATTTGGCAGCACGATGTTATGTAGTTCGAATGCTTCTTCGATGAGCGCTGCTTTGTAAAACTGCTCAGTATCGAAATCCATGATTTGCCATGGGCTGGTGCTTAGGTAACTTTCTGGATCGAGTGGTGTTACGCGCTTGTCACTTGCGGTGTGGATTTCTGTCACAACCCCTTCAAGCATTTTTGACTTCTTTTTTGTTACTCGCGCAGTTATGGTTTCGCCTGGTAGCCCGCCCCACACAAACATCTTACGGCCATCCTCAAGCGTGCCGAGGGCTTGGCCGCCGCCGACAATCTTGTCGAGAGTGAGTGTTTCGAACCGTGGTTGTTTCATCTGCACCATTATACCACCTCTATAAATGAAATAGCCCTCTCTTGCAAAAAGGGCTTATGCTTTACCGACGTGCGTCACATCGATGATTGTGTGGCCGATGACGATCTTGCGTGCGATGTTGTCGGGATCGACAAGGAGGGTAATGTCATTGCGGTTCATAACGTGGCGCACAGCCCACTCTGCAGCCTCGAACTCAACGATGTAAGGCTTCCACTCTGTCGTCTCGCCGCAAACCTGTACAAAGTACGTCTTGGAGTCTGTTCTTGCACCCGTGGGCAGATTGACACGGGTATCATGGATAGTGACTTGCCTTAGATCCGGCAGTACGGCATTGCGGTTATCCGTAGCCTTGAAGGCCCAGACAAATGCACATATGGTTTGATCACTATTGAGCGTGGCCGTAACATAGTTACCGGGGTGGATTTGGTCGACAACCACTTTGGGCATAGTAACCTCGAACTTGTACTGACGTGCATCGGTGCCATATGCGCACACGATTGCGACGCGTTGATTCGGGTCATTCGGATCGGGCCGCGTGCGGACTTCCTGGATGACCATTCGTTGCAGTGTCGGCTGTTCTTCCACGAGAATTTCCTCTCAGTCGAGACATCTTGGTGATAAGACATCTATAAATATACCTTAGCATATAAGTCTACAAATAGCAAATATCTCTTGGTGCTTGTGGTTTTGAGGCGTATAATAAATAACTACGAACTTGATTGCCTAGTGAAGGAGGTGGATCATGACAAGCTTAGGAGAGATTATCGGTATTGCACCAAGTGTGGTAGAGCGACTGCGCGATACGGGCGTGCGCACAACTGAACAGTTGGTTGAGGTCGGCGCTACATCGTCTGGACGCATGCGGCTGGCGGATGAGACTGGACTCGATGACGAGACCATAAAACTATGGGTACACCAAGCGGATCTCATGAGGGTTTCGGGTATTGGTCCAGAGCTAGCTCATTTGTTATGTCAGGTAGGAGTGAGTACCGTTCCAAAGCTAGCGTATAGAAGTACCGAGAAATTGTATGAAGAACTCAGCGCATATGCGCGACGTGTACATAAAGTTGCTGCACTACCGAGCAAAATTGAGTTACATGGATTTGGGATTGTCGCCAAACATTTGCCGAAGTTAGTGCGACACTAAGCGGTTCAAGAGTTATGCTGAAATACCTACAAAGTATGAGGTTTACTCAGTAGTGTATAAGCTAGCTTTCCATTTGATGCGCATTGGCAAGATCGAGAGCTGTCTGCATACCCTCTAGAATTTGTTTTTTAACCTGTGGTATGGTCTGTTTGTACTCTACGATAGGTTCTCCTATAGCTACGATTGGGTGTCGTGGAGGAAGTTTCTGGTGTCGGTCATGCGTATAGTGAATGCCTACAGGTAGCAGGAATGATGCTTGATCGGTTGCTGCTATCGCCATGTGAGCGATGCCACCTTTGATGTCTTTTGCCGAAAGGTGCGTCAAAGCTTGTTCGGTTGAATTAGTCCCTTCGGCCATTACGACTATTGACTGGCCGTTTTGTAGTCGTTTGGCGACAACATGAATTAAATCTTTGCCCGCATCTAGGAGTGTTGAACGTGAAGTAGTGTTCTGCCATGATTTCTGTCGAAAGACAGGTATGGAGCCGGTAGCTTCTGACACCACACCGAGCGCACCGTGAAATAGTGACTCTTTGCCGAGTGCGCCTGTTTGCTGTAGGCCGGGTATGCCTGTTGCTCGCAGTGCTCCGGGTAGCGAGAGGATATCGTGGCCACTTGGATGGTTACTGGCGATGAGCGCAGATTTGCCCATTGTGAATTGTGCTTCAATTAGTTCTCTTGTCGTGTCAGGTAGTAACACTTCTGGGCTATATAAAAGCTGCCCTGCCCTACGCCAAAGTGAGTCGAGCCATCGTCGTATGTGCGGCTCTTCGTAGTACTCGTAGACCGCTGTATGGTTATCTGGATTGAGTTCTGGTCGCTTAGTCATGCGCTCAGTATACCACGCACTCCGGCGGGCTGTGTGGTATAAAATCACCCTAGTACTAAAGACTAGGGTGTGGTGACGCACTCGGGGTCATAGGCACGACGATTCGGCGTAATGACATATCGAACGGTGTCGTCCTTATTCATGATTACCTCGATATTTTTGCTACTCTCCAGGTGCTCGAGGTCGTCGTTCCAGACCATTTGCAAATGAATGATGTGCAGCTCCATATTTCGGTCGCGCAGAGTGAGGCCGATATCGGAATACTCATCTCCCTGCCGTTCAATCACGCTGAGTTCGATCGTCACGATGACTCGGCTCGTCGTTGCAGTCTGCATGAGTATTACCCCATTCTTTTGCTCGTGGACACGAGGGCTTCGTATCACGTAAGTATACATTATACAACTAAATTTATGTTTCTGCAACTACAGGCGATCGCATGTATATACGATACAGATAAATTCTTATATACTACACGTAAATGAAACGACAAGTTCGAACGTATGGTCAACACTTTTTGCGCGGTAGCGAGTTTATTGCAGAGTTGGTAGGACATAGCAATATTCGCAGGAACGATACAGTGCTCGACATCGGCGCCGGTAGCGGTGCTATTACCGATGTGTTGGCCAGACGCGCCGAGCACGTGATTGCGTATGAACCTGAACCAATGGCGGCAGAAAAGCTACGTATGAATATGTTGCGACGTGGCAATGTAGAGGTGATCCAGCAAGGTTTTTTAGAGTCCTCGCTCCCGACTGTTCCGTATAAAGTTTTTTCGAATATTCCGTTTCGTCTCAGCTCAAAAATTGTTCGCAAACTTGTCACGAGCAGTCATCCGCCGAAGTCAATGTACCTCATCGTACAAAAGCAGTTCGCGCAAAAGATGTTGCCGGACGGTGATCATTTTCATGGAGCGCTGGGCATGGCGATTGCCCCATGGTGGGTACCGCGCATTCGGCGACCCTTGCGCAAAACCGACTTTACGCCACCCCCGGCAGTAGACACAGTTCTCTTAGAGCTAAAGCCTCGCGAGACTTCCCTTCTCCCTCGTGATCAAATGACGAAATACATGCAATTTGTCGAGCAATGCTATGCTGAGCCTCGGTACTATGCTAAGGTTGGTGGATCAAAAACAAAGAAACCGTCGGAACTCACTGTTGACGAATGGTTACAGCTGGCTAGGTATGTAAAGTAGTAGTTTCGTTTACTGCCATGTTGCGTTGAGAGTAATTTTGTCCGGGCGGCTTGAATCCCTTACTCCAATACAAAGAAAAAAGCCCTAGATCATAAAGATCTTGGACTCTTTACTTGGCTGGGCCGGAGGGATTCGACCTGCGTTCCGCAGGCCCGGAAGTCAGGCAGATGAACATAGTTCATTTGTGACATTCCCTTGCGAACTGCTCCAAGCAGTTCTCACCCCGAATGTTCTCGACAAAGTCGAGGCATTCTGGAGTTCGAATCCCACTCCAGAACAAAGTAAAATCTCGTA
>JBASZO010000008.1:0-4440 GCA_049660945.1 Saccharimonas sp. (SeqCode)
TGCGCGACGTTTGGTGGTACTTCTTCGTAGTGCGCGAGCTCCATAGTAGAAGCGGCACGACCCTGTGACATCGAGCGGATGTCGCCAGTGTAGCCAAACATGTTTGCAAGTGGTACGACTGCTTTGATCAGCTTTGCACCACCCATGAGGTCTTCCATAGCCTCGATACGCCCACGACGAGCATTAAGGTCGCCGATGATATCACCCATGAAATCTTCTGGAGTTGTCACTTCGACATGCATTACTGGCTCAAGGATGACTGGATTTGCCTTTTTGATACCCTCTTTGGCAGCTAGTGCGCCCGCGAGGTTAAAGGCAAGCTCACTTGAGTCAACATCGTGGTAGCTACCATCATAGAGAGTGGCCTTGACGTCGACGACAGGGTAACCAGCGATAACTCCGCCTTCGAGTGTTTCCTTGATGCCCTTTTGAACCGGCGCGCGGTATTCTTGTGGGACAACACCACCCTTGATCACATCGATAAACTCAAAGCCTTTACCAACTTCGTTTGGTTCGAATCGGACCCATACGTCACCGTACTGACCGCGACCACCAGATTGCTTAGCATGCTTACCTTGTACTTCGGCGGTACCCTTGATCGTCTCACGGAAGGCCACCTGAGGCTCACCGACATTTGCTTCGACGTTAAACTCACGCTTCATGCGGTCAATGAGGATTTCGAGGTGAAGCTCACCCATACCAGACATAATTGTCTGACCCGTCTCTTCGTCCGTGTGGATACGGAAAGTTGGGTCTTCTTCGGCGAGTCGCTGCAAGGCGATGCCCATCTTTTCTTGGTCGGCCTTTGTCTTTGGCTCAACAGCGATTGACACTGGAGGGTCTGGGAAAGTAATTGATTCGAGCGCAATAGGATTTGCAACATCAGAAAGGGTGTTGCCGGTAAAGGTATTCTTGAGTCCAACCACTGCGGCGATGTCACCTGCAGCAATTTTGTCGATATCTTCGCGCTTGTCGGCGTGCATACGAACAATACGACCGATGCGTTCCTTTTCGCCAGTGGTAGTGTTGAGGACGTAGCTACCAGCAGTCAAAACACCAGAATACACGCGGATGAAGATTAGCTTACCAACAAATGGGTCGCTAGCAATCTTGAATGCAAGCGCAGCCATAGGTTCTTTTTCGTCAGGCTTGCGGCTGAGTTCGTCGCCAGTCTTTGGGTTTTTGCCCCAAATAGCGTCAACGTCGAGTGGGCTTGGCAGATAATCAGTCATGATGTCGAGCAGTTTCTCGACGATCACACCACGGCCGTCGCCGCCGCTCACAAGGTAGAAGTCACCAGCAAGTACACGCTTGCGTAGACCACGCTTTAGCTCTTCGATTGTAATAGCATCTACACCTCCTTCGAAGAACTTGTCCATTAGCTCATCTTCGGCTTCCACAGCTGCTTCCACGAGAAGCGCGCGAGCATTTGTCGCTTTTTCAAGCATGTCTGCAGGTATTTCACCTTCGACAAGCTGCTTGTCGGTGTAGTCACTGTAGGTATAGGCTTTCATCTCCACGAGATCGACGAGGCCATTAATCTCTTTCTCAAAGCCAATCGGCAGGTGTACAGGAAGTGCATTTTTGCTCAAACGAGTATGAATACTCTCGAGAGACTTGTAAAAGTCACCACCAGTTTGGTTGATTTTGTTGATGAAGCAGATACGAGGCACGCCGTACTTGTTTGCTTGGCGCCACACGGTCTCGGACTGTGCTTCGACACCCATCTTGCCGTCAAAGATTGTGACTGCACCGTCGAGTACGCGGAGGCTACGCTCTACTTCGGCGGTAAAGTCGATGTGACCTGGAGTATCAATGATGTTGATCTTGTGACCCTTCCAGAAACAGGTGACTGCAGCAGAAGTAATCGTGATGCCACGTTCTTTTTCCTGCGCCATCCAGTCGGTAGTTGCGCCATCGCCATCGCCACGGACTTCACCGATTTTGTGATTGATACCTGTTCGATAGAGGATACCTTCTGTTGTTGTGGTCTTACCTGCGTCAATATGCGCGATAATACCAATGTTACGAAAGTCCTTTAGTGGGACATTTGTAGCGCCTGCCATAATATTCCTTTGTGTAAAAATTGTTAGATTGTATTGCCTCACTAGTTTCTATATCAGATTCTGAAGCATAGAAAATAGCACTTGGTGCTAATTATAGCACGTATTCGTGCAAAAACCAAGGTTAATCACCCTGTTGCAGATACAAAAGTCGTAAGTCTAGACCGGCGCCACCAAGCGGAATCACAACCACGCCGCTTTCGAATAATTCTGAATGCACATCACCCATCCAGTCGATGTACGCTGCACTTTCTAATACCAACCCTATCCCTACTGGCGGCTTGCTGTCATCGCCGAGTGAAGCCAGTAAATTGTGTGCATCGTCGGCAATCGGCATGATAATTGGCTTTAGGAAATATCCTACGACAGCATCATCGATCGGTATAGGCTGAGTGCCTCCTTCTTCCATACTCGGCGTCAAGATACTTGTTCCGTATGTATTGGAAGCCCATACGACATCGCCCCGAACAAGTAGCTCACTCATGCTAGACAATTCGTTGTTTATCGTTTCGGCTACATGTTGAAATTCAGAGAATCGTGCATCGGGTGAATGAACATCGAGCCCTTGCATCTCGCACAGTTCATGAAATCGATCGTAAAGAAACACCGCAATGTCATTCAGCGATACTGAATACGCTGGCTGTACTAGGTCTAGGCGATTATCTTGGTGTTCTGAGACAGCTTTCGGTTCCTGCGCTTCGTGCAGCGCGCCAGCAACAGTTACCTGAAAAGAAGGGTCGTCTTTAAGGTGGGCAACAATATCGTCAAACCTATCACCAGGACCACTTGCTTCACTTGTCATTAGTGCTCCAAACGAGTAATCGCTGAAAGTGGAACATAGTAGTTACCTTGCTTTTGGTCACGAATGACGAGCAGCGGTTCATTGACCGGTATTGCTTGCGTGGTCGCAATAACATCTCGCACAATGCCATTCACCTGCTGATCGGCCATATACTTGCCGCTTGCATCATACGCACCACCAGTTACCCGAATAGGTTTGTTCTTGAAGATATTTGTCAGTGCGTCAACTGCTAGATCAGTTGCGCGTTCATCGCCCCCGGTTTGGCTCCCAATTTCATTGATAAGTGCAACATTTTCAAGTGTATTGAACGACGTAGTGTATGGAACATCCATTACTTCATACAACGCCTGTAGCTGGGCTGGTAGCTCTGCTAGATCGGCTACTTGGTCTTGAATAATCCGCAGGGTGTCACGAAAGTCTCTCATTTGTGCATAACCCGGGAGGCTAATACTCGTCTGTGCACTGTCTATGCGAAAGGCAATTCGGCGTACCGGTAAAAGCTGAAATAGTGGCACTTCGTAGTAGGGGTGATTGACAGAGTACGGCTCACTATACCCGGCATCCGTCATGTACATCTGAGCTTCGAGTGTGTAGCCATCGTTCCGAACATGCAGCTTGATGTCGTATTTGTCTAGTAACACACCCTGGTAAGGCCGGATGATTGAGCTCTCCTGAATACCAACATTGTCGAATACGAGGTGTAGTTCGTTTGTTTCGTGGTCAAACGAACTCTTTTCGGCATTATGCATGGCCGGCAGCGTATGAGCACCGGGACCTTCGATATCTATGACAACTCGAGAATCAAATGGATACAATGCCAGAAACTCCTTGATAATCTCTGATATCTTCGCTGCAGCCTCTGATGCATCGCTCTCGGATGTATACGTAACACTTGCATACTGCTCTACCTGACTAAAAAGTTCGGTATAGCGAATGTTGAGACTTGCTAGCATACGCTCATGGTCGCTTTCGTCATTGAGCACATCTACAGTAAAAGTTGGTGAATCATCCTCTAAGGGACTTGCGGGGTCGGTGTAAAGTATTTCATCTATATCATCTGCTACATCTGCGTCATCAACTTCTTCTATTGTCGTTGTCTCTAGGAAATCTTCGTCAAATAGCGCAGCGTTGCGCGTCGTTCGAGCCCAGCGTATAGAAGTCAATGGAATCAATGTATCATAGTGCCCGCCTTTGCGTTCGCTACTCGAGATCAGGCATCGCAAAACCGGTACGAACCGCGCACCAGATGCTGGTGTATCCTCTTGATTGTCTGCGGGGCGTAGTTCAATTCCATGAATCCGGCACATAACATTTCGCGTGCCTTCTATCTCTTTTTGGTACAACGCCTTATCCGAACCGCGCACCAGTACCTCAGACTGTAGACGAAGCATATAGGGCTCTGTGTCAAAATCCAAACGTTTCATCATATACCGCCCAATGTAGTCGAACAGTCGCTCCGCCTCGTCTTGCGTGATGCCAGGATAGTCAGCCCAGTCAACGACTATATTGAGCTTGCGTAGTGCCTCAATAATTTTTTTGTCACTCCCTGAAGCCTCGGGAAGCGTATCGAGCTCA
>JBASZO010000009.1:0-25771 GCA_049660945.1 Saccharimonas sp. (SeqCode)
AGATCTTGCCAGCATCGTACAGCTGCTTGAACGCCCACCACACGCTCTCCATGAAATCCTTATCCATAGTGCGATACGCACCCTTGAAGTCGACCCAGCGACCGATACGATCGACGACTCCTTCCCAGGATTCCGAGTTTGCCACCATTGATTCGCGCGCCTTGGTGATATAGGTCTCGAGCGAGATTGTTGGCAGTGCATGGCCGTCTTTGTCGAGCGGCGCAGCCTGATCAGCGTTCGTGACGATTTGACGGCGATCGGTGATATTGAGCTGCTTCTCCACGAAGTTTTCGGCAGGTAAACCATGGCAATCCCAACCCCACACACGCTCCACGCGTTTGCCCTTCATCGTCCAGTAGCGTGGTACGGCATCTTTCACAATACTCGAGAGCAATGTACCGTGGTGTGGCACACCGGTGATGAACGGCGGGCCATCATAAAATACGTATGCATTGTCCGCAGGACGATTCTCGACCGATCTCTCAAATGTCCCATCAGCTTTCCAGCGAGCTACCCAGTCTTTTTCGTATTCAAGTGCTCGTCTGCGGGTACCATGTTTAAACTTTACCATTTTATTGCTCCATAGATTACTTTACAAAAATAAAAATCCCTTTGTCGTCACTGGATCCCACGATTATGAGGGAGGTACCATCCAGTTTCGAAAAAGAGATTCTTCTTCGCGCTTGGTTTGTCTGATCTGTCGTGTCAGTGCCGACGGGTTCTACTGAGCCACCAATGTGCTGTTCTTCCCGCACGCTTCCCAGTTGATAGCTGGTTACTCTATGTAAAAATAGAGACGCGCTTACGTCTCTATTTTACAACACTTATCGGATCCTTACCAGAGCCAAGGGTGTTTCTTGACATAGTTCAGATTTACCCACCATTTAGAGAGGCTCAGGCAGCGTGGAGCCGCTGCAATCACAAACAGCAACACGGCGTAGACGATATGATCGTCAACGAATGGATTTGTTGTCAGTGGCAATTCTGCGAGCCACATCATCACGAGGATGATCGCACCAGACACAGCTGCGATCCGCAGACCAGCACCCACGATCAACGCCACACCGACACCCAGGAGACCAAGCATAAATAGCCAATCTACTGCTACATTACCGGCCAGGCCATTGAAGAATCCCGCAAACAAACCATCGAGACTTTTCAAAAATCCAGTCGTCGGCGAGCCACCACTCACCCATGCTTTTGCCGGCGTGGTTGCAAACCCAAGCCCAAATGTTTTGTCGAGAAATGCCCATAAAAATACAAACCCTAGTAGTATTCGTGCTACAGCAAGTATAGTCCACGCCGTACTGTAGGTTACTTGTTTCTTGGCCATATGCCCTCCCCTTTAAATATACCTGGTTCTAGCGTAGCTCTATTTTGCAAAAAAATCCAGCATTTATGCACAAGTATTAAGAGAATAGTGCGCCACCGTACTTGACGACAATCGCCGCAACGATAAACGTCACGACTGAAAAGAGTGCGACCTTGTCATAGTCTCGGTCGATAACACTATGTGCCCATCTAGATACATTTTTCGAAAGGTAGAGATTATTTTCGCGTACATTGTAGCGCGTGATCGCAAACCAGACGAAAGTTGTTGTAGCAGTTACGAGCAAGCACCACGGGCAAAGTGCGCCGATCACGAAGTAGCTTGTGGCAAACAAATAGTAGGCAAATAGTAGGCCGAGTGTATAAAAGATTTGCGCCACAAACATAAATGCTCGTGGGAACTTCACGCCAGCTAGCCCGGCAATTGCTACCGTGATAACAACCGGCTCAGCGATGAGTCCTAAAAAGCTATTTGGAAATCCGAACAATGATGCCGAAGGGTGCGCTGCCACTGTTGCACAATTGAGTACAACGTTAATGCTACAGCTCAGTATCGCATCGGGGTTCTTTGCTAGTTCGTACGCCTCAACTGATAGTACAAAGGATGCTATCAAGCTACCAATCGCACCGATAAGCATACTCAAGAATATCCAGCGATTATCACGCAGTATCCTGTCTTCATGAGTAAAGTAGTTTTTAATCTTGTGAAACATAGTAGCTTACCTCACTAATCATTGGTAATGATGCGCCCGACCACATATTTTGTACTCTTCCGTCACTACTCAACGCTATGACTGTTGGGTATTCAACGATATCGTACGCACGACAGAACGATATGCCATCAGAGGTCTCTGGATCTATTACTTCAAGTTGCCTACCTGTCTGCCGGGTGAAATCAGTCATAAATGTTTCTACCGACCGGCTATAGTCAGTATTATCCTTCGTCACCACGATTGTTCGCATACTCTCTACCCTTTGCTTACTTTACGCTGCTCAAGAATTTGTACAAAATCATCAAGTGTCTCAAATTTGTGAAACACGCTCGCGAACCGAACATAGGCGACTTCATTTTTTGCTGCTAACTCATCGAGCACGAGGTCTCCAACTTGGCGAGAGAGGACTTCATTCTCGCCCGACTCGTATAACTTATCTTCCACAGAATCAATAATAGCCTGCACCTCGAGTTCTGATTTAAAGAACTTCCCGACTGATCGAGTAATGGAGCTAGAGAGTTTTTCGCGGTCAAATAACTCTCGACTACCGTCCTTCTTGATAACCGCCAGATTAGGCCGCTCAATCCGTTCGTAGGTAGTGAAACGATGCTTGCCGTCCATTGTCTCTCGGCGGCGGCGAATAGTAATACCATCCGCAGATTCACGAGATTCAAGTACTCGGCTATCGCCGATTTTATAGTGAAATGTCATGTACTAGCGTGCTTTCCGTTTAGTTTTCGGTATCTTCTTGCTTGTTCTTCTTGCGACGACGTAGAAATGCTGGCGTATCATCATCGTCGTCATCTGTAGGCTGATCCCAGATATTTGCCGTTGACTCGCTTTGGAATGCCTCTGATGCCTTTGTGTGGTCAAGGTCCATGTCTATGCCCTGTACGACCGAGGAATCGAGTGGCTCTGTGGCGTTTGTCGACCCCGACGGATTCTCGAGTTCCGCAGCCTGCTGGTGGAAGTAGGCACTATCAAACCCAGTTGCGATAACGGTGATGATTAATTCGTCCTCTAGTTCAGGCTTGAGCGTCGCACCAAAGATGATGTTTGCATCTGGCGACACAGCGCTCGTAATAATTTCGGCCGCTTCTTGTATCTCAGACATTGACATATCATAGCCACCGGTAACATTGAACAATACTCCCTTTGCACCATCTATCGACACTTCGATCAACGGACTTTCGATGGCTTGCTGTGCCGCTTGTGCCGCACGGTTGTCGCCACTCGCTCGGCCAATACCCATGAGCGCAGAGCCAGCGTTGCTCATAATCGCCTTTACGTCAGCGAAGTCGAGGTTGATCAAGCCATGCTCGGTGATAAGCTCAGAAATACCCTGAACGCCTTGACGCAATACATCATCGGCAATCTTAAAGGTCTCGAGCAGCGGTGTGCGACGATCAATCGTCTGAAGAAGGCGATCATTTGGAATCGTGATGAGCGTATCGACCTGTCGGCCAAGTTGTGCAATTGCCCAATCAGCATTTGTACGACGCTTCTCGCCCTCAAAACTAAAGGGCTTTGTCGCAACGCCAACACAGAGTATACCGAGATCACGAGCAACTTCAGCAACCACATGACCAGCGCCAGAGCCAGTGCCGCCTCCCGCACCTATTGTCACAAAGACCATGTCTGCACCAGTGAGCGCGTCACGAATCTCGTCGATTGACTCACGTGCTGCGGCTTCTCCTACGCCGGGGTCAGCACCTGCACCCAAGCCGTTTGTTGTATTGTGTCCTAGATGGATCTTTACATCAGCTTTGGAATTATGTAGTGCCTGAGCATCGGTATTCATAGCAATGAACTGTACACCTAATAGTCCGGCGTCTTTCATGCGATTAACCGCAGAACCGCCCGCTCCACCTACACCAACAACCTTGATGCTTGCAAATGTCTGTATCTCGCTTGGTTTAACTTCCGGCATCGTTCGTCTCCGCTCCCCCTTATAACAAACTCGAATAACTATCTTGTTCTAGCATACCACCATGTGGCACGAAAAGATAGAGTGCTACGGCTTGAACCGACTGAATATATTTCCGACGATACTTCGTGCTTGACTAAGACTAGCCTTGGCCGTTTTGCTATGTGATTGACTTTCACTAGGGACAGATTCGACGTCGGAAAGCATCAAACCAACGGCAGTCGCAAATTGCGGTGCATCAATTCCATCGGCGACACCACCAAACCCAGAGGGTTTGCCTACGCGTGCAGCGACACCCAGGTGCTGCTTGGCAAATTCGGCAATACCCTTGATGTTTGCTGTTCCACCTACCAGTACGACACCGCTCGGTAGCTGTCCTGCTCGTCCAGCTTTTTTAAGTTCTTTATTTATTAGTTCAAATAGCTCTTCAAGACGTGCCTCGATAATTTCATCGATATTCTCAGTACTGTAAGTAAACGTTTCTTTTTCGTGCTTCACACTTACTTCCTGGACTTCTTTGCGGCCTGCTGCAACAGCATGTTGTAATTTCACCTGCTCCGCTATGACAGGGTCGACACGCAAGCCAATCGCAAGGTCATTTGTGATATCCACGCCGCCCTTTGGTACAACGCCCACATACTGCAAATCACCCTCTTCAAATACACTGACGCCGGTAGTTGAGCCTCCTAGGTCGATAACCGCAACGCCACTTTCGATCTGCGACTCTGTGAGCACAGCTTTTGCTGCAGCCATAACTGACGGCATAACTGCATTTGGACGAACCGTTGCGAGCTCGGTTGCCTTTTGTAAGTTTGTGACATACGGCCCCATCGCTGATATAACATTCGCAACGATTTCTAGCCGAGTGCCGCTCATACCAAGTGGGCTCTTGATCCCCCCTTGACCGTCAAGGGTATAGCTAAATGGCACTACTTCTAAGATTTCTCGATTTGCTGGCACTTTGCCAACGGTGGCTACTTCTTCGACACGACGTACATCGTCTGGGATGATCTCGTGGTCAGCCATACCTACAGCAACCATACCATCGGCTTTCGTACTCAAGATGTGCGACCCATTGATACTGATAGTTGCGTCGTTTACCTCAAAACCGCTCATACGCTCTGCTTCGCCAAGCGCCTTGTCGATAGCCTGAGCGGGACCGTTAAGATTAACAACCGTACCTCTGCGCATGCCAGAATTTGAGGCCTGACCAACCCCCACAATAGTAGGAGTGCCGTTCGCCGGATCGACGTGTCCTACTACACAACGAATTGTCGTTGTGCCGACATCAATACCGACTGCATATCGAGAATGTTCTTGCATAAGAGTTATTATAGCATAAGCATAGACTTACGCGAAAACCTACGTAGTGAGTTGATTTATATTAATATCTATGTTATGATATGTCTTAACGTACCTTTCAAGTGCCTTGGAGGCTCAAGTGACCACCACACTGTCACCCTCAGAACTCACCCAGCAAGTCTTCGATCGTCTGCAGCTCACACTCACGGCGTTTGTGGCGAATACTCGGCGTCGCGCTGATGTAAATGATTGGAGAAATGGCACCACCGAACCAAACGAGAACCAGGTACAACGGCTGACCGTCGCGCTCGAACTCTTCGACAGAGTAGCAGCCGAAGATGGTCCAGACATGGCACGTCTGTGGATTATTGGGCGGGGCGCTCTCGTCAGGGGCGAAGGAGGCTCGCCGGCAGCAGCGATTCGTTTCGGCGAATTTGAGTCGGCAAGAGCTTCCGCCGATCTCTTCCTCATGGAGGGTTGGCTCTAGAAAAGCACACCAGGCCACGCCAACTCGGCGTGGCTATTTTAATTTCTGCGTCAGAATCTCAGCACCGTCTTCAGTGACCAGCACGGTGTGCTCGAAATGAGCCGATAGACTACCGTCACGAGTCGAAATAGTCCAGCCATCATCAAGTGTCGTGATCGCCTCACCGCCTAGTGTAGCCATTGGTTCGATCGCGATCGTATCGCCAGGTTTCAGTAATACCCCGCTGCCCTTACGGCCGAAGTTAGGTACATCCGGTGGCATGTGCATTTTTAGTCCCACGCCGTGCCCTACGAGCTCGCGGATAATTCCCAAGCGGGCATCGTGCAGCACTTTTTCAACTGCTGCCGCGATATCGCCAGTATAGACTGGACCCTTGATAGCATCTATACCGGCGTACAGGCTCCGCTCAGTTCCTTTGAGCAAATGTTTTACAGCACCTTTTGACTGCTCACCCACTACCATAGTAAAGGCCGAGTCAGTCTTCATGCCTCGGTACGTAATGACCAGATCAAAACTAGCGATGTCCCCCGTCTGCAGTACATAGTCAGTTGGCACACCGTGTACAATCTCATCATTAACACTGATACATATGACACCCGGGAAGTTCACTTCATCCGTCTGGTATGTTGCCGTTGCGCCGTATTCACGAATCTTTCCTGCCACAAACGAATCGATATCTTTTTCGCTGAGGCCAGGCCGCACAAAACTACGCAAATCATCAAAGATCTGCGCCAAAATTTTACCGCCCGCACGCATTGCATCGAGCTGCTCAGGAGTTTTCACTCCAGTGATTAGTTCTGCCATGCCCCCATCACTTCATCAAAGATGCGGTCATGTACTTCGCCTGCTGTCCCTGTCCCGTCTAAGTGAACAATTTTTACCCCTGCCTCTGCGAAGATACCAAGCACTGGATACATTTTTTGTCGGTAGATTGCCATACGCTTTGCAATCGTGTCTGGCGTATCTTCCATGCGATGGCGCTTCTCGAGTCGTGCCATGATTTCAGCTTCTGGGACTTCGAGGACGACAACGATATCGATCTTCTCACCCATCTTTTCCATATAGGTATCAAGCCACGCTGCTTGTTCTTTGGTGCGAGGAAAACCATCAATAATAATGTTTGGGTATTCCCGATCGCGCGCGTCTTGCACCGCCTCTTCAAATACCTGGTAGGTGAGTTCATCGCTGACAAGCTCTCCAGACTTCAGAGTTGCAATCACTTCGGGATCGTCACTTTGGCGTAACATCTCGCCAGTCGAAAGCCATTTCCAACCTTGGCGAACCGCTAACATTTGCCCTTGCATGCTTTTACCGGCACCAGTCGGACCAAACAAAAGTATCATATCGTTTCTTCTCTCCCCTTCGTGATGTTTATTGTGAGCTAAGTGTGTTTTTGACAATCGAAGCGACAAGCGCACCGTCGACAGTATTGCCAGCACTTGCTTTTACTGCACCGATTACCTGACCCATCGCAGCTGGGCCACTAGCCCCAAGCTCCGCAATCTTTTGATTGACGAGCGCTTGGATAGCCGCTTCATCAAGTTGTTCAGGCAAATAGGCCTTGAGTACTTCCGCTTCGCGCTCTTCCGGATCGGCTAGCTCTGGTCGATTATTGTCGCGATACAGTTTCGCACTCTCGTTGCGCTTTTTGACCTCGCGAGCAATCACTTTTTCTATCTCAGTGTCACTTAGGCCTTCGTCGCGCTTGCCTGTTGCAACTTCCTCGTTCAGAATTGCCGCCTTAAGGTTACGCAATGTTTCTCCAACAAAACGATCGCCGCCAAGTAAGGCGGCTTTCATTTCATCGGTAATACGCGCTTTAAGCGCCACGATTAGCGGACTCCGAGGCGAATCTTTGCCATCTTGTCGGCTTTGCGTTCCTTGCGGATAATCGCTTTTGCACGACGCTCGGTTTTGCTAAGGGGCTTACTAAATCGCATAGATGCCTTTGCATTCGCAAGTACGCCACTCTGTAGCACCTTGCGGTTGAAACGACGAATGATGTTTTCGTTCGCTTCTTTCTCGTCTTTACGTGTAACTTGTACCATATCGCCTAGTATTGTAACAGATGATTATACCTTTTGCAACTGATATACATTAAAAGAGCTTATTTCGCAGGAGAGTGGCCTCAACCCTGCGAAATAAGCTCTTGATCGACACTAGAAACCATCGCAACATCTACGGGAATAATCGACAGTCGAGTATGTGCATGTCGCAGGTATTCTCCTTCATGAACCATCATATAACCGCCAGAAAGCTTACGGGCAAGCTCCCTCCGTAGCTCCGCCAGCGCACCCTGTGCATCAAGTTCAGTGATATGAGCGCTCATGATGTCTTCAGAGCCTTCAAACCTACGCTTCCTCCATCCACCCTTTTCCCACACCCTATACATATGCGGTTCGATATGGCGCCGAATACCAAACATCCGTTGAGTATCCATTGAGCGTGCCCTTCTGTAACTGGCTACGAATGCTATCGTAGGACATCCAGGTGCCAATAACTATACCCTCAAGTTTCTAGACCAGCAAGCTTAAGCTAATTCTAGACGGACGAGCTTGCCTTCGACATTTCGTCGCCCTTGCCATTCATTGAGCGTCGGCTGAAACCATACATCCACTCGTGTATTTGGCTCGACAAACCATTCTTGTGGCGCCGAGAAAGCCAGCAGTTCAATTCGCCGTCCTTCACTATCGGTAACCGCCAATTTGAGATGCTGTCCTTCAGCACCCATCCGACGTAGTCCTGCCGTCTTTGCACCAGCCAGCTTCAAGACCGGTTCAGCATTGCCATTGCCAAACGGCTCGAGCTGTCTTAGCTGCTCGACAAACGCTTCGTCGACTTCAGCAAGTGTCCTGATTGAAACATCCTCGTTCGGGAGTAAAAGGGGCAATTGCGGTCGTAGCGCCAGTGAGTGAAAATACTCGTTGACGCGCCTGCGAAAGGCATCGATATGCTCTGTTGGTAGTGTCACTCCAGCCGCAAGCTTATGTCCTCCGCCTTTTGTGATTATATCTTCGCTCGCCCGAATTGCATCAGCTGCGCTAAAGTCACCATAGCTGCGCGCACTTCCTTTGCTCTCCTCGCCCATCTCCTGCAGTACATAGGTAGGTTTACGGTATTTTTCGAGTATCTTTGCAGCGACAATACCAATGATACCGTGGCTCCAGTCTGGATGACTTAGTACAAGTACTGGGTCGTCCGCAAACTGGCTTGCCTGTTCAAGTGCTGCCCTGTAGATACCATCTTGGTCCTCCCGACGACGAGCATTCATCTCGTCAAGCTGCGATGCCAACTCGAGCGCAGTATTTTTGTCACCTGTCAGCAATAGGTCTTGAGCATACTTAGCAGTTTCAAGCCGTCCAGCTGCGTTCATGCGTGGCCCCAGTGCAAATCCAAGAGAACGAGTGTCTAGTTTATTCAAGTCAACATTTGCCACCGCCATTAGCGCACGTAGCCCTGGGCGACGAGTCTTTGAAAGAACTTTTAGCCCCCAATACACGTGCGTACGGTTCTCATCAACCAATGTCACAACATCGCATACCGTTCCAAGCGCTACAAGATCGAGGAGCCACTTCTCTTGCCCATACTCAAGTCCATCCAGGCGTGTCTGTAATGCCTGTACAAGTTTGAATGCCACGCCTACTCCAGGCAAATCCAAGAATGGGTACAGTTTCTTCTTGCTACTACTAGGAATGAGTACAAGATTTTCATAACGACTTGGATAATCTTGGAGCAAGCGTTTTGGGTTAATAACTGCCACAGCTGGAGGCTGATTAGGTGCTACATTGTGGTGATCCGTCACTATGACATCAACACCAAGCTCCTTTGCACGAACAATTGGCTCGTTGCTTAAACTACCACAGTCAACCGTTACGATAAGTGTTGCACCCGTCGCAGCAATTCTCTCCACGGCATCCACGGTCATACCATACCCTTCGACAAAGCGGTTTGGTATAAATGTTTCTACAAATCGAAATCCGAAGCTAGCAAATCCATCTAGCAGTACTGTTGTAGCTGTCAATCCATCGATATCGTAGTCACCATAAATAACAATTTTTTCCTGTCCTTCGCGGGCAATAACAAGTCTGTCTACTGCTGCTTGCATATCCGGTAGCAGGAAAGGGTCGTGCCAGTTCTCGTACTTTGGTGACAAGAAAGCACTACGTTTAGTGTCGTCTGAGAGCCCACGAGCTATCAGAATGTCCTCAAATAAGCTCATCGGTTAAGAAATATTGTCAGTAGTACGTTTTGGGCGCCCGCTGCTAGCATGCTGCTGCGATTTAATAACGATACTTTGTAATTCTTTGAATATAGGAAACTGCTTGTTTGTCGAATAGATTTTGGTATTACCCTGCTTTTCACCCAGTAAGAAACCAACTTTTTCCAGACGCTTTAGCTCACGTTGGATATTGCCCGGATCTTCCTTTATGAGCTTTGCTAGACCGCGAACATGAGTACGAAAATCAGGGTACTTTGCATACACAACTACGATTTTGCGACGCACGCGTGAGGTTATAAATACGTCTAACACTTTACTCTTTCAGCTCGCTTCCCTTCAACTTCTGTTGCTTTTTATTCTACATTTTATGCGTAGCGTTTGCAAGACTTGATCGTTCGAATTTTACTGCCACGTCAAAATTGATTCGTTAATTAATGCGACTGCTTCCTCTTGAGTGAGCATATCGTTATTGTCAAAGTAATGGTCAATACCCATGAAGTTTTCTTTCACATCAAGTATATGCATCTCATCAGCCGTCATATGTAACTGGTCAACTGCCGGTATGGTGGCTACAGGTGCCGCTACAACTAGTTTTGCGATATGAATTGGTTTTAGGAAGTCAAGCGCAACACTGAGAATCGCTCCATCCACAAACCCATCAGCAACGAGTATAACCACGCGTTCACGAAGTAAATCACGGTCTATCGTACCACCATCGCCAACTAGTTCATTGATGTGGTGGAATGCTTCACGCTTTTTATCGTCTAGGTACCCATGAAACTCACTCGTATAGCCATCAATTTCTCCTTCGGTAAACTCACTATTGTAGGTAAAGTTACCCGCTTGAGATACTGCACCAAAGCTCAAGCTCTCGCCCGGTATATCGATTTTCTCAGTGACGAGCATCGTTAACGGACAATGCAGGTATGCTGCTATCGACTTACCGACCAATACACCGCCTGTCGTGAGGGCAACAACTGCGGTATTTTCATACCGATACTTTAGCGCTAATTGTTCCGCTAGCAGCTGGCCAGCCTGTTCACGACTCTCAAAATACATATGTCTATATACTATCAGGCTCACTAGAGTGCGACAAGGTACTATAATAGGAGGATAATGTTTTTTTACGAGGTAGCCCCAACAAAAATCGTGCGCGCTGGAAGTGATTTTTTTACCTACCACTATTCTTCTCAGCTCTCACTCGGTATGATTGTCTCTGTCCCCGTAGGCAAACAGATGCTCACTGGCGTCATAATCCGTTCGGTATCCCAGCCGCTCTACGAAACAAAAGCAATCAACTCAATCCTTTACGAGAACCCCCTTCCAAATCCACTCTTTCATACAATTAACTGGATTGCGAGTTACTACGCGGCGCCTTTAGCCATGACGCTTCAGACAGCGCTACCATCGGGCATTACAAAAAAACGACGACAACTCAAAGAAACTTCACCTGCACACCGTAGAGAACGAACACATTTTTTGCTCAATGAATATCAGCAAAAAGCAGTTGAGCAGATTAGTCATGCACAGCCGGGTACATTCATCCTTCACGGTATCACAGGCAGCGGAAAGACGGCCGTGTACATAGAATTGGCACGCAAACAATTGGCGCTAGGAAAATCATTTATTCTGGTTATTCCAGAGATTGCACTCACCTCACAACTGGTAGGTGAATTTAGCAATGAATTCGACAACATCATCGTAGCCCATTCCCGCCAAACAGAATCAGAGCGTCATACAGTATGGGAAAAGGCACTAGCTGGCTCACAACCATACATTGCTATTGGCCCTCGATCGGTGCTTTTCTTGCCGTTGGTGCACGTTGGTGCGATCGCTATCGACGAAGCCCATGAGCCGAGCCTCAAGCAAGACCAAACGCCACGCTATTCTGCCCTACGCGTCGCGAGCATCCTTGGGAAGCAGCATGGTGCCTATGTTATACAAGGTTCAGCTACTCCGCTTATCAGCGAGTACTACCTTGCGACATCAACTCATCACCCCATCATTGAGCTTCCTGAAAAAGCGAGACGAGATGCAATTGCACCCAAAGTGACAGTGGTCGATATGACAAAGCGAACAAACTTCGTGCACCACCGATTTGTATCCGACGCGCTCATACAACGAATAGCATATTCTCTCGAAAATAGTCACCAGACGCTTATATTTCATAACAGAAGAGGAAGCGCTAGCACGACATTATGTGAACAGTGTGGCTGGTCAGCTATCTGCCCACGTTGTGTTATCCCCTTTACCCTCCATGCCGATGCACACCAGCTTCGCTGTCACATATGCGGCACACTCGATCGAATTCCAACATCATGTCCTACGTGTCAATCAACAAGTATTATTCATAAAGGAATTGGTACGAAACTCATCGAAAGCGAACTACGCAAGCTCTTCCCAAAAGCACGTATTGCACGGTTCGATGCAGACTCAGCGACTGGAGAGACAATCGACCAACGCTACAACGATATTTATGATGGCTCTATTGATATTGTTATCGGCACTCAGGTTGTCGCCAAAGGGCTAGACCTCCCCCAGCTCCGTACCGTTGGCATCGTACAGGCTGATGCAGGGCTTTCTCTACCAGACTTCATGTCGAGTGAGCGAACATTCCAGCTACTCGCTCAAACCGTTGGGCGAGTAGGCCGGTCAAGTCATGAGACAGCGGTGATCATACAGACCTATCAGCCAGAAGCGCCAGCTATACAATACGGTATTAGTCAAAACTACCATGCATTTTACAAGCATACACTTGAGGAAAGGCGGCGTGGAAAGTTTCCTCCGTTTGTCTATTTACTGAAATTAACCTGCGTCTACAAAACTGAAGCCGCAGCCATACGGAATAGTAAACAGCTAGCAAAAAAAATCCGCGAGAGCCACCCTACGCTCACCATATTCGGGCCGACACCCGCATTCTACGAAAAGCAACATGGCACCTACCGATGGCAAATCGTCGTAAAGTCACCGTCTCGAGGCTCACTCGTGGAAGTGCTTACCTCGCTCCCCCCTGCTCACTGGCAGTATGAGCTAGATCCGTTGAATCTCCTCTAGCTCTATTATCTCTAGAGTATCTCTGTTATACTGTATTCTAATTGTGAAAAAAGAAGCCATTATCACCCTGCCAAATGCTCATCTACGCCAGAAGTCTACGCGAGTACATGTCGTCACCGAGCAAACGCAAAAACTCGTCAAAGACATGATTGACGCTAGTCTTGATTGGGAAGATAGTCGTCCACACGAGATTAGTGCAGCACTCGCTGCTGTGCAAGTAGCCCACCTAGAGCGTGTCGTCATTGTACGCAGTAACTTCGATGACAAATCTGTACGTGACTTTACTCCTTTGATTAACCCAGAGATCGTCAAGTACGAAGGCAAGCTTATCACCGACTACGAAGGCTGCTTGAGTGTAAATGGATTTTATGGGAAAGTACCTAGACACAGCAAGGTGCGTGTGAAAGCCCTCGATATCAATGGCAATGAAATACGCCTGAAAGCTGAGGGCTTCCTGGCTCGGGTATTACAGCATGAGATAGACCATACGAACGGCATTGTCTTTGTTGACCATATCCATGATCAGCATGACGCGTTTTATCGACTCAACGAACAAGGCGAGCTGGATGCGCTCGATTACGATACTTATGTCAAAGACAACCAAGACCTCTGGAGCTAAGCGTCCTATCGTTTTTTTCGGGACTGAAGACTTCAGTCTCTACTCGCTCCGTGCTCTCGTGGAACATGGATTTCCTATCGTAGCCGTCGTCACCAAGCCCGACACGCTTCGTGGACGGGGCAAGAAGCTCACCGAACCATCGGTAAAGACATACGCACTGCAGCATGACATACCCGTATGGCAACCTTCAAAACTAACAGAAATAACACATGAAATCCAAAAACTTCATCACCCTCTTGGCGTGCTTGTAAGTTACGGAAAAATCATCCCAGAATCGATTCTTGAGTTATTCGAACCTGGTATTATAAACGTGCACCCTTCCCTACTGCCACGGTATAGAGGCCCATCGCCTATAGAATCGGCTATCTATAACCGCGATAGCCATACAGGCGTAACAATCATGAAGCTCGTGAAAGCCATGGATGCTGGCCCGATCTATGCCCAAGTCCCCTACGCGCTCGACTATACCGAAACACGCCCCGAACTCTACCAAACACTCGGTATGCTTGGAGCTAATTTCCTCGTCCAAAAACTACCAAGCATCATTGATGGCATACTCGAGCCAACTCCCCAAGATGAATCGGCAGCAAGTTACTGCAAATTACTTTCAAAAGAAGACTCTCTACTCGATATAACTACACGCACCCCCGGAGACCTAGAAGCGCAAGTACGTGCTCAATTAGGGTATCCGAAATCACGCATAGTTCTGGGTGGCCACGAAATAATTGTTACCAAAGTACATGGTGTCATGACAAAGAAAACACCACTTGACGTACAGTGTGCAAATGGTGCCTTCCTGTCTATAGATGAGCTTGTTGCGCCGAGTGGCAAAATCATGGATGCAGACGCATTTCTGCGTGGATATCCACTTTCTTAAGCAGCTTGCTGCGACTGATCGCCACCTAGAATTGCATCTCGGTTCGCGATAATCTCTGCCTTTAGCTCTGCCATGGTCTGCGAAACGACTTCTTTGTAGTTTGGTCGATTAATACCAAGCCATTTGAGCGATGCATACTCTGCGAGTACAACACTTGCAGGAATCCCTTCAGGGGCTCCAGCCTTGAGCTGCTGATAAATAGGATCTTGCTCATACTCTGGTACGTTTGCAGTGATCCATGTGTTTACTTTTTCTTCGTTGCGGTCGATGAACGACTCGAACTCTTGTAGCTGTTCGTCGCTCAGTCCCTCGCTCAACTTTGTCCCAACACGTAGCTCTAGTTGCTCACGGAAGTGATCGAGAAACATCTGACGCTGCTCATCTGGCAAGCCACCGAGTCCAACTTCTTCGAGAAATTTATCGTCTAACTGAAACATGTTACTTTGTACCCCTTTATTGTATTGCTATTTACTAGTATATCACTACGCTATCGGTTTAAATGCATAGCCGAACTTCGCCGATGAATCTGCGATAGTCTGTAGAACCTCAGGCTTCAAATTTCCAGACTGCGAAATCCACCATTGGCCATCTGCGCTATGAAAATCAGCTACACCAAGATCTTCTAATTTTGGACCTGCGTCTTTCAATACCTCAGCCCAATGCTCTTTCGGTATACCCATGTCTTGGAAGGTCTCGTACCACCCTTCACCTGGCTTCACATAGAACGCATCGGTTGAATTGAGGAGTTCATGGCCAGATGGAGCAGACGGTAGCGCATCCTGCGGACCCGCATCACCAAGACCGTAGCCTGGAGTATCTGGACCAGTTGACACAGCATCATATCCTCCCCCACTACTGGGATCTGGCGGACCGGCTTCGGTGCCGCTTGGGCCAGCCGCAGCATGCGCACTATCGGAGCCAAAAAGATATTCCTGGCCTTCTTGAAGTAGCTCATGACCATAATGAAATCCTACACCTGTCGCAGCGCCGATTATCGCGTTCTTTGCAAGCTTGCGCGCACGCTTATTCTGCTGAATGCGACTATCCTTATTGTAGAGTGCCTCGGACTTTGCCGCTTGGCTCGCTAAGATCTCTTCATCCGTAATAATACGAGGTATTTGTGCACTCGTCAGACTCGCCTTTTGTGCATCAGTAAGCGTATCTATACCACCGGTTAGGTTCTTGAGCTGTCCGGTTGTAAATGCCGTCAGCCCGGCAATAAATGGCGCTACGCTAGCCCCACCAGATGCGGCCGTGAGAGCACCAGCCACAACGCCAATCCCCACGCGCTTAACAACCCGCCATGTTTTTGGACCCTTATTCAGCCATTGCGAGACTCCGTTGGCCGCTTTCCACCATCTTCGATCAGTGGTATACTTCGCTGCCTTCTCGCGCACGGCATTCTGCTCGGCAATCCAGTATTCTGCTGCGATTGCATTCTTTTGCAATGACGTAGAGGCGGCAGCTAACTTATCTTGTAGACCAATCCTGCCCACCTCGCGCGACAGCTGCTCATACTCTTCCTTTGCCTCTTTGAACTTACGAGAGCGCTTTACGGCCCAACCAAACAACATACGTCGCTGCCGTTTTGATGATATCTTCGCCCATTTATCTCTTGCTACGTCGAGTTGGTCTAGTTTTGCTAACTCAACGTTCGTGAGCATATTGCTCAAATGCGTCGTTTGCTCAACTGCTTGGAAGCGTGCGTTAGGATTTCTACTTTGCGCACCCGCAGCACCTGGTGCAGCACCCGGATACGGTGCACCCGGAGGATTTGGAATCCTCACCTGTTGCTGACCTGGTGTTCGACCGGCCGGAGGCGGTGGTGTCCGTTGCTGACCTGGTGCAGGACCCGGATACTGTATACCCGGAGGATTTGGAATGCGTGGCTGAGCTCTCTGCTGCCCTGGAGTAGTACCTCTACCTCCAGGAGGCACAGGAACGCTAGGGCTTGCACTTTGCAAGATCGCCAATATGTCCGCGTCATCCAAACCAGTAAAGTCAGCATCGGTCACTATTCCGAGTGTCTTGAGAGTGTCGCGAATAACCCGAGACTGCTTTGCGTCATCGGCCATGTCGGCTGGATCTTTTACTTCTACTACAAGTTTCAAAATATCTATCTTGTTGATCCCAATTTTTACCACGAGAGCGGCAATTTTATCTTTCTTTTCCTGCTCAGGATCTACAGGTGGATTTTGCCCAATCCGATCACCGCTACGCGTAGCTGGGTCTTGCTGGCGCGGAGGAGGAGACTGAACCGGCTCCAAATCCTTACCATCTGCAAGCCCGGCTGCATCGACAAATAGTTGTTCATAGTACCCACGAGGAAGCATCCCAGCAAGCTCCTCAGAGTATATCCCCGCATCAACAAGTGCCTGGCGCCGAGCAATCGTTAGCCGCCCCCTTTTATCCTGTGGGATAGCGTCCCGTGCCGCATTCACTGCCGCCGTAATCTCCTCCAGGCGATCTTTGATCTTCGCTGCTTCCTGCCTGCGAAGCTCTAAGTACTCATCGCCACCCTGCTGTTCGATATCGCCAATTCTTTTTCGTTCTTCCCGAGCTGCTTGACGAGCCACTCTAGCTGCACGACGCTCTGTATTAATAGCTCTAACAGCACCCCTAATGTATCTTTCGTTATCAGGGTCTTGATGCCAACCATCCTCGAGCTGCTCCTTCGTGTAGATTTTCTCTAACACTTCAGGACTATTGAGCGCAGCTGACAGTGCATCGGAATATTTCCACGTCGAATCATTCCCGTGCGCTGCTCTATGAGCAGATATCGCATCCTGAATCGCTCGTTCACGATTATTTGTCTTTAAATAGTCTAGCCACTGTTCTTCAAGGGGCCTCTCGTCCGCACCCTCTTCCTGTTCGCCCTGCTCCGTCACCTCAGGCTCCGATATCACATATCCGTCCTCGCTATAGACAGTGCCATCGGGTGCAGTATAGGTGTCATCATCGTTATGCACGCATGTCTCTCGAAAAAGATGCCAACTTTCACCAAAGTTGTGCGACGCATTACTATCACCTGTAGCAGAGCTAGACTCGGCTGCTTCCGCTTGTTGCGCAGCCTGAACTCGCTCATTCAGAGCAGTCTGTGTCGCAGGATCTACACTGAACCCTCCTTTCTGGTCGGGCAAAGAGGCTTGTGATCCCTGATTTGGTGTCGTTTCTGCCATAGTGGTGGTGTGGCTTTCTTTTTCGATATTGTTTTTATTTTTTAGATTCTGCCTCTATGCTACCATGACCAATAAGTCAAAAGCAATAGCGCAATATCGTTTGATATTGCGCTATTGCTACACGCTGGACAGTCGACAATCTAAGAAAGCGTTCGCTTCAATAATTCACGGGTAAAGAACTGTAGTTTATCGCCAATCTCAACTTGAACTTTTTTATTCGTCTTGAGATTAAGTCCACACATCTCGCCCTCGAACACTTCTTTTGCTTCAATTTTTTGTCGTTGTACAGATATAACTTCAACCTCGGCAACCTGCTCTTCGCCGTGCATAACACGCGCGAGGACATTAGCAATGGCCTTACCTTTTGTGACTTCGCCGCCACATATCACTTCATCACGTGCCGTACGAAACACGCCCTTGATAGTAAGCGTACCGATTTCCGTCTCGACTACCTCTGGTGCAAGCAACTGCTCCATGCTGCTGCGCGCATCGTCTAACAGCTCATAAATAACACGGTAAATACGTATCTGCACTTTATCGCGCATCGCCAAACGTTTTACTGCAGGCGGCAGGTCAATATTAAATCCATAAATAATCGCACCACTCGTGCTCGCTAACCGAACATCAGTCTCGCTAATATTACCGACACCGCTGCCGATAATACGAAGATCGATCTCACCACCAGTATCAACTAGTCGCAAGCTATCCATAACCGACGTCAGTGAACCCTGAACATCAGCTTTCACGATGACATTCATCTCTTGGGAATCGTGCTTTTGCGTCATCATTTTCAATAAGTCAGCACCCGTCACATTTGTACTAGCTGCGTTTCGCTCGGCATCCAACCGTGCTCGCTCGACTTGAGCTCGTGC
Organism: Saccharimonas sp. (SeqCode); assembly: GCA_049660945.1. Taxonomy (GTDB): domain Bacteria; phylum Patescibacteriota; class Saccharimonadia; order Saccharimonadales; family Saccharimonadaceae; genus Saccharimonas. The sequence continues at coordinate 18,579 of JBASZO010000009.1, forward strand.
TTCTTTTTCATTCTTAACTGCTGTAAAGATGTCGCCAAACTGTGGCACTTCTTTGAATCCCGTAATGGTCACTGGCGTAGACGGACCAGCCTGTTTAAGCGCGTTGCCCTTGAAATCCTGAAGCGTGCGTACTTTGCCATAGGCAGTACCGGCAACCAGGAAATGACCGGGGCTTAGACGTCCTTGCTCAACAAGCAAGTTCACGACAGGGCCGCGGCCTTTTTCCATATGTGCTTCGATGACAAGTCCTTCGGCAGAAACATCAGTATCAGCACGTAGTTCTTCGAGGTCAGATACCAGCAGAACCATATCGAGCAGCTTATCGATACCTTCATTTTGCTTGGCGCTAATTGGCACCATGATGACATCGCCGCCCCATTCCTCTGGGTTTAGCTGATGCTCGCTTGCCAGCTGTGCTTTCACTCGATCAGGGTTCGCACCTTCTTTGTCCATCTTGTTGATGGCAACGACAATACGCGCATGCGCGTCACGCGCAAAACGGATTGCTTCAATCGTCTGAGGCATTACGCCGTCATCTGCCGCAACTACAATAATCACTACGTCAGTCAATGCAGCACCATGCTGGCGCAGGGCAGCAAAGGCTTCATGACCTGGGGTGTCGAGTAGTGTAATAGCTCGACCATTACGAACTGTTTGGTATGCACTAATGTGCTGCGTGATACCACCGGCCTCCCCCGTGACCGTTTTGGTATCAAGAATGCTATCGAGTAGTGTCGTCTTCCCGTGATCAACATGTCCCATAACAGCGACAATTGGAGGACGTTCAGTAGCGTTCTCTGATGGTGCGTGGAGACGCTGCGTTGATACTTTCTCAGTCTCCTTACGTTTTAGCTCTACATCTAGACCAAGCTCTGATACGATAATCTCCGCTGTCTCGAAATCAATACGTTGATTGATCGTTGCAACGATACCGTTCTTGAACAATTCACCGACGAGCTGAGTGACGGACAGGTTAAGGGTTCCAGCGAGCTCGCCTACGGTAATTGAGTCGGCGATGATGAGAACTTTTTTCTCTTGACTGCTCATTCTGTTGCTCCTTTCTGCCCGGCCGCTCGCCGGGACAATTATCCATGAACTACATGGTTATTTTTTCTTGTCTGTGAGACTCAGGCTAATCTTGCGATTATCTTTGTCAATTTCGAGCACGATAAACTCTTTACGCTGGTTAAGTGTGAAGACCTTTTCTGGGTCAACATCACTGCCACCACCAAGCTCAGAGATGTGCACAAGTGCTTCAACTGCAGGACTAATTTGTACAAATGCACCGAACGGCGTAATGCGCGTCACAGTACCCTCTACCTTATCGCCTTTTTTGAACTTCTCGACTTCGTCTAGCCATGGATCCTGTGTTAATTGCTTGATACTGAGGCTGAGACGTTCTTTGTCGATAGAGATGATCTTTGCTTCGATTGTCTCTCCAACTTTTACGTAATCACTAGGATTGTTCACACGCTCCCAAGAGATTTCTGAAATATGCACCAGACCTTCGATACCGTCAACGTTTACGAACACGCCGAAGTCAACGACGCCAGTAACTACACCTTTTACAGTATCGTTTACTTTTAGTTGCTCAAATCGAGCAGCAAGGCCATCTTTAACCGCTTCCTTCTCAGAGAAGATAAGCTTGTTTGCTTTGCGGTCGCAGTCGAGAATACGAACTTTGAGACCTTTTCCAACAAGAGCATTGAGACGAGCAAGGATTTCATCCTTGTCTGCACTACCAACGCGCGGGTAGTGTTCGGCAGAAAGCTGTGATACTGGCAAGAAGCCGCGTACGCCTTCGTACTCAACAAGTAGACCACCTCGGTTCGCATCATATGGTGCAATCTCGATGATTTCACCTGCATCCATGCGTGCTGAAATTTCTTCCCATCCACGATCTTTTGCCGCTTTGCGGAGGCTAAGAAGCGAATAGCCGTTATCGAGTTCTGTGTCGACAACGCTTGCCGTCACTTCGTCTCCAATATTGAGCTGACGGTTGAAACCAACTTCGCGACGAGGCACGAAACCAACACCTTGTGCTCCAAGATCGATTAATACTTCGTGCTTACGTACACTTAGTACGTTACCGGTAATTACTTCTCCGGCTGCGAGCTGCTTTACACTGTCGCCAGCGAGCAGTTCATCCATTGTTATTGTGGCATTTGCCATAGGTAGTAAGTTGATCAGTAATACACGCGACATACTGCGCGTACGCTACTGACACTCTCCTTTCTTATCGTTGATATTTCTTGGCGCACCAAATACACTATAGTGCGCCCAGATTGTACTCAATTATACACTAGTCGAGAGAAATAGTCTAGATGAGGCGGCGGGAGCGCACATAGGCAAATGCCGTACCAGCAAGCAGGCTCATACCAAGTACAGCCATGAGTGTCGATTCTGGCCCAGTCTCTGGTAGGCGATTCGTGGCCGTTGTGTTCGCTGCGTCAGAGGTGTTAGGCGCACCGTTGTTTGCCGGTGCAGCATTTTGACGAGCTTGCTTGTCTTTCTCTGCCTGAGATTGTGCTGCAAGCGCATCTTTCAACGCCTGGTCACTCGATGATTTTGCGCCACTTTGCGCACCAGAACTCTTGTCGTTGCTACTCTCAGCCGCTTTATCGACTGTTTTTGTCACAGGTACGCTGTCGTGAGTGCCGTTTGACTTCTGAAAATGTCGCACCGCAAATACTGCACCGACGAGCGCCGCCGTCAAGAGCACACCAACAATAACAAAAACCACCACATTACCTTGTTCATTTCGACGAGTCATCTCTAGTATTTCCTCTCACAGCATCTTACGTCTATCTGTTATTATACCGACTTATCCACACCAGCGCAAGCGAGACCGTACTATGGTACTATATATGCATGATTGTAGCTATCGATACGGGTGGGACCAAGACGCTTGTCTGTGCATTTTCAACAAAGAATGGCAAGATGAGAACGATCGCTCGCTTCCCCACTCCAGGTGAACCAACAGAGTACGTGCGCGTACTTAAACAGTGTATCCAGGCAAACTTCACCCCCGAGGAGGTGCAGGTTATTGTCCTTGCTTTGCCTGGCATCGTCAAAGAAGGCGTTGCCGTATGGTGCCAAAACTTAGGCTGGTCGAACTTCGATGTGCAACATCGCCTCGGGGATCTACTACCAGGGGTTCCGATCCTTGTTGAAAACGACGCCAATCTAGGTGGACTCTCTGAGACACGTGCGCTTAATCCGGTCCCATTATCGTCACTATACATTACCGTCAGTACAGGAATAGGTAGCGGTTTCTGTACCAATGGCGACATCGATAAAGGACTGCGACTGAGCGAAGCAGGTCGCATGCTCGTAGAATACCGCCACAAAGTTCAGCCCTGGGAGGAGTTCGCATCTGGCCGAGCAATCGTACGCGTCTACCGAAAAATGGCACGAGACATAAAAAGTGTACGTATATGGAACCGTATTGCTGACCGTATTAGCCGTGGATTCCTAGCAATCATACCACTTACTCAACCCGAGGTTATCATCATCGGCGGAAGTATAGGAACGCATTTCCATAAGTATAGCGAACAACTTAGAATCATCCTCCAACGTAGACTACCTGCACACATTCAGCTTCCCAAAATTGTCCAAGCACAGCACCCCGAAGAGGCTGTTGTATACGGCTGCTACTACTATGGAAAAGATTACCTCGCTAATTCAACAACTAAATAGTCTCGCCTCTCAGCGAAACGTTCCTTTACCTACATTCATGGAAGGAGAGATTTTTTCTTGGAACCACACCTCAAGAACTATCACTTACAACCCTACTCACTCCCAGGCTGTCCCCTACTTACTTCATGAGTTTTGCCATGCGCTTTTGAATCATACCACCTATGCACACGACGTCACCCTTTTAAAAATGGAAAGTGAAGCATGGCATCAAGCTGAAGCACTAGCCCGAGAGCTCGATATAGCGATAGATGGCACGCTCATAGAGCTTTCACTCGATACCTATCGGGACTGGCTCCATAGTCGAAGCCTCTGCCCTCAGTGTACGAGCACAGGGCTACAGGAGGGCGCATCGACATATCGTTGCCTATCCTGTCGACACGCTTGGCGCGTCAACGAAGCGCGTACGTGTGAGCTACGTCGTTATTCCACACAAAAAACACCCTAAATGGGTGTTTTTTGATACCGAATCTATAAGCTACTCAGCAACTGCTGTTGCAGCTTTTTTGCCACGTCGTGAGATGCGGCCACCCTTGGCACCTGCGATTCGTGCAAGTGCCGGGTTAGCAGCGAAACCGCCAGTGTTGCCTGCACGGCCACCCTTGGCGCCAATCTTCGCGTAGAAGTTTGGGTCTTTTTGTAGGTTCTTTTGTGCAGCCTTGATGCCGCCTGCTTTAGTACCTGCCATTTGATAATACTCCTTATATTAAAAAACAGGGTCTCCCTACCTCTGTTTGAAGTAGCAGAAACCCTCGCTTTACCTCACATATGCTATGTGTATAATTTCATTTTAGCACAAACATTTCAAAATGTCAATGGTTACATATGTATTTTATATGATATAAAAACTATTGTACTTATGCATCGGGTGCGATATTATAGATATGCACCTGTTTGAATCACTCTGATTCACCAAGATAAAAAAGATTCTCGTGCTGCGAGACACGAGAAAAGCGAAACGACCTACCTGCGAGATAGGTCGTTTTCATTATCCTCTAGTAGACTACAAGGCAGATAATGAGCAGTAGAGCATTCCTCTATTTGCTACTGTAGCATCGCTTCAAGCGCTGCACGGTGATGAGCAAAATTGAAGTACCCATAACTCCCAAGTTCTATAACCATACTCGGAATTCCTCTATTGGCGTATGTCCAATCTTCGTATGCACCGGTAATATCGTAGTCAAACGTGCCACCCTGACCGGTCGCGTCTTTATAGCCTACCATCGAAGCATAGCGAGCGGCGTATCCCGCCGAATACCCACCCGGATCGCCAACAGTTAAACTACCCACCGCATGGAACGATAGCAAGAGACGTGGTTGGATACTTGTTGTAAGCGTAGCTAGAGCGCTCGCCTCAGGCTCAGAAAGAGGCTGTGTACCACCTCCTGCAACATGAGTTCCATCAGTATCATTGATATCCGACACCCAATTACTCGTAGGGAAGTTGCGGTTCAAATTCACGCCACGAGCGTTCGTACGACTTCCCCTTGCAATGCCATCTGGATTGATCGTGGGAACAACAACGATTCGCTTGCCTTCATACAAGTTTGGGTTGGCCTCTAGGTGGTCGATCCAGGCCTTCATAATTCCACTTGAGCTGGCTTCATTGCCATGAATTGCACCGACATACATAGTTACGGGACCGCTACTTCCAAAGTAGTACGCGACGAGCGGCCTACCCTGCACTGAACTCCCATACACCGAGACAGTGTGGCATGAGGTACGAGAAGCATACGACCAGGCTTCAGTTGAAGATATACCGTACTTACTCGCTATCCCCTTTTCAATCTTAAGCGTGAATGGAGTGCACAGAGGCAATGACTGAAGCTGATAGGTTAATTGATTTGCCGATCGACCAACCGTGGCAGTACCCCCGCTAAACGACACTAGTTTGCTAATATCTTGGTCAATCGACAGCTCTTGGTCGAACGTAACAACGATACGAGCCGAGCCTGCGACACCCGATTTGCCAATATTCACCCCCGTCACCTTCGGTCCACCAGATAGGCGAAAAGGTATTATGTATGGTTCTGTAAGCCCACTTCCGTCCTCTGCCTCGAGCGTATCAACCGACATAATGTAAGTACTCTCTCGATCCAATTCGACATCTAGCGAAGTGACGATTGATTGCCCGTCTGTGCGAGTTCTGACATCTACGGGCGAACCGTCCATTTTCTTGAGACTTACCATAGCCCTACGCAATTTTTTATCTGCAGTAAAACGAAACTCCTGAGGACGATCATAGACGGTCTCGTTTGCCTTAATCGACCCATCAACGATTGTTGTCGCCGTAAGCGTTTGGACACTATGTGACATGACCAGTTCTTTAGAAGACGGCATGAGATATCTATGTAGCTTCATATCATACCGCTTACCCTGCTCCAACTTTAGGCTCGGTATATCGCAGCGAATCGAAGCCTCTATCGATAAACATGTGGTACTCCGGCCCGATGTAGAGAGTTTGTATGTATGTAGTATATCGGGAGAGGAGAGTGAAATATCTAAAGGCTTTGACACAGGTATAGCCTTATCAAGGGAGAGTGTGTTAGCTTTAGGCGGCTCAGGCACCTTCACTGCAAGATTGTAGCGGAAAAACCATCCACCAAAAGGCGCGATTGCAACACTGTTATTTCCAACCTCTAATGATCCCTGTGGAGAAATACAAGTTTTTGAGCTCACAAGGGGGATTCCCGCAACTGTTACTGTATTCTCGGTAGTAGCACTAAAAGAATCATTGCTTACTTCACGATACAACGACGGAAGAAAGGTCGCTTGCGCTATACACGACTGCTCACTCGCATAGGTGAGCTCCACCGGACGGGGAACGATATATAGTAACGCATACCACCCCAGTACCATGCCGGCGAGCAATAGTAGATATACACGCATCGGCAGCACTCGAAACGTTGATACGATACGGAGATCTTTTAGCTTGCTAAACCCCATCCGCTCACCCTAACAGGATAGTATGGTTATTTTACTGGAGGTAATCGCTGGAGATAGTTTCATGTTCCCTCGCTTCTTTTTGTTTCTATGCTTTAGATACTATTATACCATAAGCATATTGACCACCAACTTCATACCATTGACTCTACAAAAGATAAAGCCCCTCCTATTCGGAGGGGCTTTATATAATTCGGCACCGTGCTAGTTTCCCACTTGTGGCAGTATAATCGCCGCTGATGAGCTTGACTTCTGTGTTCGGAATGAGAACAGGTATTTCCTCATCGCCATGGGCACCGAAGTAAGGTTTTGGACGCTTTTAGAGCTCCTATTATTTCAGGAGTGGGTCAAAACCTCGCTTCGATGTCCTGGATACGGCACGGATATGTAAGTTGAAAGATCAACGTTTGGTGATGAACACCAATTACTAGTTAAGTCTACCTCACCACTGTTGTTAATGCAAGCATTAACGCTAGTGATAAGGACATAAAAAGGCAATGGGACTATTAGTATGCTTCGGCTCCATACGTTACCGCACTTCCACCTTGCACCTA
>JBASZO010000010.1:0-163353 GCA_049660945.1 Saccharimonas sp. (SeqCode)
GATCATAAGAGTATACCGAGTGCTCTGTATTTGGTGGTGTATCGGTAGTGAGCTCAGGATCGGTCTTCTCAACTGGCGCAATCGGAATATCCTCCATCGACTGACTCTCGAGTTGCGCCGGCATCTCCTGAAGAGATTCAAAGAAAAACGAGTCATTTCGTGTATTGGCCACCTCTACTACGGAACTCGCGGGAATCATCAGTAAATGATCACCGCGGCCATGACCACTTGCTGGCGCAGATACAAGTAAGGTGACGGACAGTTCGATGTGATCATTGCCGAGGTTGATCTCTTCACCGTCGCTGGCAAAAATACACCCAACGATAATACCCGACGTTGTATGGGGTGTACTATCGATGTGCGCAATACGACTATCATCGTGCCGAACAGCGTATATAAGCCCTTTATGCGTAATGAGGTATAGCGAGGTGTCTAGATGTAGTTTCTCGATGATTAATTTGCCTATCGTATCGAGAACTTCCTGTCGCTCCTCTACTGTAGTGTAGCGAGTCCCTTTCCAGTCAAACGAAAGGGCAAGATCGCCAGCGATACGAATTCGCTCTGAGTCGTCACCGGCTAGAGAAAATCGGTCAAACTGTGCAGCTATCGCAGGAAAATCCCGTCGGAGATCTCGTGCAATCCGCTCAAGTGAGCTCATGTGTAGCTCTATAGTGTCGACGTCATGCGCATGCATTATGACATCTAGATAATCCTCTTCTTCCTCATCTTCGGGAACAGGGTTGTTATCTCCCACTTTCTCTGCATAGTACTCGTAGTCAGCAAGTTCGTCATAATCTTTCGCACGAGCTGACATATGAAAATTGATGCGATGGAGCGCCTGCCCTTTCACAAGTGGACCTACTGGGTCAACAGAGATATAGTCGAGTGCTAAAAGTTGGCGATGCAACGGGTAATAGACACCATCGGCATCCAGCTGATTACCATCGAGATGAAACCCGTGTAGATGGGGTGGTAGTACCGATGTCTGTAGTTGTGTCACGTCTCCTTCATTGAATAGTCGAGCCTTGCCCGATACGCGTACACATATGTCCTCCCTGTTCCCGCCAGCAATATCCAGCAGATTGTTGAGCTCATCTCTGATTTTTCGTGCATCTCGTGTTGAGATTGGCATGCCATCGATTTTTTGACTATAGCGGCGAACGCATTGAAGCAACGGCTCTAATGCAGGGTCTTCCATCTCTGCACGATAGTTCTCCACGATATCTTCAAATGTTGGTGTTGGCGGCCGCTCTTTCATGAATATATTAAAGACAAGTGAAGCACTTTAGGCAAGCATAACTTTTAAAAACAGGATGTCATGACGAGCAAACCTACACAAAAGACGACCCGCACATGCGAGCCGTCTTTTGTGTGCCTAGCGAATACTTTATCCGCGGGCAAAGTGTGCAAACGCGCGGTTTGCCTCTGCCATTTTGTGAGTATCTTCTTTTTTCTTGAAGGCTGAACCGGTTTCGTTGACTGCGTCGACGATCTCGGTAGCGAGGCGCTTCTGATACGGCATACCGCTCTTCGCGCGGGCAGCCTGTACGAGCCACATAAAGGCATAGTGCTGCTGGCGATGACCCTGGATCGGGAACGGAATCTGGTAGTTTGCACCACCGACGCGGCGTGACTTTACTTCGAAGCTAGGACTAATGTTCTTGATGCATTTTTCGAACACTTCCAGAGGATCTTCGCTCTTCAGTGTCTTTGCAGCCTGCTCGAGCGCACCGTAGACAGCACGTTCTGCGACAAGCTTTTTGCCATCGAGCATGCTTTTGTTGATGAGGCGCTGTACAAGTACGCTCTGGTACTTGCGGTCAGGCTTGATGTTTCGCTGTAGTTTCTTGGTTACTTTACGAGGCATGATTACTTATCCGCTTTCTTGGCACCATACTTTGAACGGCCCTGTTGACGTTTCGCAACTCCCTGAAGGTCGAGCGCACCACGAACGATATGGTAGCGAACACCTGGAAGGTCTGGTACACGACCACCACGGATCAACACGACTGCGTGCTCCTGGAGGTTGTGACCTTCACCACCGATATATGCCCATACTTCATGACCATTAGTCAGGCGAACACGAGCAACTTTACGGAGTGCCGAGTTAGGCTTCTTTGGAGTCTTGGTCGTTACTTTCACGCAAACACCACGCTTCAGCGGGGCGTCTTGGTTGTAATAGCGCACCTTGAGTGCATTATGAATGCGACCAAGCGCTGGTGACTTCGACTTTTTGTTCGCAGTCTGGCGAGGCTTGCGCACCAATTGGTTGATTGTTGGCATCTAAAACATTCCTTTTAGATTATATTTGACAAATATGACGAGCTTGCTAAAGGCTCTGTTCTTTGCCTATCCTTCGCTAGCATTGCGATGATAGACGTCTTGTTGCGAATAGTACGGGTTCACACAACCTCGCATATCCACAAAAGAGAAACTCATGAATGATTATAGCAAATTATAACCGTTTCGTCTAGGGGCATGAGCAATGAAAAAACTCTACCATCTTCAGAGCTAAAATCGCTCACGCTAGTAGAGTAAAATGAGTGGGTATATCGAGTACAGCATGCTACTTGATCACCAGACCTGCGAGTAGCATTGCATCTGAGAGAGAGTTCATCTGTACTTGTTGTGTTCCACTGCTAAAGATATACCAGTCCCGCCCTTTCAGGACGTTGAGCTGACCGAGGGGCGCATAAAAATACGCATCGTCTCCTAATCCCTTCACGCTTTCGATATTCTCAGTAGGTTTCTTTGCATAGTATGCTTCGTTTACCTCATGAACACCCTCATCGTTCACGCCAGAACGAATTGCAACAGCCGCAATCTTCATCTTGTCAGCAATCTCGTTGCGATCGGTATAGCTACAGCGCGTAGTCGAAGTGTTACCTGAGACAACTGGATCATCCACTTTATTGATAACGTCCTCTCCTAGGAGTTCGTGAGATTCCTCTACGGAAAAGAGATCACAAGCACGCGGTGGCTGGTAGGTAATCTTTGATCTATTGTTATATACAAATAATGAAACAATCAGTACGAGCACTGCAACAAGCAACGCCCCTACAATGAATTTTTGCCTATTGGCCAGTACGTAGTCTATGCAAGTTTTTGTGATTTCCTTTGCCTTCTGTATGTATTCATCCATAGTTACCTACTAGTATACACTGGTTCCTGCATCTAGCGACGTGTTTTTGGAGCGGTCACGACATTTGTCTTGCTTGAGTTCGAAACACTACAGGTAGTTCCAGCGTATGCCGACAACAGTTCCGGTGTTCGGTACTTAGAGCAATCTACGAGCACTCCCGTGTCACGGTCGATAAAGTAGTGCCACAATTTGTCAGGCGATTGGTAAAACAGTGCCACCGTACCTGTTGAAGTTAGTTTTTGATCGATAACCGTACTTACGGGAATCTCAACCAAACTATAGTCGGCAGTTTGACTGGGCTTTACATTCGGCTTTCCGGTAAATCCTAGGTAAGTGCTTGCGGTAGCTGCCGGTGTGTAGAGCGATACGAGCGGCTGCTGAGCATCTGCGTATTCGCTATAGTGAGCGATATCGGTACAGTCTACTTCTAGCACCTGCGGCTCGGCCTCGGTCACTGCTGGTGCGATTGACATCTGACACAGTACGTCATCACGCGTAAAGTAGGCAAAGTATCCCGTCACACTATCCATTCCTTGGCGTTCAATTTTGGTGAACTTCTTTGTTTCAAATTCCTTTAGTATCGCTGCGGAAACCTTAGTGACATCACCTGGACTTACGGGTGCGGAAGTTCCCTCGACGGGCGTATCTTCAGGAATTACTGTATAGAACTTCTTTTTTGGCGCGATCACTGGGAGGGTAATTGCACGCTTAGCAGTGACGGGATCGCTTAGATGCTTTTGTACAAGCTTTAGGGTGTCACTCGCAGTAAGTACCGCTACATTTGACTGCTGATCTGATTGTGTTGTTTCTTCTTGGTGAGCGGTTATTTTTGCAGGACGAATTGCATATAGAACAAGTAATGCGACGATCAGCAGACTCAATCCCACTGCTACGCTCAGAACAATAATCATACGCTTTGGATGATAGGTTTTTTTCGGACCATCTGTAATTGGGTGTAGGTAGTCTCCTTGCTGTGCAGGGACAGCTGGGGGTGTTTGCTGGACTGGAGGTAAATTAGGCTGCGGCGCATAGCCCTGGGGCTGATTTTGCTGTGGTGGTGGACTCTGGGGTTGCACCGGTTGCTGCGGATTTTCTTGCATACGAAACCTTTACCTAAACTATAAACTCTGTTGGGTCATATTGTATATGGTTAGCTGGCTACACACAAGCAGCACAAATAAAATACCCGAACTTATTGTCCGGGAGATTTGGCTCGCCTTCCCTTGAGCATGCTCAGTGTTGCAGCAGTCGCCACCTGGGAGACTGTCGTGATTGCGAAAACGAGATACCATGCGAGGCTGAACACCAGTAGGATAGCGCCGATCCACACACCCACAAAAGCGAGGACACAGGTAGCCCTAAACACAAATGTCCAAAAGTTGTTGCGACCTAACTGCGTAAACGTGGTCGTATTGCGCCTCTTTGCCATCACTACAAGCCATACAAATGCAATAACTGCAGCAGTAGCAATAGCGAGAAATGCGCATAGTACCGCTTCGGCCATTGACCACTCCTTTTGCTAGACCAGGGTGTCTAGACTATAGTATCAGCAACCCTGCCGCCCGTCAACTCAAAAATTGCGTTTTTACCCTTAGTATGCTGTAATAAATGTATGACAGTGACGCAGAGCTACTGCGCACGCTAGCCAGGGAGGTTGTCATGAGTAGTACTGCGAGCGTAAGGCACCCTAGCGCCGTAATCAATGAGGACACTCCAATTACCATCCGCGCAATGGTATCTAGCGTTGCAAACATGTCTCCTCACATGGAGGATGGTGTTCTGCACGTATGGGTGTACGTAAGTGTCGACTTCGGTGAATTGAGGCCAGTAGTCAAGGTGCTTGTACCCGCTAAGTCAGCTGAGCGAGTTGCGAATTCGCAACTGCGAGGGGTTACACTACAGCATGTTTCAAACGGAACTCGAATCACCGCTATCGACTTTGGAGCTGAAGTCGGTGTTCTCCACTGCGCCTCTATTTAGTACTGATGCCTGTCTACTCAAGTAGACAGGCATATTTTATACAGGGTACTAATATATTGCTATAGAAGTGAAATGTGCTATAATATAGTAACCCTAGCAACCACCGAGGATCAAGGAGCATCCATGGACATCGGCTACGCACCTGGAAAATATCTCGTACTGGCGACAATCGAGACGAAGTCTTGGGATGGCAGTATCGAGAATACGACGCTTTTCGAGATCGCCACGATATTTGCCGGCGGTTCGCCCGCGTCGCCCGATGACATAGTTGACATGCTACTGTTCGATACTGGCAAGCAAGTTGACGAGGCGAAATTCACCTACATTGCTCGCATAGATGACGCTCAGCGTCCTGGAGTTTACTCGCTAGACATCAAGTATCTTGATCGTTCTACAGGTGAGGAACGGCCATTCCGGTGTTATACTGCACTAGGCGCAGAGCATACGATCTACGATGCCTTGGTCAACCTTATGGGTGTCATCGGTCCTGGCCTTGGAATTGTCAGTCTCTCTTATGCTCCCGAGATCACCATCTAGAGTCTCTACCGACTTACCCCGCCCTACTGCACCAGTAGGGCATTTCATTCTCCAACAAAAATCACCCCACTACTGGGGTGATTTTTTGGATTGTAGCAGAAACTACGATTCGAGGTCTACGTCTACCGAGATTTCATCCTCAACAGCTGCGGCCTGATCGGCTACAAGCTCATCCTCTGGCGTAGGCTCGTCGCTGAGACCAACAACACCAGTACCGACAGGAATCTTGCGTCCGATGATGACGTTCTCTTTGAGACCGTTCAGCTTGTCTGCACGACCACTGGTAGCAGCGCTAATCAGCACACGAGTCGTGTCCTGGAAGGATGCAGCAGATAGCCAGCTGTCGCTCCAGATTGACACCTTAGTGATGCCAAGTAGTTGTTGCGTGTACTGTACCAACTCTTTGCCTTCTGGAGCCAATTGCGCATTTGCTTCAACAACGCTTGCCTTTGAAACAATATCGCCCATGACGAAGGTACTGTCACCTGGATCCTCAACGAGTACGCGGCTAAACATCTGACGCACGATGATCTCGAGGTGCTTGTCGGCAACGTCTTGACCCTGTGCGGCATAGATACGCAATACTTCGTTGATGATGTAGCGCTGCGTCGCTTCGGTTCCCTTGAGACGCATGAGATCATGCAGATTAAGTGAACCGATCGTTAGGCGGTCACCTGCTTCAACACGGTCACCCTTTGAGATAACAAGCTGCATTGTGCCTGGGATCTCGTAGCGGACTGGTGAGCTTGCATTTGCCGCGATTACGATTGTACCTTCAGCCACTTCAACGACACCGTCAAATGGTGCAACAAGTGGGCGCGAGGATTCGTCGGCAGTTGCGAGTACATCACCTACCTTTACGCTAGAACCAGCCTTTACCGCAACTGTTCGTCCCTCAAGTGGTATGCGTTCGACATGGCCGGCCTCTGGGGTGACTTGCACGACATATTTCTTGCCATCCTCCCAGACATCAGCTGTACCAGTAACTTCAGACATAATTGCCTGACCCTTTGGCTGACGAGCTTCGAAGAGCTCCTCGACACGTGGTAGACCCTGGGTAATGTCAGAGCCACCAACACCAGAACTGTGGAAGGTGTTAAGCGTCAACTGTGTACCAGGCTCACCCACTGACTGTGCGGCGATAACACCGACTGGCTGCGCGACATCGACAAGGTTACCTGTCGACATATCGATACCATAACTCTTTTGTGGGATACCTGTAAGGTTGCTCGTAGAAAGCACAGACTGAATTTTGACTTCAGTGATCTTGTCGTCAGCTTGGATGCTGTCGGCAATCGCGCGAGTAATCAGTTGATCAGCGGCTGCGTGACCAGGAACTTCTTCGGCCGTGTAGCGACCGTAAAGGCGGTTACCAAAGTCGATCATCGTGAGTTCTGACTCTGCACGGAAGATCGAGAAGCCTTGATCATCGCCGTCTTGATCCTCGACAGTAAAGACATCCTGGCTCACGTCGACAAGACGACGAGTCAAGTATCCTGAGTCAGCAGTCTTGAGGGCGGTGTCGATCAGACCCTTACGAGCACCACGAGTTGCCACAAAGGCCTCTAGGCTCGAAAGACCACGTTTGAAATTCGATCGAACAGGTAGCTCGATTTCACGGTTGGTAGCGTCCACCTGGATACCGATCATCGCACTCGCAAGCTTGACGTTGGTAATGTTACCACGCGCACCAGAGTTGACCATCGTAGACACGCTTGTATCCATGTTTGCGAGTTCCTCACGTAGGAATTCCTCTACCTTACGGTCGACGCCACGCCAGTTAGCGACAGTAAGACTGTAGCGCTCATCGTCAGTGATCAAACCTTGATCGTACTGATCAGAGATGAGAGCAGCCTTCTCGTCACCTTCGTTCACGAAGTCACCGATTTCGTCAAAGGTGAGGTAGTCTTGCATACCAGTCGATACGGCAGATGTTGTTGCAAAACGGAACGCCAAACCTTTCATACGGTCAGCAGTCTTCGCTGTCTCCTCTGCACCATACTGTTCGAAGATTTGCGCCAAGACTTTCTTGAGCTCTTTCTTGTTCTGAACATTGTCATTGTAGGGGAACGCCTCTGGAAGGATCTCGTTGAAGAATACGCGACCAAGTGTTGTGTTACGGATACCACCCTTTGTGCGAACACGAATTGGACTCTGAAGCTGTAGCTTGCCCATGTCGTATGCTAGTTCGGCATCACGGCTGTTAGCAAAGACAGCAACAGTGTCTGTCTGAGCACTTGGCTTGTTGTATGTCAGGTAGTAGTTGCCAAGCACAATGTCCTGGTTGATATTAAGCACTGGACTACCGTCAGCAGGCTTCAAGAGATTATTGACAGCACTCATGAGCTCACGAGCTTCCGCCTGAGCATCGTCAGAGAGTGGCAAGTGAACCGCCATCTGGTCACCGTCGTAGTCGGCGTTGAAACCTGATGCCACGAGTGGATGCAGTTGGATAGCTTTACCTTCGACGAGCTTTGGCATGAATGCCTGGATCGACAGACGGTGAAGTGATGGTGCACGGTTGAGGAGTACGTACTTGCCTTCGATAACTGCGTCGAGCGCATCCCATACCACTGCCTCACCAGCCTCGATGAGACGAGTTGCACTACGAATGTTGTGCGCGTACTCACCGCGAATCAGCCAGCTGATGACAAACGGCTTAAAGAGCTCGAGTGCCATTTGCTTTGGGAGACCACACTGGTTGATCTTTAGCTTTGGACCGACCACGATGACCGAACGGCCAGAGTAGTCAACGCGCTTACCGAGCAAGTTCTGACGGAATCGTCCCTGCTTACCCTTGAGCATGTCGCTGATCGACTTAAGTCGACGACGACCACCGGTAGCGTTCACCGCACGACCACCGCGAGCAGCAGAGTTATCGATCAGACTATCTACTGCTTCCTGGAGCATACGCATTTCATTGCGACGAATCACTTCAGGCGCATTGAGGTCGATGAGCTTCTTTAGGCGGTTGTTACGGTTAATAACACGTCGGTAAAGGTCGTTGAGGTCGCTAGTGGCAAATCGGCCACCAGTCAACTGCACCATTGGGCGTAGATCTGGAGGGATTACCGGAAGGACAGTCAAGCACAGGCTTGATGGCTCAATACCTGCAAGCTGCATACCCTCGATAACCTTGAGGCGCTTGAGAATTTTCTTTTCGCGCTGACCCTTAGCGCCTTCGGCTTCTTCACGCAGCTCTGCGATAAGCGTGTCGAGTTTAACCTCGTCGAGAAGCGCCTTGAGCGCAGGACCACCCATACCTACGGTGATGATTTCTTCGTATTCTTCAGGAAGATTACGGAAGTCACTCTCGTTGATAAGTGCACCTTTCACGAGCAAGGTAAGCTGCGATTTCTTGACGTTGTAGTTGTTGTCGAGCTCCTCGACTTCACGTGATTGCTCTTCGGCAAGTTTCTTGACATCGGCACCTTCGGCTTCTGCTTCACGCTCATAGCGAAGTTTGATTGCTGCACGTCCGGCAACAGTCTCAGCTTCGAGATTAGCGAGCATTTCTTCACGCTTCTCGTCCTCTACATCAAGGATGACATAGGTAGCAAAGTACGCAACACGTTCGAGGTTACGAACAGTAATGCCGAGTAGTAGACTCATAGCGCTAGGCGTACCACGCATAAACCAGATATGTGCGACAGGCGCCGCAAGGTTAATGTGTCCCATACGTTCACGACGAACGATTGCTTTTGTAACAAGCTCGCCGTTTTTGTCGACT
The DNA here is from genome assembly GCA_049660945.1 of Saccharimonas sp. (SeqCode). Lineage (GTDB taxonomy): Bacteria > Patescibacteriota > Saccharimonadia > Saccharimonadales > Saccharimonadaceae > Saccharimonas. The sequence continues at coordinate 9,390 of JBASZO010000010.1, forward strand.
GCAGCCTCGCGAGAGCGTACGCCCTTGAGCTTTGAGTCATGTGGATTGATGTCCTTTACTGGACCAAATATACGCTCACAGAACAATCCATCTCGCTCTGGCTTTTGCGTGCGGTAGTTGATAGTCTCAGGCTTCGTTACCTCACCGTAGCTCCATTTGAGGATATCCTCTGGACTAGCGACGGCTAGGCGCACCGCGTCGAAGTCGGCGATGCCTGAAGTAGGTACAACTCGTGACATAGTTACGCCCTTTCCTCTTCGTCTAATTCTTGATCTTGTGGTTCATCATAGGCTTCCTCAAATTCTGAGATTTCACCAGATTCGTCGATTTCACGGACCGATACACCGTCTTCGTCACTGATCTCACCGAGATCGTCGGCTTCGTCAAGCACTGTCTCTACCTCGGTGTCGATAGCAGGGACGGTCTTGTCTGCAGGACCACTGACTTCAATGACAGCTTCGGCGTCAGTCTGGCTACCGCTTTCGTCAACCAAGTCGACGCGGAGTCCAAGACCCTGAAGCTCTTTCACGAGGACGTTAAAGCTTTCTGGAAGCTTTGGTCCGGTGATAATGTCATCTTTGATGATCGACTCGTACGCTTTTGCACGGCCATACACATCGTCAGACTTGATAGTGAGCATTTCCTGAAGTGTTGTCGCTGCACCATACGCTTCAAGCGCCCACACCTCCATTTCACCGAATCGCTGACCACCATTTTGCGCCTTACCACCAAGTGGCTGCTGGGTAACCATAGTGTATGGACCGGTTGAACGAGCGTGAATCTTGTCGCTGACCATGTGGTGAAGCTTGATCATGTGCATAACACCGACGGTTGTGCGCTCTTCAAAGGCATCACCAGAACGACCATCGAACAATTGGCTCTTGCCATCTGCTTCGAGACCAGCTTTTTGGAGCTCTGCTTCGATAACATCATTTGGCACACCGTTAAACGGAGGTGTCGCTACCTTGTAGCCAAGTGCTCGTGCCGCCATACCTAGGTGTGTTTCAAACAACTGGCCAAGGTTCATACGGCTTGGGACACCAAGTGGGTTCAAGACAACGTCAACTGGAGTACCGTCAGCAAGATACGGCATGTCTTCTACAGGTAGAATACGGGCAACAACGCCCTTGTTTCCGTGACGTCCAGCCATCTTGTCTCCGACAGAAATCTTGCGCAGCTGCGCAACGAAGATTTGGATCTGCATTAGTACGCCAGCCTTAAGCTCATGGCCATTCTCACGGCTAAAGATCTTGACTGCCACTACTTTGCCGCCACCGGCACCGCTCATTCGCTGCGATGTATCGCGAACGTCCTTTGCTTTCTCACCAAAGATTGCACGAAGGAGTCGTTCTTCTGAACTAAGTTCTTGCTCACCCTTAGGAGTAATCTTTCCAACCAGTACATCGCCAGTTGATACTTCACTACCAACCTGTACGATACCGTTTTCGTCGAGGTGACGAAGTGAATCTTCAGATACGTTTGGAATATCGCGCGTGACAATTTCTGGACCAAGCTTCGTCTCGCGGACTTCTACATTGTAGTCCTTGATGTTGATGCTTGTTAGTGTGTCGTCTTCTACGAGACGACGGCTAATGACGACCGCGTCGTCCATGTTGTAGCCAGCCCATGGCATAAAGGCTACGAGCAAGTCTTTACCAAGTGCTAGTTCACCCTGAGAGATAGACATACCTTCAATAAGGATGTCGCCCTTGACTACTTTGTCGCCACGCGACACACGGACTTTTTGGTTGATACATCGATCGTCGTTGCTCTTCGCAAAGTGTGTAAGACTATATACCTTTGTACCGTCTTTGTACTTCACTTCTACAATGTCGCCATCGGCACGAACAACTTCACCAGCTGCGTCTGCAACAACAAGCTGACTTGAGTCGCGAGCAACATTTGCTTCGATACCTGTACCGACAGTTGGCGCTTCTGGCTGTAGCAGTGGCACAGCCTGGCGTTGCATGTTTGTACCTGTAAGCGAGCGGTCGATACGGTTCTTTTCGATAAATGGCACGAGTGACGCTGGAGGACCAAGGATTTGCTTGTGCGCAGCGTCCATGTAGGTCACTTCAGAAACATCAACTTGACCAGGCTTCAAGAACTTACGTGCAGAGACACGCTCTTTGACGAACTTGCCATTCTTGTCGAGTGACGCACCGGCGTCAGCAATAACCTCAGAAACTTCTTGGCTTGCGTCAAGATAGGCAATCTCATCTGTTACTTTGCCGTTCTTTACCTTTAGGTAAGGAGTTTCGATAAACCCGTATTCATTGATACGTGCATATGTCGCAAGGTTGAGTACCAAACCAATGTTTGCACCTTCTGGAGTCTCAACACTACAGATACGTCCATAGTGTGTTGGGTGAGCGTCACGCACGTCAAACTTAGCGCGTTCGCGGCTGAGTCCACCAGGACCCATAGAGCTTAGGCGGCGTTTGTGCGAAAGTTCAGAAATAGGATTCACTTCGTCAAGGAGCTGACTAAGTTGTGAGCTAGCGAAAAATTCACGTACCGCTGCGACTACCGGGCGAGCGTTGATAAGCTGGCTCGGCGTAACAGTAGCAAGATCACTCATGCTCATACGATCCATAGCGTTGCGCTGCATGCGGAGCATACCGACGCGGAACTGGCGTGCTACGAGTTCACCGACAAGCTTGATACGGCGATTTGACAATGCGTCAATGTCATCACCTGCCTCTTGGGTATTGTTCATGCGGATGAGTTCGCGAATGATCGCAACGAGGTCATCGAGCTTCAATACGCGGTTCTCGGTAGTGTTTGGTACATCGATGCCAAGACGTTGGTTGAGCTTGTAACGACCGACGCGGCTATAATCAAAGCGCTTGAAATCATAGAACATGCGCTCGATCATCTGGCGTGCGTTGTCGACTGTTGCAAGGTCACCTGGTCGGAGGCGGCGATATACTTCGATCAATGCTTCATTGACACCATGGCTAGGGTCTTTTTCTAGTGTTGCATCGATGTATTTGATTTCACCGGTGTCGATATCCTTGAAAAGTTCTTTTATCTCTGACACTTTCGAGTACCCAAGGGCACGTAGGAGAGTAGTGACAGGGATTTTGCGCCGACGGTCGATTTTGACGTACAGAGCGCCACCAGCAGCGGTTTCAAATTCGAGCCATGCACCACGACCTGGAATAAGTTTTGCACTATAGAGATTGCGGCCAACACCACGTTCTGGTGTGAAGAAGACACCGGCAGAACGGATCAGCTGACTAACGACAACACGCTCAGTACCGTTGATCACAAACGTTGCGCGATCAGTCATCCATGGGTAATCACCGAGGTATATTTCTTGTTCCTTGACTTCACCTGTGACTTTATTTGTCAGTTCGGCATCCACGAGAAGTGGCGCGTCAAACGTCAAGTTGTTTTCTTTTGCGAACTTCTCGTCGTTCTTTGGGGCATCAAAATGATATCCCTTGAAACGAAGCTCGAGCTTCTGTCCGGTATAATCCTCGATAGGATTCAACTCGGCAAAAATCTCGCTGAGACCAGTCTCGATGAAGTCTTTCCAAGACTCCTTCTGATGGCTCAGGAGGTTTGGTACTTCCAGCGCAGTATCGTTCTCGGTGAAAAACACACGAGAAAGAGGTGCGTTGGTCTTTGTCGCTTTAGGCATAGATACTCCCTCTCCTTGAAGAGTATTAGGTTGTTGAATTGATTGGTTCAAACAGTCATAACAGAGGTGGGTTAGCTCTTGTCACAACTCGGCGCCGAAGCTTTACTTAACATGGATGTCCGCATACTAAAACGCCACGCCAGAGGCGTAGTATACTAATAACCCACGTTACACAATCTTCATTACATTCCACTATAGACCCAGTAGCAATGTCTGTCAATAGCCCACTCAAGCAATCATCTCTAATTTGGCGGTAAATAAAATACCCGGCAGAAACATCAAGCCGGGCAACGAAACAGCACCTAGAATCCAAAGAGAACGAGACCACCTGTCAGGACGAACAAGACGATTCCAGCAGCCAGAAACACAAGTCCTATAACCAACAGAATTCTGGCATCCTTGCGAAACTGCTGTGCAACGACGAAATTATCCTTCTTCAGTTGCTTGCGAGCAATCATGCGCTTTCTGACGGCCTTCAGACAAGTGGCCAACGCCACAACAATCACTCCGATAGCAACACCTGTCCAGAGCATCTTCTGCACCTTTCGTCGTAGGGTGTTTCGATTAAAAACTATATACTATAGTCACTATAAATGCAATATTCACAACTGCTACATAGAGTGCTACTTCTTTTTTGACTTCAGACCGTTTTTCAACACTTCATCAACAATACCGTAGTTCACTGCCTCGTCAGCGCTCATCCAGAAGTCTCGCTCCATATCTGCCTTTATTTTTTCGAGCTTTTGCCCTGTATTCTTTGCCATTATACGAGATAAATCGTCTTTGATACGCATGACTTCACGGAGACTAATCTCTTGATCGGTTACCTTACCCTGCGTACCGCTAGACGGCTGATGAATCATTACCCGAGAGTTTGGCAGCAGGTAGCGTTTACCTTTCGTGCCGCTTGAAAGCAAGAATGCTCCCATACTCGCCTGCAAGCCAATACCGATTGTCTGGACATCCGGCTTAATGAACTGCATTGTATCGTAAATAGCGAAACCGTCATATACACTACCACCTGGGCTGTTTATGTATAATTGAATGTCTTTATCGGGGTCTTCGTTTGCAAGATGTAGTAGCTGGGCTACGACAACATTGGCCGTATGCTCGTTTACTTCCTCACCCAAAAAGATAATACGATCTTCGAGCAGTCGAGAGTAGATGTCGTAGCCACGCTCACCATCACGTGTTTTTACAATTACGTTTGGTACTAAGTAGTTGCTAGGTTTTGTCATAGTACTTTCTATTGTACTCAGGATATTGGCACTCGTCAAGTTAGAGTGCCAATACTCTTCCTTACAAATGCTAGTCCACTTGCATTTTACAAATACTCAGCTATACTATTGGCGAATAGTCAAGTAGTTACTCGTTCATTTCACAAACTGGAGGTCAGGTCATGACTGGTCCAAAATCCCTCGAGCCACAGCCCGGATTCAGCACGGAAGATTGGAGGAAGCGGAGCGAGTACTTAGCCTCCTCGTTTCGAGACTTTGTCGATGAGACACAGATAAGTGGCAAGCTGACGCCGAATAGTGAAGAGTGGAGACAGGCTGTTGACGCGATTCTTCGGGCGTCATACCTAGAAGGTGCTGGAAGTTGTGCTATCAAGTACCGACACGATAACCCTGCAGTACTCGCTGGCCACTTCTACGACACGGTTCGCGCATGGCTGATGGAGAAGTACGGTAGCAAAGCACTTCCTAATCCCGCTCAACTGAAGTTTGACCTCGATGACACAACCCACCAAGGAGTTATCATCTTTGTGAAGTTCAACGTACCATGGTGACACTAGTCCTACGATTTACTCGTGGGACATTTTTATAGAAACATTTACATTATGTATGTATTATTGTATAGTATTAAGTTGCCAGAAGTACCCTCCAACAATGTAAGGGTGAAACAACATGGTATCAGCGGTATCCACAAGTAGTAACACACCGCCCGGATACAGCGAGGAGGATGTAGAACATCGTCGCAATGCGAAATGGTATAAGCCCGGCAGCACGTTGCAGGTTACGGATCAGCTCATCTCTACAGATGCAGAAATGTCACCCGAGTGGCAAGCGACACTTACAGAACGCATCATTGCTCGGTATCGGGCAGGGTATCCCTATAGCTACATCCGATACAATGGTACTGCACTGAGTGCAAGCTACCATACGGCACTGCAAGATTGGCTACGTAACACCTATGACTTCCCTGGCAAGTTTGGCACTACCGTATTTGGCGTTCGCGTACTGTTCGCTCCAAATGCACATACCATCCTAATGCACGTTCCGTTCGTGGCAAAGCCTCGCTGAAAAGCGAGGCATCTTTAAAAATTGTATTACTTTCGTTTTGGTGATATAGTATGGTCATCTTGTGCCCGTATCTCACCTAGGAGGAGCGGATGTCACACGTACCTACGCCAAAGTGGCTGAAACGTTTCCTAACGCCAGCATACGATCAGGTCATTCTCCCTTGTCATGCTGGGACATGGCAGCTTGGGGGGTTGGAACACGCCTATTGGCCAGTCGATGAGCCGTATCCTGGGGCGATCGAGTTCACCTACCAAGGTGCAACCTATCAGATCATGGATGATCTCGCTGAAGGTCAAGATACAATTGCTGTCTACATCTTGAGGGACTCACTACAAAACTACATTCTCGCTCTTCTTGGCAAGAAAATGGGAGTTATCTACACCTACCGAGAAGATAGATGGAAGCTCGCATCATCCCAATGCGTTTGAGCCCTCCGTACCTAAAGCTCCGTTTTTGCACACGCCGACAGTTTCTTGTCAGCTCCGGAAACGGAGCATTTTAAATTTGTGTATACACTACATTATGATTGACTTTTTATACTAAAACTACCTCACCGGATGGCGAGGTAGTTTTATTTTGCGAAGAAGGATTACTTCTTTTTCGCGTTGATCTTTACCAGCTCATCCACAGTCTTTTCTGTGATTAAGCGATTGGCAACTTCACGCTGGATCTCTGGCTCGTCAAACCGTTTTGCCATGTCTGGCTGGTTGGCATATTGCTCTTTGTAGCGATTGATATGCTCGGCTAGCTCATCGGCCGTGGCATCAATCTTGAGCACCTTTGACAGCTCAGCAAGCACGAGTCCTGCTTTTATACGATTATCAGCCGCGTCGTTGGCTTCTTTTTCTACCCACTCATCGCGGTCTTTGAAGCCCTGAGCGGCAAAGTAATCTTCGAGGCTTTGCCCACGGTACATGAGATTTTGCATGAGGTCTTGCTCGATCGATTTGACTTGATCTTCGCGCAGCACTGCCGGTACAGCAACCTTGCTCTTGGTAACGAGCTGTTTCACGAGTTCATCCTTTTGCTCATCGGCAGCCGTCTGCTCAGCGCGCGCTTTGAGCTCACGCTCGACGTCCTTTACTAGTTCGTCAGCACTTGTAAATGGTCCCATCTTTGCTGCAAACTCGTCATTTAACTCTGGCAAAACAACTTCATTGACTTTGTTGACCGTCGTCTCGAACACGACTGCTTTGCCAGCTAGCTGCTGAGCATGATAGTCTGTCGGAAATGTCAGCGGAATATCTCGCTTGTCGCCAACCTTGACACCCGCAAGTGCTTCTTCGAAACCAGGAATGAATGAGTTGCTACCTAGCACCAATGGATAATCACTACCCGTGCCGCCTTCGAATGCTTCTCCATCCATCTTGCCCACAAAATCGATGACTACTTCGTCTCCCAACTTAGCGGCTTTTTTGGTTTCTTTCTTTTCTGAGGTACCAGAGCGCATACGATCAACTACTTCGTCGATGTCTTTCTTTGTAACCTTTGCTGGCTTCAGCTCAACACTCAGCTTCTTGTAGTCGCCAAGTGTTACTTGCGGCAATACATCTGCCTCTGCGGTGAATTCCAGGCTCTCACCTGGTACAAACTTCTTCACATCCACTTCTGGACGCTCGAGAACGCGTATGTCTTCGCTCAGAAATGCATCGGCAACTGCTTTGCTAAGTGCATTTTCTAATGTCTCTTGCGCAAGTACGTTTGGATCGACATTCTTTTTGACGACCTCTACTGGTACATGGCCCTTGCGGAAGCCATTTACCTTTACGTCTTTGGCAAGTTTTTTGAGTGCAACTAGCTCAGCTGCGGCTAGTTCATCGGTGCCTGCGGTAATCGTCAGGAGCACGCGAGTATCGGATAGGTGTTTGACAGTCGTTTTCATAACTGTTGATTATACCATACTTTAACAGATGTATCGGGAAGGATCTATCCGCGAAGTTCCGAAATATCAAAGTCGTCGTCTTCGCTCTTTGCCCTGCGGTCGTTCACTGTTGTGATTATGCGCTCAAAGCTCATCTTTTTCTCTGTGCCTGACAGCGTATTCTTGAGCGGGTAAACTTCTCGCGACAACTCATCATCACCTACAAACATGATGTACGGGATGCGCTTTTTGACAGCGGTTTTCAGTTGCTTATCTAGCTTGCGGTCGGTAAAATCGAGTTCGATATTTACCCCTTCTTTTCGTAATGACCTGGCGAGCTTGGTCGCACCTTTGAGATTGTCGCCAATCACCACCAGATAGATATCTGTGCTGCTATGAAACTCTGGCAGTAGCTTGTGTGTTTCGAGAAATAACTGCATCATCGTGAGCCCTGGAGCGAACCCAACAGCACTCACTGGTGCGCCGCCAAACAAGCTCACTAGCCCATCGTAGCGTCCACCGCCAAAGAGTGCTCGTGCGTTCTCTGGATGCGTATCGAATACCTCGAATATCATGCCGGTGTAGTAGTCGAGACCACGCATCAGCGTAATGTCGAATATGGCATTTTTCACACCGCTACGTTCGAGGTGAGTAAACAAGTCTTGGATTTCTTTGACTGCATCACATTCTCGAATTTCCTCTGGCAAGTCAGCCATAGTTTTTGCCGCAAGTACCTGCGCGAGTTTGCGCAAGCCATTTCCCGCCTGTTCGCGTCCAAATATCTCTATAGCCTGATCGCGAAAGACCTCTGGCGCTACTTTGCCCTTGCGATCAAACAACCGTATCATCAGCTGAGCTTGCATTGCATCGAGTCCTAAGTACTGTGCCATCATAAAGTTGATCACGCGCCGATTGTTGATGCGTATGACATACATGTCTTTTTTGGCGCCAAAGGCCTTCATGATGTCATTTGCCATTGCGATGATTTCTGCTTCGGGCAAGGTACCGACGACCCCAAATATGTCACAGTTTAGTTGCCAGAACTCTCGGTCTCGTCCTCGCTGTGGCCGCTCATAACGCATGAACTGTGCGATACTGTACCAGCGTGCCGGAAACGCAATCTCTTGTTGCCGCGCGGCAATCATACGACTCACGCTCGGTGTCATCTCGGGACGTATAGCGACGTGCCGGTCGCCACGGTCGACAAACTGATACGTCTGATCGTTCACTAGTTCCTGTCCGCTCTTCGCTTCGTAAATATCAAACGGCTCTATGAGTGGTGCATCGTACTGTTCGTACCCGTAACTTCGCACTACCTTGCGCCATGTACGAAAGATGTAGTTGCGTGCCTGCATATCCACCGGATACCAGTCGCGTGCGCCTTTGTATGATTCTGTAGAAAGTGTGCCCATGCTTTATGTAGTATTGTTGCATGTTTCACTACAGTTTGCAAGGATAAGAATTATGTGGATATAAAAAATCCACATCACCTCTCTTCTACGAAAGACGATGCGGATATGTGCATTTGAGTGTCTCTACGACTGACGCGGCAAAGTGCCAAGCTCATCATACATTCGATAGAGCTTCGCGCCGCTACGTCGTAGCTTGGGGTCACTTGACCTTATGCAGACGCTCGCCAAGGACATATACCAAAATGCTACACCGCTCTGGAAATCCACGACGCGATGATGGTCTTGAGCATTATCGATAAGCCAACGCAGATTGTGAAACGATACTTGACGCTCAACTGCTTGCATCGCAGCATGCCACGCCTTGTTGTTCGACCAGGAATACAAGAACCATCCACCCAGATCATCAACCGTAGCCCGACTGCCTGAACTAATCAGCGCTATTTCCGGCCTATGCGGCATTCGATCAGCGAGCTCTGCCGCAATATCACCGTAGCAATAAAGCTTTTGGACACCGCTCCTGTCGCTCATTAGTACAGGAGTTTGTTTAGCAGCATCAACGAGCACCGCACGTTCCCCAATGAGCTCGAGTTCACTTGGCTCAAGGCTAATGCCATCCCATATCTCAACTTCTTTGAGCCTGTTTACGCCCTTCTTGCCCATGACACCCTCCCGGGATACATATCCGCGCTAGCTGGTCTAGCGATGTATAGCTACGATACTTCCCAAAGGGATATTTGTCAAACTATACCTATGGAAAAACCCGGCCCTTGCCACTCCGTAGAGCGGTAGGTGCCGGGATTCCCGACGAGATTGTTACCAGGGCTTGTTGAGGTACTCCTCGCGCAAGCTTGCGGCGATGCCAGCAAGCAGAGGAGTGTCCTCGTGCTTTTGCATGAACGCATTGAGCTCGGCAGTGGCCTCGTGCCAGAATACCTGGGCGAGGGAGAATGCCTGCGCCACGAGATGCTTCTCGCGACCCAGCGGCTCAAGTACCTCCTTGCGGGTCTCAACACGCAGCCAGGCCTCCGCTTCGGTGGCACCGGACCGCATCTCGGTCTCCACGATCTTCCGACGCGCGATGTTGATCGCCGCCTGCTCGGGGGTGGTCGTTTCATTCGAGCCGACCCACATGTATTCCTTGACGATCATGCCAAGGTATACCAGCGCCGCGCCGTGCAGGCGCGTCACCGGAATCATCGGCGAGTCCGGATCATTCTCATCGAGAGGCAGAGCCGGAGCCGTCATGTTGTCCAGGGCGAGCCGAACAGGGTCGATCTGGCTTCGGCCGTCGAGCACGAAGTCGGCTCGCATCAGCCAGACCAGCAACTGCCGGTCTGCCTTGTCCTTTGCGGTAGGCTTGTCCCAGATGGGAGCCTGCGGCCGCTCATCGGTGGTAGTCATGATTAAATCCCCAATCTCTCGGGTGCGAAGGGCTGGGTTGCCCTAACATTTCTATTATACTCTATTTTGTACAAAAAGTCAATTAAAATACCGCTATCTTCTACAGACAGCGGTCTTGGGACACTACACGAGATTGAATCTGTGACTAGCATCTGGCCAATCTTCGATTACTTTGGCGGTAGCAAGTCGCCAATGTCGCTCAGCTTCCTCGAATGCCCGATTTTCATCGAGCAATTCGATCAGCCTGTCGGGGTCTACTCCATGTAATTTGGCGAACGAGATACGTGCACGATCTACCGCCTCAGTCAACGCACGCCCCACCAGGCTTCGCTCACGACTATATCGGTATGCCGATGCAATCAACTCGTAGGCATCGCGCACAAGCCCTGTAATCACCTGGTGCCTGCTCGATACACCCAGTAGCTCTGCGATAGACTGATGCGCAAAGGCAGACTCCTGCGACGCATACATTCGAAGAGAGACGTCATTGAGCGCTTCTACCGGTACCCACCCAACATCAGCCAGAAACAGCACTCGCTTACCAAACTGCTTGAGCGGTACCTTACCACGCTTGTATTGCTTACTCGACATGGTCGACCTCCTCTTGTAGGAACGAGCATCCTTGAGAATGCTTTTGCAAGTAAACTATATCATATAATTTTAGGATAGTCTATTTTGTTGCAGCCATGTATACATCACGATGCCCGCCGCGACCCCTACATTTAGGCTACGTGTACTGCCAAATTGCTCGATAGAAACCACCGTATCAGCCTGCTCCAGTAGCTCAGGTCGGATGCCCGGCCCTTCGGCACCAAAGAGCAACACGGCATTTCGTGGCAGCGTAGTAGTATGGAGCGACACCGACCCGGCTACATTGTCGACCGCTAGCAATACTTTGCCGGCGATAGCCTGCAGGAACTCGTGCGTATCTGTGTAGTAGTGTACATGCAGATACTTATCGGTCATCATGGCACCCCGCTTATTCCACTGGCGGCGACCTATGATATGGACATGTCGCACCCCAAAAGCATTTGCGCTACGCACGATTGTGCCCATATTAAAGTCTCGTTCGACATTATCGATAGCGATTTCGAGCGAAACGCCACGATCGTCTAGATCACCGATGATATCCTCGAGCGGTTTACCCTTGTACTCGTCGGTAACATTGCGTGGATCATTCATGCGAGCGTGTCTACGAGCATAAAGTCTTTGTCGACGGTGAGCGTGTCGTCGTCGAAGAGCAGCTTTGTGAGGCAGCAGTTGTTGGCAATTGTTCTATAGATCCACTGCTGATCGTAACCAAGGTGATATGCCAAGAGCGCTTTCGAGGCAATGCCATGCGTGCCGATGAAAATCACCTGATTAGGGCCAGCTGCTCGAGCCTCCTGTATAATTCCTTCGATCATACGGAGCGCCACTTCATTCGTGGACTCACCACCTGGAAAATGAAAGTCCATACCCTGTACTGCCAGCTCGTGCAGTGTTTCGTTGGTATATATTTGATCACGTGGTTGCCCCTCGGCCTCGCCGTGCGTCTGCTCCTGAAAGTGCCAATCTTGGCGTATGTCGGCGATAGGCGTATCCAGCACAATGCTCGCCGTGTGCACAGCTCGTACGGCCAGCGACGCTAGCCTGATAGTCGGATGAATGTTATGACGGAGCAAGTAGTCACGCGCTCGTGCTGCCTGCTCTAAGCCTCTCGGAGTCAGTTCGATCTCGTTTTGGCGCCCACCTACTGTGGTCGAAAGTTGCACTTGCATGGTTGATTCTGCGTGGCGCATCAGATAGATTTCGGTCATACACTTTCTAGTATGCCACGAGTATGCGCAAAAAGACACCGTACTCGGTGTCAGGAAAGTGTCAAGAAAAGGGAAAGGCCCCGGGTCAGGAACTCGCGTTCCATCACCGGGGCCGAACTGCACCCCCCTCCGCTACACGGAGACCTTCTCTTCGCGGGCGGCCTTCTCGGCCTGCCTGCGATCGGTCAGCTCCTTGCCGGACTGCACCAGGGCCTTCCGGGCCCACGTGGCGCCCTCGAGCGCCTGCTGCAGCACCTTGGAGTCTTCGGCGAAGTACTCCGCCACGTCCTCGTCCGTGGTCACGCCGTCGACAGCGACGGCGACAGCGCCGTAGCGACGACCGTCGACCTCGACGGCCTCGGCGGTGCGGAACCGTGCGAGCACGGCGTCGAACACCTCACGGGCGACGGGGTGGCGTACGGCCGGCGCCGACCGATAGGTCTCGGCGAGCTTGATCTGCTCGGCGCGAGCGGCGGCGAGTTGCGCGATGCGCTCGGCCTTCCGCTGAGCGGCCTGGTTGTCGCGCGCCTGCTGCGCCCTGGCGATACCGCCGAGACCCGGGAACCGGTCGACGGTGTACTGCTGCTGCGCGTTGCGGGCCATGATGACCTTCTTTCCGCCCCGTTAGGAGCGATCGGGTACTGCAGATGGGGATGAGGTGGTGCTGATCACGACATCGATTGTCGCTGATCGTGATTTCATAATAACACAAGCATGACAAATTGTCAATACTATTCTGCTTATTTTTATGTCGTTCTCTTGCCCCGCCTCTGTTATTTTGCTATAGTACGGATATTGCAGTGGTTAGTATTGTTCGCAATACACGGGCTGCAATACACCTAGACTCCGCTCTTTAAGAGCAACGACGCCAGTGTCGGCTTTTAGGGGAGGAGCTGAAGTTTCGAATTCATTTCGAAACAAAGCGGAGGGGTAAACCCCTCCTATACATACACGCGGATGTGGCGGCTGCGTGAAACGCAAATGATCGTAGACGCGCGCGTCAGCTAATGTCCGAAATGACATCAAAACTATATGTACTCTAAAATGACATGCGGATATGGCGGAATTGGTAGACGCGCTAGCTTCAGGTGCTAGTGCCAGCAATGGCGTGGAGGTTCAAGTCCTCTTATCCGCACCAAAGTAAAGAACCAGGCATTATACCTGGTTCTTTACTTTGGTAGTGAAGCAATTGAACCTTCACCCGGGTGTAGAGGTGAGAGCTGCAAGTCTGCAGGTCGCAAGGACGTCAGCCGGCATAAGCTATGCTTATGGCCGCGCTGCGTCGGGGTCGCGGAACGTGACCAAGTCCTTTCATCCGCACCAATATAAAATACCAGGCCTTTGTCTGGTATTTTATATTGGTATGTTATCGTCCGCACTACGGATCGTTATCAACTACACCATGGTAGCTGTTAGCCATCAGTCTATAGCCCGAATCGTGCGTGCTCACCTACTGTCGATTGACTTCGCAGGTACCCGGCTAGTGTCTTCAGATCAACATCCTGTTTGACACCTGGATTCAATGTACCGTGGGGGTCGAATACTTTGCGGATAGCATCGTAGAGCTCTCGTTCTTTCTCGTCTAGGCGAGTGCGTACCGCACGTGACTTCACTATTCCTTCGCCGCCCTCAGCGATAAGCGTCCCATCTACAGAATCAATCAGCTGCGCTAGACCTTCAATGAGTTTCAGGACTTTTTGCTTGTCTCCTACCTTTTTGAGCGACAATGTTGGGTATACTCCGTATATACCAGTTGCAACATGCCCTGCAAACGGCAACTCTACATGTTCCTTTGTAGCAAGCGCATCAAGCCCTTGCCTAAATGTTTCGAGATGAGACAGCGGTACGCCAAATCCTGCGTAGAGCGCAGAGGCCGCAACATCTTCATGCTCGGGTGCGCTGACGTAGCGGACGACATCTAGAATCGATTCAACCTCTGCCGACTGCTTGGCGTCAAATACGGTACACGAGACTGATTCATGACCGCCAAAGGTCTTGTGTAGACGCTTTAGCGCCTTTTTGATCACTCGTTCGCTGTCTGCTTCGAATCCCACCACCAGTACAACGGCATTCTTGCGAACCTCTGCGCCGTAGAAAGCATATGATTTACCCATACGAATTGCTTGGTTATAGAATGAGCCATCAATATACTCTAGTACTTTTGGATCGAGCCGCTGCAATTCATCGATTGCATCGCGGGCAAGCTCTCTGTTTTCAAATGTCATCACCACCGTTGAACGATGTTCCGGTATAGGCTGTGCTTTTAGAATCATTTCACTGATAATCCCCAATGTTCCTTGGCTGCCGATAAGAAGTGGTGCCAGATCAAAGCTACCATCCTTGCGTCGGACATCGGCGATTGCACTATAACCTACATAGTCACCCGAAGGGATCTTGGCTATAACCTCTGCATACTCATCTATAAGACCATCGATACCCCTGTAGAGATCCCCTTCGAAGCCTTCTTTGCCCTTCCGTCGGTTCAATTCTCGCTTAGAAATTCGCTCTGTTTGCAGGACGTCACCATTTGCAAGCACAACCTCGAGCTGATCGATAGCATCTAGCACGCTGCCGCCAGTGGCATACATGCCCCCAACGGCGCTAGCGATAACGCCACCAATCGTACCGCTACCATGAGAGCCTCGCAGTACAGGAATTGTCGTATTTTGGAGTCGCAGAGCCTGTTGTAAAGCAGTCGTACTGACTCCTGGCTGTAGTCGCACCAAGCGTTGGCGTATATCATACTCAAAGATTTCATGCATATGAGCCGCTAGCGCTAATGTAAGTCCCTTACCGAGCGAGGCTCCTGTAGTATCGGTCCCTCCGCCTCGAGTTGTAATACCGAGTGGGTGTCCTTTTTCGGCTAGCTGCCATGCAAAGCGCGCTACCTTGCGAATGTCATTTGTCACACGAGGGTAGACGACCATCTCTGGCTCGATCTGCAGTACGCCAGAATCGGTACTAAATGCGTCGCGCACGTCGGAGCGCACGCTCACCTCGCCTATAATATGACTCTGCAAATAGGTCGAAACCTTACTCATAACTCCCCCTGTTCGATCATAGGTCAATTATAGCATATGTTTTTTGATGATTGTTATGCTTGTAAAATCGATCAAACACCGTATGATAGAGCTATCTATGGCATATGAGCATTCCACCTCACTCCCTAGCTACTTGTGGCCCGAAACTGTGGCATCGATACCCATCGAAACACCACGCTTTGTTCTGCCTCGAAATATTTATGTCGATGACGAAAATCGTGCGGCAATGTATGGTCCGGAGCGTCTACGGCCAGATTCACGACGTGCATCACTCGAGCAAGGGCGTGTCGCGGTTATGGCCGTCTTTAGTGAGTTAGGACTCGACTCGGGAATTGTCGCTGATTTTCGCTATATGATCACTACGGATGACGATGCGTCAGCTGAGCCTGTAAATCCGCAGAGTTTCAATTACTGGGATGATGAAACGCCTGGTATGGTACCTATCGTTGCTCGCATATCGAACGATCCCGACACTGGATTGTCCGAAACTACTGGTGATCCACGTTTCTTTAGCGCGACCAAGCACCTAGCGATGCTAGTCGATGATGCTCGACATTCGCTTGAATCTCAATCTACGCCTACTCAGCCGTATGTATTTACTCATCGCGACCGAATCCATATCGGTATCATACGAATCAAAGAAGCCTTCCGCTTACCGTAGAATAGACTTTTTTATACTAAAGTGATATAAATATTAAAAACGCAGTTCGCGTCGCCCTTCTATCCAAAGGAGCAATCCATGCATAAGGATCAGCGCCACTACTTTCTGTTTCTGTTTGGCTATACGATTGGATTTGCAGCTGGATGTGCGCTCGCCGTTGCGATGAGCAATACTGCGGCCACTTGGCTGCTAGGTGCAATTGCCGTGCTGCTTGCGTCTGCTACCTGCTCCTTTTACCGACGTCACAAGATAGCTGGCGCTCGAGTCTGGCGCCGGCCGGAGCGTTTGTCGAGCGAGTACATCGACGACCTTAACGCAGCGAAGAGTTGGAGCGGCGTGATTATGCATGAGAGCACGACTCTGATGCCGTCCGAAACCTTCGCGTGGAATAGTTTTGTCGCTGCCAATCGCGACCTTGTGAATCACTAACCCCGAGAGATCTCTCGGGGAATTTCATATACACTGGCAATTTCAATGTAATCCTGGTACAATACCAAATGTCTTAATTTATGAGACAATACCTACCATTACGCGGATGTGGTGGAATTGGTAGACACGCATGCCTTAGGAGCATGTGCCTTCGGGCGTGAAGGTTCAAGTCCTTTCATCCGCACCAAAGTAAAGAACCAGGCATTATACCTGGTTCTTTACTTTGGTAGTGAAGCAATTGAACCTTCACCCGGGTGTGAAGGTGAGAGCTGCAAGTCTGCAGGTCGCAAGGACGTCAGCCGGCATAAGCTATGCTTATGGCCGCGCTGCGTCGGGGTCGCGGAACGTGACCAAGTCCTTTCATCCGCACCAAAGATAGAGCCGACCTTTATGGTCGGTTTTATCTTTGGTGGTAGTGATGTATATTTCAACCTATATGCTCTGCGGCTCGATCAAGCTCACTAAGCAGCCACTCTATGCCATCGACGCTTAATCGCGCACTGCGATATACGCCTCTCCCAAAGATAACTTGCTGCCGTACTCGCCAATAATCCTCTATAGTCTCAATATTTGGCAAAAAAATAGACCCACTCGGGTCGTCCTCTACCTGTCGAATTGTTGCTGAACGTTCACTCATGCAAGAGTCCTTTCTGATTCGATTTTTATCAATTATACATAAGTGTAATTGATTTTGCAAGTCAACGCTATATCTTAAGGGGCAAATGAAAAATAAAATGCCCAGGTAGTTTTACCTGGGACTTGGAGCTTGCGTTCGTCCGGGCGTCTTAATGACTCCGAGATCAGGGACATACGGCATCCTAGGACTACCGTGACCCGTGAAATCATGTACAATGGTTCCCCATGGCTCATCATCGTCATCAATGTCTGAAGTTCGCTTAGCTTTAGAGGAAAGACCTCTCGCGAGCAATATCGCCACAACAGCAAAAGTAGTCATACCTGCGAGAGTGAGAATCATACCATTGCTAACATGTTCGAGCAAAGGTACGGGAGTAGCTCCTAGCAACACGCGGACTCCGGCGTAGATGATATAGCCGTAGAATACTGTTGCAACAAGCAACGAGATACCGACACGGATTCGCATAGCCTCTCCTATTCCTTGAGAATTGCGCACGGTGCGCGTAATATTTACTATATCATTTTATGACGATAATGTCTATAGCGTGTAGGAAAACGGTATACTAGAAGAGATGAATCTTTCGACACATCTAGAGCAAATTAAGGGGGTCGGACCTAAGATCGCAGCACAGTTGCGGGCAGCTCGGTTAGAGACGGTTGGCGACCTGCTATTATTCTTGCCACGAAAGCACGATGATTTCACACAAGTAGCGAGGATTGCCGAGCTCAAGCCTGGCAAGGTAACGATCCGTGCAAAGTGCGAATCCATCAGTACACGACCGGTACGCCGTGGCCTCAAGCTCACTACCGCCGTACTCGCAGACGACAGCGGCAAGCTGAATGCCGTATGGTTCAATCAGCCGTATCGTACGCAGCAACTCGCCGCGAGTAGCGAAGAATTCTACTTTAGCGGTGAGTTCGAGTACAACTACGGGCGCTACCAGCTAACCGCACCGAGTGCCGAACTAGCAAAGGATTTGCCAATCCAAGCCGAGCGACTACTACCTGTCTATCATGCGATCAACGGGCTGAAAAGCCAGGTGGTGCGTAAAGTACTTGAAGAGCTACGACCTCTCATGAGCGTACTACCCGAAACATTACCCGAATCGGTACTACAGAGCGAGAAACTGATGGATCGTGCGGAGGCGGTCAGTACGATGCACTTCCCCAAAGAGCTCGATGATGTTGCGAGAGCACGCGAGCGCTTGGCATTTGAGGAACTATTTGCCCTATTGCTCGCCAGCCAGCTAAACAAGCGTGAGCAGCAGAAGCTACCCGGTCACCATATTCCATTTGAAATGGAGGTAGTAAAACAGTTTGTCGCGCTGCTACCTTTTCAGTTAACGAGCGCACAGCGGCGCGCTGCCTGGGATATATTGCAAGA
This sequence comes from Saccharimonas sp. (SeqCode), assembly GCA_049660945.1. Classification (GTDB taxonomy): domain Bacteria; phylum Patescibacteriota; class Saccharimonadia; order Saccharimonadales; family Saccharimonadaceae; genus Saccharimonas. The sequence goes on from JBASZO010000010.1 coordinate 27,966, forward strand.
TTTTGAACAAAAAACACCTATGAATCGGCTATTACAAGGCGATGTTGGCTCGGGCAAAACCGTCGTAGCAGGACTTGCCGCTCGTCAAGCTGCTAGTCACGGTTATCAAACAGCGCTCATGGCACCGACCGAGATCCTCGCAACGCAGCATGCCGAGACACTTGCCAAGCTCCTGGAGCCGTTTGGCGTGACAGTTGGCCTGCTGATAGGAAGTGTGAAGAGTGCTGCGCGCAAGAATTTATACGAAGGCATCGCAAACGGTAGTGTCGCTGTCGTTGTCGGTACTCATGCGCTGATCCAAGACAAAGTCACCTTTCACAACCTCGGCTTCGTGACAATCGACGAGCAGCATCGATTCGGCGTGGAACAGCGCCAGAAACTATTAGATAAATCCGGCGTCCTGCCACATTTACTCGCTATGACCGCAACGCCGATCCCTCGCAGCCTAGCGCTCACCGTCTACGGCGAGCTCGACGTCAGCATACTCGATGAGCGACCCGCAGGGCGATTACCGATCAAGACGCAAATCGTCTCACCCGTCTCGAAAGCAAAGATTTACGACGCCATCGACCGCGAGCTTACTGCCGGGCGACAGGCGTACGTCATCTGTAGCCTCATATCGGACAATCCTGACAACGACGTCAAAAGTGTCGAGGCAGAGTACAAACGTCTCAAGAATAGCGTGTTTGGTCACCGCAAGATAGGGTTACTGCACGGCAAGATGAAGCCCGATGAAAAAGATGCCATCATGCAAGACTTTAAAGCTCATAAGTACGATATCCTTGTCAGCACTACAGTAGTAGAGGTGGGTGTAGACGTGCCAAATGCTACCGTCATCGTCATCGAAGATGCCGAACGATTTGGCCTTGCGCAGCTCCACCAACTACGTGGACGCGTAGGTCGCAGTAGTCACCAAAGCTACTGCTATTTGATGATGGGCACGACCAACAAGCCAAGTGAACGCCTACGTGAACTCGAAAAGTCAAACGACGGGTTTTACCTTGCCGAAGTCGACATGCAATTACGGGGCCCTGGCGAGATCTACGGCAAGCGCCAATCTGGGCCGCTCAACCTCCAAATCGCTAGTCTGGCCGATACCAAGCTCATAGCGCGCGCCCAAAAAGCTGCTATACGCTTCGCTGAAAGCGGAGAAGACCTAGCTCAGTACAAAGACCTCCAAGCTCAAGTCCTCGAATATCAGCGCCTCACAACACTTAACTAAAGCTAGAATTTCGATGGGTAAATCGAGTTCGTGATTTGTCCTTCAGTGCGGAAAGTGACTTTCTCATCATCGGGATGGCTACTTTCCCATTGCCAAATATGCCCTTTATCACATGGTATGATCGATCGATCGTAACAATAGTCGCGAATCTGCTGCTCATACAATATCCTTTGTTGATTTTGGTATTCTACTTGCATATGGCTTTTTAACATGCCGTCAATGGTCATTGTATAAAGTAGAGTCCCAATCAATAGCAACACAAGGCATACAACAACTAACCATAGCCACTTAACTTGGTTGGTATTTTTACCAGCTTTAAAAAATGCTCTATTCATGTGTCGATACTACATGAATAGAGCATAAGCGTCAAACTACCCTAAACTTCAATCCAGGGATAAATTTGACCACCACTTGGACACCAAGGATACGTACTCCAGAACCGGATAAGCCCAGACGGCCAGATGAGCCAGCCAAGTTCGGCAAGGGCCGGATGACGACGCAGCAACGGTTGCCTGTACTCCCTGCTCATAATGCACCTTTCGATAGGGGGATGACGTTTGTATTTTAACAGAATAGCAGTATAAGTCAATACCTCGACACATTCATCCCTTTACTGCTACTATAGAGCTAATGTATTCAGGAACCACGTTTCACAAGAATTCTGGTGGCTTTATAGGCGTACATCAGAAGATCGATCGCATTGCTCGTCGTAGCTTGTCAAAGCAGCCTGGTGTAGGACCGGGATTTCCTGCCATCAAAGAAATCTTGCACTTCGAGGGCAATAACGGCCCAGACGGCGTCAAGCGTAAGAGCCCGAGCGTAGACGAGCCGTGGCACTATATCGACCCTACAAACCCGGATGACCGACAGCTCGTCGGAATCATCAATGATCACTACGACAATCTCGTCGTTGCCCTACGGACAAAGAATGAAGCCAGGGCTGCGTTTGAAGCATCATGGATAGCACATGCCATCACTGATGGCCTAACCCCCGCTCACCACTTCCCGTTGAGCGACAAGATCGAGGAGCTGTGGGGCAAACCAAAGGAAGAGCGCCTGTCGATCATGGATAAAAACGTCATCCGTCATGAGTCTAAACGTGCAATGCTATCGAAGAACTGGGAATACTGGGGCGCAAAGGGCGTATTCATGACACATATCATGTTTGAGTTTGGCGTAGCAGCAAGTATCAAGACGGCACGGTTCCCCGATCCGCTCGTGTCACACGATTGGCTAGAGACAGCAAAACGCGACGGTTTAGAAAAGCTATTTCTCGATACAATGCATGAGGTACATGCGCTTAATATGTACGAACGCTACTGGAAGCAGGGCTGGAATGCCAGGCTAGCCCGCGAAACCACACAAACGCTCATTCCAAAAATCTGTTCGGTCGTGATGTTTGCATGGTATAGCGCCTACATAGAGGCAGGGCTGTGAGTACTATCCGCCTGATAGCCGGAAAGTTCGGTGGTCGACAAATCGACGCTCCCAGCAATGACAATACGCGAACTAAGCCTATGGGCGAACGTATCCGAAATGCCATGTTTAATAGTTTGGGATCAAGCGTGCACGGCGCAGAGATTTTAGATGCATTTGCCGGCACAGGATCGGTCGGGCTAGAGGCCTTGAGCCGTGGCGCCAACCATGTGACATTTGTCGAACGTGACAAAATTGCCCAAAAGATATTGTCCAAAAATATTGCATCGCTACATGCCGAAAACGATACAACAATCATTCGATCATCTGTAGCAAGTTGGCTCAGTACTCGTGAAGGGAAATTTTATGACATCATACTGGTTGACCCGCCATATCATGACACTCAGTTTTCCACAGTTTCAAAATTATTAGGGCTTCTCAAACCCAATGGGCTTATGGTATTATCTCATCCAGGAAGAGGTGAGATCACAAATCTCGCAAACGGAATTGTTGTGGTGGACAATCGTAGTTATGGAAATGCGCATCTCACTTTCTTCCGCCGAGTAGAATGAGTTCAGCCACGAGTATTCTACGTCTAAGCCCAGGCAAAATGCCTGGATTTTTGGTTCCAGGCATTCTAATCTTTATGTTACGAAACGCTAATCGGTAGTCACACCAAGAATACCCCGTACTACGTAAGGGGTTGTCTGCCAGCCATCAACATCGATCGTATCAACGCCCATTGCCTTGACGGGATAATCATTGCCACCCTTCTCTAGTCTGTCACCAATAAACAAAGCTTCTTCTTTGTTCAACTGGAGTTGTTCCAGTAGTTTTTTCATGCCATATGCCTTGTCAACGCCGATTGGAGTTATGTCGATCGTTGTCGTGCCACCATTGCGCACCTCAAATTCAGGCAGCGCTTCGGCAATCTCGTCCTTGAGACGAATTGCATCCTCAGCATGTGCCGCATACCAAGCATACTTTTCTTCTGCGGGAGCCTTTTGGCCTAACATAGATAATGCAATTTGACTCAAACGGTCTTCAATCACTTCTCCATGTGGATTTCTTGGCCACAAACCAGACTTACGCGCAATTTTCTCAGACACGTCGATAATACGAGCCTTTTGCTCATCTGTGAAATCTTCTGCATAAACAATATCCCAGGTTTTCACTTCTTGATCGTACGTATAGTAGCGCGTTCCACAGGTAGGCATGATATGAAGACGAGCTAGAAGCTCTGGGCGTTTACTCATAAGTGGCTCGATGATATTTACTTCAAATACCTCAAAGCGGCTGCCTGAGATAATAGCGACTTCATAGTGCTCTAGCAGCTTAGCTAGGAGATCTCTCATCTCTGGAGTTAGCGGATTTTTTGACTTGACGAGAGTATCGTCGACATCAAACGCAATGACTTTCTTCATACTAGTTCCCCTTGGAATTTTAGTCAGTATCTCGAGCCTTCAGTATACCATCACCCTGACGATAACCAAAAACAAGCTCATTCTCCCACTACTCTGCTAAATCGAGGCATCACCTTATACTAGCGAACCAGTATAAAACTATTTTTTCCTTTTTTGACCAAGCTCGTGTCCGAAATTTCGGTATCATCAGTAATCTTTTCGCCATTTACACTGACAGCTCCACCTAGAATCAATCGACGAGCTTCGCCATTACTTGTAGCTACGCCAGCTGCAACCAATATTGAAACGACCGACTGCTTGCCGAACGTTGGGATTTCAGCAGCAAGGGCTTCAAGATCTTGCTCCTGCAGCGTCTTGATATCTGCGCTTCCAAATAGTACATCGGTCACTCGCTCTACTGATTCACGTCGTTCATGCCCATGAACGATATCGGTAACTTCGCGGGCGAGCGTGCGCTGCAGCTCACGTGCTCCAGGATTTTCGCGGTGACGCGCAATGAGCGTCTCGACTGTCTCGCGATCAAGGAACGTGTAAATCTTTATCAGATCTTCACTTGTTTCATCATCACAGTTCAGCCAAAACTGGTAGAACTTATACGGACTCGTCTGCGCAGCATCAAGCCATACGGCATTTCCTTCGGACTTACCAAACTTTTTGCCGGTTTTTTTGTCGAGTACTAGTGGTACAGTGAGTACGTGCGCCTCTGCGCCTTCGAGCTTCTTGATCATCTGAGCACCAGAAATCATATTGCCCCATTGGTCAGAGCCGCCAATTTGCACGGTTGCACCTTTTTCACGAAAGAGATGTAGGAAATCGTACCCTTGAATAAGACTATAACTAAACTCGGCGTAGCTAATACCTATACCACCTTCACCTATACGAGCTTTAATGAATTCACGGTCCAGCAACTGGGTCATAGAGAAGTGCTTGCCAATATCACGCAAGAAATCTAGGTATCCAATTGACTTGAACCAGTCGTAATTATCGACAACCTCAAACTCACCACCGTCCAGCAGTGTTCGGTACTGCGCGGCTATTCCTGCTTTGTTATGCGCGATTTCATCAAGCGATTTTAGATCACGCTCCACATCTTGCTTTGGGTCGCCTATCATTCCGGTAGCGCCACCGACAAGCACGATGGGTACGTGTCCAGCACTAGACAAATGCTTCACAAGCATGACGGCAGCTAGATTGCCTATATGCATGCTCGATGCACTCGGATCGACACCTAAATAAAACGTTCGTGACTCTTTGTCTAAGTCGGTGATATCAGCGAATGTGGTTTGATTTACAAATCCACGCCACGCTAGCTCGTCGGAGAGTGCCATGAAACGTTCCTTTCTACTATTTACTAGTGTTATGGTAGCACAAAGCAGCTAGCGCCCGCAAACAAAGAGTGATACAATTGTACATAATATTGCTTATGGGGAAGTGGTAAACGTGGTCAAGTCAAAGAAACCGACGCGCAAAGTCAGCGTCTATGCAAATATCGCGGCAAAGCGTCGCACCAAAAAGGACGTCAAAGCTCGTAAAAAAGCTGAGTACTTAGCAACACTCCCAAAGCACCCCGTCAAACGATTCTTTTACCGACTCCACCCCAAGCGCGTTGCAAAATTTTGGTTCTCAAAGCAAGGACTCTTCACCCTCATAAAAACGCTTGGTGTCATGATTGCAGTTGTTGTACTTCTTGGCCTAGCACTGTTTGCTTACTACCGCAAAGATCTCGACGCTATCCGTCCAGGTAGCCTCGCACAGCGCGTCAAGACAACAGTCACGAAGTACTATGACCGAAACGGTAAGCTTTTGTGGGAGGATAAGGGCTCCGGAGACTATACACTTGTCGTTGACGCAAAGACGATATCTCCCTGCATGGGCAAAGCAACAATCGCCATTGAGGACAAGGAGTTCTACTCCCACGGTGGAGTAAGCGCCACAGGTACACTACGCGCATTGTTGTCAAACTCCCAGGGCAATGCCGTACAGGGTGGGTCTACGCTCACGCAGCAGTTAGTCAAGCAGGTATTCTTCCGTGACCAAGCTGCACAGCGTGGTATCGCAGGTATCCCTCGAAAGATCAAAGAAGCAATCTTGGCTATCGAAGTTGAGCGTATGTATAGCAAAGATCAAATCCTTGGCTTATACCTCAATGAATCCCCTTATGGCGGTCGACGCAATGGTGTTGAGTCAGCTGCCCAGACATACTTTGGTAAATCGTCAAAAGAACTCACGCTGCCGGAATGTGCCCTCCTTGCTGGAATTCCGAATCAACCGGGACTGTATGATCCCTACAATGTGGCAGGTCACGAGGCATTGGTCACGAGGCAGCACAAGGTGCTCGACAATATGGTCGAGACAGGCTCTATCACCAAAGAAGAAGCAACCGCAGCAAAGGCTGTACCTATTCTCGATGAAATCAAGCCGCTTGCCGATCAGCTTACTGGCATAAAGGCCCCGCACTTTGTACTCATGGTACGCTCACAACTCGAAAAATCACTTGGCAAAACGGTTGTTGGCGAGGGCGGACTCAGTGTTACAACGACACTCGACATTGACATACAGAACCAGCTGGAAGCGAATATGAATCAGATATTCAACGGTGAGATGACAAATCGCGACTGTGGCTTCCGCAACTGCTCTCAGTACGCAGGATTTTCAAACGGCGCAGCCGCGATCGAAGACACAAAGACTGCTCAAATAATCGCACTTGTCGGTAGTCGGGACTTCTCATACCAAGGCTTTGGACAAGATAACGCGACGACTGGCTACATACAACCTGGTTCGTCTATCAAGCCCATGGTAATGGCGCAGCTTTTCCAGGATCAGGGGCAAGGCAAAGCAAACTACGGTAGCGGCTCTATACTTGCCGACACCGCCACAACATTTGATGGCAACTACAAACCGCAAGATGCCGATGGCAAATTCCAGGGCAATATCAATTTGCGTCAGTCACTTGCACGCTCACGCAACATCCCTGCAATCAAAGCAATGGCAATCAATGAGCTCAACAATCCTGGTAGTACATGGGCAACGATACGAGCCCTCGGCAATACCGGCTACTGTACACAAGGAGCCGATGCACAAGCGGGTCTATCAAGCGCTATCGGTGGATGCGGAACTCGACTTGTCGACCACCTCAATGCAACGGCATCGCTTGGCCGTCTTGGTGCATACGTACCACAATCCAGTGTCCTAAAAGTGACTAATAGCAACGGTCAGGTACTCCAAGAATACAAGGCAAGCAGCAAGCAAGTGATCGATCCTCAAGCGGCTTACATCGTCGCGGACATACTCGCAGATTCAAAGGCGCGGGCTGGACTTGGCTGGAACCAAGATTATCTGCCAACTCTCAATGGGCTTGGTGTTAAGGTAGCGGCAAAGACCGGTACGAGCAACGGTGAAAAGAATGGAAAAGTCGTGCCGAAAGACATCTGGACAATAGGCTACACCCCGTCACTCACTATGGCGGTATGGTTTGGCAATCCAGACACAACTCCGCTACAACAAGGCAACTCGCTCATCCCTGCCATGTTCTTCGACAAAACCCTTGCGGGTGTAGCGAAGTTTTACAGTGATCAAGGTAAGCTCACGCTTGGTGAGTGGTACGAGCAACCCGCAGGTATTCAGCGTATCAAAGGTGAGCTATATCCTGCGTACTACAATAAATCAGCCGGGCTAACGAACGCCAAGATGACGTTTGACCGCGTCTCAAAAAAGAAAGCAACCGACTGTACGCCAGCAGCGGCACGCATTGAGATCGATGTCACCAAATCTACCGACCCTATCTCAAAAAAGGAAATAGTCGTAGCTAATGATGGCTACAAAGCAGATGAGGACGACGACACTCACGTCTGCGGCGATGCACAGCCAACTGTTTCGATCAACGTTAGCGGTAATTCTGCGACTGTCAACTTCACTCACGGAAGATTCTCGCTACAGTCTATCCAAATCGTATCTGGAGGAACAGTCGTTGCGAGCAAGCAGATATCTTCTAACGGTAGCTGGAATCTCAGTGCTTCAGATCTAAGTGCCGCTAGCGCCGGCGAGCTTACAGCCACCGTGACTGATACAGGCTACTACACCGCTACTGATTCAGCTAACTACAATCCGAGCTGAGGAGATAGTCGCGGTAACCCACGTAGTAGGCGATAATACTTTACATGATAAAAGCTCTGGGAACTCAGAGCTTTTATCGTGTAATAGCGGAGATTAGTCCTGCTTATTTACTAGTGCGATTAGTGCGACCTCTCTATCTGGGCGTCGATTATTTCGGCGCTGAGACTGACTAGAGGGGACTCGCTTTGGTGTAGAAGCCGTTGTTTGCCTAGCCTTCACGGGTTGAGCGGCGGCGGCTGACTTATGCACTGGATTGAGCGGCGCACCATTTGGTACAGACTTTGGAGATCCCTGTTGCCTCTTGCGTGGTGTGTGCGTCCGTTCTTGAGAATCCTGTGTCTCCGGATGGCGAGGCTTTGTGTTAGGCCTTGGAGATGCCATATGAGCTGATCTTGAGGCTTGCGGCAGATCACGAACGGGCGTATTTGATACTACCGTACCAGGCCGCCTGCCAGACGGAAGTGAAGCTGAAGTGTTCTTCTTTGCTGTATCGAGTCGACGAGCAAACATCATTTTCCCAGCTGCAGTTTGAAGGCTTCGAATTACCTCAACTTCAACTGTTTTACCTATGTAGGCATTCGACTGCTCAACAACCACCATAGTACCATCAGGCAAATAGCCGACGGCCTGGTGAGTATCCTGACCCTTCTGTACGAGGTCTATTAACACATGGTCTCCTGGTAGATGGCTCATCCGCAGGCCCTGAGCAAGTTCATTTATATTTAATACCTGAATGCCTTCTACGGCAGCAACTTTGTTGAGATTGAAGTCGAGTGTGCATATCGCGGCGTTGTGCCGTTTTGCAAGCGTCAACAATCGCTCATCCACTCCTTCGTCAGCGCGACTACCGTCTTGGAGCAGTTCTACTGTCACCCCTTCAAGTTTCTGGAGGTCGGTCACAACATCTAGTCCGTACCGAGCACGTGAGCGCTTGTCACTATCTGAGCCGTCGGCGAGCAATTGCAGCTCACCAACAACACTTCGCGGGATCACCAATGTTCCACCTATGAAGCCAGTCGCGGCTATACTGATTAATCTTCCGTCCATTAGTACCGAAGTGTCGATGAGGATAGCTCTATCTTTTGCGTTTAATCGTGTTTTTGGTAATTTAGCGAGTAAATAGGTTACCTCAGCTAAAATCACTAAAGTCACAGCCAAGAGTACTATATCTTCTGTTTTCATTGTTTTCTACTTTCTTTGTATGGCATATTCTGTGTTATTTAATCCGTCGTTTTAAGGTAGGAATTGAGCGCCTCGCGCACATCCTTTACCCCTTTAACAAATGAGTTCTTCTTTACTACTGCTGGTGCAATTGCGTGTGTGAAGCCAAGCTTTTTTGCTTCAGCGATCCGCTTATCTACGAGATTGGCCGAGCGAACTTCACCTCCAAGTCCTACCTCGCCAAACACCACTAGCCCTTCGTCTAGACGACGCCCGGCGGCCGCGCTTGCGATTGCCATACAAATCGCAAGGTCAGCGGCAGGATCAGCAAGTTTGAGTCCACCCACAACGTTGATATAAATGTCTTTGTCAGATAAATTCAGTTTCGTACGCTTCTCTAGCACTGCGATGAGGATGTTGAGGCGATTGAGATCGAACCCACTTGCTGTTCTTTTAGGATACCCGAAATGTGTTGGATTGACAAGTGCTTGAATTTCTACCAGAATAGGCCTATTTCCTTCCAGTGTTGCAAGTACAACTGATCCATCGGCGTCTTGTCGCTCAGCTAGCAGTGCAGCAGAAGGATTTGTTACAACTTGCAGTCCTGTATCTACCATTTCAAATATCGCGGCTTCACTGGTTGAGCCATAGCGATTTTTGACCGCTCGCACCACCTTGAACCCACCATAGCGATCACCCTCAAACTGCAGCACGACATCAACAAGATGCTCGAGTACTTTAGGTCCCGCTATTGAACCTTCCTTTGTGACATGTCCAACGAGAATAACTGCTGCCCCAGACTCTTTTGCCGCTCGAATCACGACATTAGCAGAGTTAGTAATTTGACTCACTGTACCGGGAGCGCTCGTCACCTCGGCCAAGCTCAATGTTTGAATACTATCAACAATCACTAGACGATAGCCGGCATTGCGAATTGTCGCTGCTATATCGTCTGCACTTGTACTTGCGACAAATGATAATTTATCACCAGTATCTGCACCTAACCGCTCTGCGCGCAACTTTACTTGATGCGCGCTTTCTTCACCCGACACGTACAAGACTTCGTTCGTTGTGGCTATCCCAGCAGCCACTTGGAGCAATAGTGTACTCTTTCCTATGCCAGGCTGACCCGCCAGCAATGTTACTCCACCCGGCAAGACACCGCCACCAAGTACAGTGTCTAGGTCAATAAATCCTGTGGACATCCGTTGAAATGCCTCTTGTGCCTCAATCTCTCCCATGCGTTGCGGAGTCAATACAGAACCATTCGCAGCACTTCGAGCAACCGCCGAGCTACCCTTTGCCGAAGCTGCCTGTTCGACGAGTGAGTTCCATTCACCACAGTTCTCGCAGCGCCCTGTCCATTTTGGATAGGTAGCCCCGCACTGCTGGCAGACAAACTGTACTCTTGCCTTAGCCATTACGACTCAATCATCCCTGGAACCGCAACTCCCTTGAGGCTCGAGTAGAGCTCTTCCGTCTGCGCAGAGAGCGAGTTGATAGTCTTTACATCCTCGTTATACGCAGCCACTCGGCTGTTGAGTAAGTCTGAGCGAGCATTGAGCGCAGCAGTTCTAGCAAGCAGAGCTGCTCGTGCAGCAGTGAATGCACTCTGTGAGCCAAACCCGCCACTCGATGCGCGAGTATTAAACGATTGTATATCGACATTTAGCTGCGACAAATCTGCCTCGTATCGTTCCGTGTCTATTGCAAGTGCAGCCGCCTCTGTATCAAGCTTTGCTTTGAGATCATTGATCTTTTGATCGTTTTGGTGAAGTGCCGATGAATAGTTCGTGTAAAGCGCTATGACATTAGCTCTGTCTGTGAAATACCGCGCATAGTACCGTTCGAGTTCCGGATCAAGCTTTGCGACAGTCGTGCCAAGGATTGAGTGTAATTCGTTGACGTCCTGACCAGGCTCATTTGCGTGGTAGTACTCCATTTGCTCCTTTAGGACCGGATCATCACGTAGCTTCATGTACTGATCGCTAACAAGTTTGTCTATATGTGTTCGCTCAAGGAACGAGAGCCGGTGATATGCTGCATGAAGCATTTCATGTGCCGCCGTTACTTGCACGACACCATCCAAAGCGCTGTTCTTAACATCGAGTATGTATATCTGTCCTTTATCGAACCATACTGTAGAGGAGCTGTAGCATCCAAGTATAACCGAGCTCGTCTCACCGCTCTTGCAGGGAAAATCTTTTGCACTAGGAGCGAGCAATGGTTGTGATGCATAAAAGATGTCTCTTCCACCAGGCGTCAAGGATATATCATCAGCAATTGCAACTACTTTTTCGTCAGGAGCAGCGACTGTTCGCGCCCAGAGATAGTCGGTCATAGGTGTAAAGTTGAGCCCAACAAAAATAGCAACTCCCGCGAGAAACACCCACGCAACAATCCTGCGCGCTACCTTTGGCTTTGGCTTTTCAGACACCTCAGACACTCCAACCCGCTGCTCGATGTGGACAGGTGCCTGCTCGTTATTTTGCGGTATTGGCGGTATCCCGGATGTCTGATTCGGTTCGTTGTTCAATCCCTATAGCCCCCTTCGCTACATATACCTCTAGTATAGCACCCTTCGGGTATGTGCTCGCCAATAGACCTTCGGCGATTGCGTGCTCTACTTCATCCTCTATAACCCGACGCAACGGGCGAGCACCGTATTTGACGGTGTAGCCCTTCTCGATAAGATGGCGCTTCGCCGCAGGACGAACACGTAGCCCAAGCCCCTTTCGAACAAGGCGCTTACGCAACTCTTCGACCTGCAAGTCAAAAATCTTACCTACCTCTGTCCGGTTGAGTGCACGGAATGTCACGATGCCATCGAAACGATTGATTAGCTCTGGACGCATAAACCTTTCGAGCGCTTCGCGCGCGTAGGTAACATTACGAGCATGCTCTGCATCGCCCTCGGCTGTATGAGCCTTTACGCTACGAAATCCAATCTCAGATTCCTTCATCATCTTATCGGCACCGAGGTTACTTGTGAGGATGATGATGGTGTTACGGAAGCTGACTGAACGACCCTTGGCATCAGTTAACTGACCTTCTTCAAGGAGCTGCAAGAGTAACTGAAATACATCTGGATGCGCCTTTTCGATCTCGTCAAATAGCACGACACTATACGGCTGGCGCCGAATTTTGTCAGTTAACTTGCCACCATCTTCGTAACCAATATAGCCAGCCGGTGCACCGACGAGTCGTGATGTGTTATGCTTTTCGGCGAATTCACTCATATCGATCTTTATGAGGGCATTTTCACTGCCAAAGACTTCTTTGGCGAGCACTTTAGCTAGCTCCGTTTTACCGACGCCTGTTGGACCCATGAACACAAAGCTACCGATTGGTCGCTTACTACTTGCCACTCCGCTACGAGAACGTCGAATTGCGCGCGCAACTTTCTGTACAGCTTCTTGCTGCCCGATGAGATATTTGGCAAGGTGTTTTTCGAGACCATTGAGTAACTTCGCCTCGCTCGTCTGCACCTTTTCGACAGGAATATTTGTCATGACCGCAATAGCATGCGCGATATCGTCATCTGTCAGTGTTACTGCATTTTTGCCAGCCGCAGCTGAGCGCTCGGCATCAAGTTTCTCATTTATTTGAACGATCCGCTGTTTATAGAGAGCAGCTCTCTCGTAGTCCTCTCGTGCAACTGCTTCTTCCATCTTTTCATTGAGGTTCTTGAGTTCTTTTAGGAGTTCCCTCTGACGGCTTGGTCGGTGACCCTGCTTGACTCTCACTCGCGCTGCCGCTTCGTCAATGACATCAATTGCCTTGTCCGGCATGAAGCGATCCGACACATAGCGATCACTCATATACACTGCACCCTCGATCACCTCGTCGGTAATCGATACTCCATGATGGCTCTCGTAGTAACTTCGCAACCCGCGCAGAATCGCAATCGTCTCTTTAAGTGTTGGTTCTTTGACGATAATCGTCTGGAACCGTCGCTCGAGTGCGGTATCTTTCTCTATGTGCTTGCGATACTCGTCAAGTGTGGTTGCCCCAATCAAGCGTAACTCGCCACGGGCAAGTGCTGGCTTCAGTATATTTGCTGCGTCCATACTACCCTCGGCAGAACCTGCTCCTACCAGCAAGTGAAGCTCGTCGATGAACGCAATGATATTTCCCTGCTTCTTGATCTCAGCCACTACTTTCTTGAGGCGGTCTTCGAACTCACCGCGGTATTTTGTACCGGCGATCATCGCAGCCATATCTAGCATAATGACGCGCTTGTCTAGTAGGTGGTCGGGAACTTCTTCGTGAACAATACGCTGTGCAAGACCTTCGACAATAGCCGTCTTACCAACGCCTGGCTCACCAATCAGTACGGGATTGTTTTTGGTACGACGACTCAGCACTGTAATCATACGTTCACATTCCTTGTCACGACCAATCATAGGGTCAAGGTTACCTGCGGCTGCTTTTGCAGTGAGGTCAATGCCAAAAGTAGTAAGTGCACCGCCGCGGACAGGCTTCTGACGTGGTTCGGTTGCAACATCGCCATGTTCGCCACGATGACGATCGAAATATCCCTCGAGGTCACTCATGAGATCCTCAACATCAGTATTCATCTCGCGTAACAACGTTGTTGCACGAGCATTACTTTGTCGTAATACACTATAGATGATGTGCTCGGTGCCCAAGAAATCGTGATTATACTCCTTTGCCGTTTCCCAAGCCATCCGAAGCGTCAAAAGCGCTGTATCACTTAAGCCGACTGCTCCGGTGCTTACGACTACTTTTGCTGGCTTTATATCAAGTGCTAACTCGGCCTGCTGTAGCGTAATTCCAGCATCGGCGAGAATTTTCGCACCGGTACTCGACCCTTGGGCCAACACACCAAGCAAGAGATGCTCGGTACCTATATAAGTGCTGCCGTTACCACGAGCAATTGCATCCGCATGCTGGACGCTCATTCGTGCATTATCGGTCAGGTGTGTGATAAAATCTGCAAAATCTTCTGGCATAAATAGTGCCCTCCTTTTGAGCTTACATGAGCTCGATGCATCTTATTGTAGACGATGATTTGGCACTCGTCAAGTTAGAGTGCTAGATTCGTGACAGTATAAGGTTTGACAATTCGCCACATTACGTTGTAAAATATCAATGCCCTGTCCAGCAAGTACAAGGAGTAGTCATGACCGCAAGTCAGACCGACCTTTCGCCGGATGAAATGCGCGCTATCCTGAAGGAGCTCAAGGCAGGAGTAGAGTTTTACGTACACGTTGGAGACAATACCGATAGCTACCTCATCCATGCTACGTGCAAAAACCTCGTGATTCGCGGTGGCGGTATTCAGTCGGCGGTTATCGGCAGCGGTTCTACGCCATCAGAAGCGGTGGTTGCTCTCTGGGATTTGCTGACTGGTATAGATGATGACCAAGTTCTCTGTATCAACCCCCACGACCCACAGAGGCTCGAAATCAGACTCACCCCCGCAGGGCACTGCCGAGTCGCTTAGTGCGAGACCCCCTACAGACGATGCGTTGTTCGTAGGGGCATTTTTATAACAAAGAACCACTCTAGACGAGTGGTTCTTTACTTTTGCAACTAGTACGAAGCTATTGAGCTTCGCCGCCTTGCTCGTTTATAGCCGAGAATAAATCGTCTTCGATGTTCTTCTTTGGCTTTTTCTCTGCAGGCTTCGCGACCGCAGTCTCGATGTCGAGCTCGTAGCCAGTCAGTCGACTCGCGAGACGAACATTTTGGCCACCGCGACCGATAGCAATCGACTGCTGGTCTTCGCTGACGAATACCTTTGCAGATTTCTTTTCCTTGTCTAGCTCTACCTTTACGATCTCCGCTGGGCTAAGCGCATTGCGGATATAGGTATCGATGTTCTCGTCGAATGTTATGATGTCGATTTTCTCCATATCGCCGATTTCATTCATGACGGCGTTGACGCGCGTACCGTGACCACCGACAAATGTACCAACGGGATCAACACCAGGTACAGTGCTCGCGACCGCTAGCTTTGTACGGCGCCCAGCTTCACGAGCTATGCCACGGATTTCCACTGCGCCAGTTTCCATTTCTGGAACCTCTTGACGGAAGAGATACTCGACAAATGCTTCATTGCCGCGGCTCAAGATAAGCTGTGGACCACGAGTATCGCGCTCGATGTCTTTGATGAATACTTTTACGCGTGAGCCGACAGAGTAGAATTCGCCCTGTATCTGCTCACTTTGTGGCAAAATGCCGATTGCTTTACCTAGCTCAATGCGAACCAGTCGTGGCTCGACACGCTGGACAATACCGGTCACAACCGTGCCGATTTTATCCTCGAACTCTGCTAGCACCACTTCGCGTTCTGCTTCACGCAAACGCTGCAATACCACTTGCTTAGCGGTCTGAGCGGCGACACGGCCAAAGCTCGTTACTTCGTGCTCATCCTCTAAAATATCCTCAAGTTTCGCATCTGGTTTGATTTTCTGGGCATCTTCTAGACTGATTTCGGTGACGTCATTTTCGACCTCTTCTACTACCTCATGTTGTACGAATACCTTCGCAGTACCGTCCTTGACATTCAGCGCTGCACGCACATTTTGGTCGCGTTCGCCATTATCACGGCGCCAAGCAGCAGCAATAGCCTGCTCGATCACTTCCATGACGGTTTCTTCGGGCAAGTTCTTTTCATCTGCGATCGTGCGGACAGCTAGTGTGAGCTGTTTGATGTTCAAATCTTCCATGAACGTGTATCTCCTTATTTATCAGTTTTCTACGAAAAAGTCCGACCTGCCGGTCGGATCTGTACTCTTTCATTGTAGCAAATCACATACGATTTGTCAATACTCACCTATAGAATACCCGTCGTCACTACCTAGAGCAACGACGGGGTGCATCCATCAATCTTCACGACCAGTCTGTTGACCAATCTTCTCAAATACGAGCAAACCAAGTGGCGCGGGACTCCATCCTGCATCTGCCGCGTATACCGCTAGTTTATACTCCAGTAGTCGGTTTGCAGCCAGCTTACTCACATTCCTGGGAGTCTCATCCAGCACGGCTTCAATCCACTCGTCGACAGGCTGACCCGTACAATACAAAATGATTTTTTCGAGAAAAAGCGCGGAAGCATCCGAAACTTCACTACCATCATTTAGTCTACGGGCAGCTTCATCCACTAGTATTTGAACGACTGCTCGACCCTTTGCAGTGATGCCGGTGGGGTCAGTCAAGTTGATCAGACCCAGCCCCACCAGGAAGTCATAGGCTCTTGTAGATCCCGGACTAAGCATACGAGTCATGACGATCTCGTTGACTAACTCATCTACCCTCGAGCTCTTCGAAGACCCTTCTACTACAATAGCGACTAGCGCGTCTAGAGCGTCTCGACCTGCTTCACCCGAAGAAATCAAGTTACTGATGGTGCCGTCTAGCGAGACAACAGCAACTTCTGCATGCGTCATATACTTCACCTCTCTAGTTGCGGCGATTGATAAAGCAAATTATATCATAAAATACCCGCCTACGTCTAGAGGCGGGTGTGTACTTTACTTAGTGTGTGAAATTGAAGTATGCCGTGAGTCCACGCTGAGTGACCACCCAGTAGCCATCGATTGGATCTATAAACCCTGCGTCGTGCAACAGTGTCCGTGCATCATCCTTGACCTGCGTAGAAGTTTGCTCGATCACACGGGCAACTCGAGCATCCCTGAGTGTCGACAGCTGCGCTTCAACAAGCGCAACAAAGAATATCTCCGCAAACGACCCAACTTCTCCACTAGTCGCGCAGATTTCTCGTAGCCTTACGATGTCCTCGCGTTCAATCGCGCTCAGGTCATCATTTTCGCTAGGCAGAAGTGAGTGTGGCTGCTGCTCCAACTCATCATAGACATCCATGTACTTTCCTCTCGTTCCGGGGAATTGTGTGTTTATAGTACAATGCAAACTACCACTCGTCAACCAATCTCTGCTATAATGAATCGCAATGACAAACGGCTTCTCATTTGAAATCACCGCCAAACTCGACGGTGCGCTCGCACGCACTGGCGTATTGTCGACCCCTCATGGGCAAATTGAAACACCTGCCTTCATACCCGTTGGCACCAAAGCTACACTCAAGAGTCTCACCCCCGAGCAGTTGGAATCAACTGGCGCTCAGGCAGTACTCGCCAATGCTTACCACCTTTATCTTCGTCCTGGACACGACATCATCGACCAAGCTGGTGGCATCCATCAGTTCATGAACTGGAGCAAACCAACGTTTACCGACAGCGGCGGATTCCAGGTGATGAGCCTAGGCGTCGGGTTCAAAAAAGTCATCGATATGACTGGCGACGGCGACGGTAATGTGACGAAAAAGAAAGACAAGCTAGCGTGGATCGACAACGACGGCGTGACCTTCAAATCCCACTTAGACGGTAGTCGTCACCGCTTCACCCCAGAGATATCTATGCAAATCCAGCATAGTATCGGTGCCGACATCACTTTTGCGTTCGACGAGCTGACGACACTCCATCACGATTATTACTATCAAGTCGAGTCTCTTGATCAACGTACGCACCCATGGGCTGTCCGCAGCCTTGCCGAACATCAGCGCTTGAATGCCGAGCGAAGCCACCGCCCACCCCAAGCACTCTTTGGCGTCGTGCAAGGCGCGAACTACGAAGACCTGCGCCGCAAGTCTGCTAAATTCCTCGGCAACATGGACTTTGACGGCTACGGCCTCGGCGGCGCACTCGAAAAGGACAAAATCGGCGAAATCGTCGGCTGGATGTGCGACGAACTGCCCGAAGACAAACCCCGCCATATGCTCGGTATCTCAGAACCCGATGACATCTTCGCCTGCATCGAAAACGGCGCCGACACCTTTGACTGCGTATCGCCCGCTCGCGTCGGCCGCAACGGTGCACTCTATACACGCCAGGGTCGCATCAACATCACCCGTGCCGAATTTGTACGAGATTTTCGCCCATTCGACGAAACCTGTGATTGCTACACCTGCCAGAATTACTGCCGCGCCTATCTGAGTCACCTCTTCCGTGCCGATGAGCTGCTCGCAAACACCCTCGCGACCATACACAATGAGCGCTTCATCGTCCGTCTGGTCGACGACATCCGCGCGAGCATCAAGGATGGCTCGTTTTATACATTCCGCGACGCATTTCTAGACGACTACTATAGGAAGCAGCGGTAGGGTTTGCTGAGACTCTACTTATACGATATAGTACGTAGAGCACTGTGACATTCGGTCGCACGAACCCCTGAGGAGAGGACATGACACTGAACGACTCACAGTCGATGTACCCCAGCGATATCTCGACCGTACTGTATGCGGACCGCGTCTCGGGTATTTGCGGTGCATGCGACATGAATCTGGATCATCCGCTCACGAGCTACGCCTTCTGCCCCAGTTGCGAGGCAAAGTTCATAATGGTTGCCCCGACCGAAATCTCACTTGGAGTTGAGACTCCCGAGTACATCGCAAGTCTTCGACCCGACCTGCCCTATGTCGGCACATTCCAACTCCATCGCCCCTCGTAACATCGAGGGGATTTTTATTGCCATAACTCATTATGAGCCGCTTGACTCGATGTTGTAATTATTTGATATTTAGGATATGATATAGAAACCTTGCGACATCCGGTCGCACGAACCTAGAGAGGTTGATACGATGGCGTTTCACCGGCCGAGCATCCTCGATGGACTTGAGAACAATCAAGACGACCTGAATCGTCGTCACGAAGAAAACGACATCCCGCTCGTATGTAGTAATCCCGACGAAGTCCATCCAGCTGTTGCGGCGGCCCTGAGTGGAGGACCACTCTCGGAGGCAGCTGAGCTCAACGCGATCAACGAAGAGGGTTGTCGAGATGCGGGCGTACCCGACGAAAGTATCTACGCAGGCGTTCCTCAGTGGGATGGCCCGTCAGGTGCACGAGTCACGCCGCCGATCGGTGCGCTTGATCAGAAGATTGCTGAGATTCGTTTCGACGATACTGATGACGAGCCGGCCGAGCCGCCGACACCCACTATCCCGACAAAGCAAGAAGTACTCGACACATACACTGCATGGAGAGATGCTCGTATCACCGAATCCGTTGCCGAGGTCGCTCGACAGATCTCCGAGCAACGCAATACCGCTCAGACGGCAGGCACTAAGCCTCCGTGTGAGTTTGTTGTCACTTTGCCCGTAAAAAGTATGTCTCTCGGTGTTCTACAAAGACTCCTCGATTTGCTCATAGCAGCCGATTGGTCATGCGACCACAACTATGGCGATAGAGCGGCCGGCTCTGACACCGAATTCACTATCAGCCTCTCATAATTAAACATCCAGACCACTCTCGGTCTGGATTTTTCATTTATGCAGCAGGTAGCGTTTGCTCAGGGCAACTCGATAGCACACGCTGCATCGCCGTCTTTTCTGGGGCCGTAACCCATAGCGTATATTTTTGCTTCACGGCGATTTGCCGCGCCACATACTGACATCGAAACGCTTTGTTTGACGGCAGCCACGTCGCTGCATCGCCATCACCCTTAGCCTGGTTCGCTGGACCATCCACCGCTATGAGCTCGAGTGGGTCGTTTGCCAGCGCGACACGCTGGTTGACCGTCAATTGCTGTGCGCCCGTTTGCCAAGCGTTACTGAGTGCCACGACATGATCGATCTGCACATCATCGCTCGTATCAGCACCACGTACAAAACTGATTTCTTTGCCGGTGTATGGGTCGTTCAGCGTACCACGAATTACCTTGCAGTCCTCGCCAACTATAGGATTAACGAGGTCGCGCTGAAGTATCAAGTTGCGCATATCGCACCCCTCTTGTAACGCCCATCCATTGCCAAATTGCGTTCGCTTATAGTCGGTCTTTGGCGCACGCCCTTTGACCGGCAGCGTGTCTAGCGCGGCCAGCGCCGAAGATGCTGCGGGCGCTGATTCAATCGCCACTGGCATTGTCTGTGTAGTAGTAAGCGGCCTCGATTGCGGCATCTCTAAATTACCCGATTGCCACAGCCCAAATATAACCACCGCCAAGGCAACACAAAACAATATTGTCCTACGGGTTCGATAGTGCATGTGAGTATTAGAGTACGATATACTAGATAGTATATGCAATCAGTACCCCGCCTCTACACACAATTCCATCCACGACACTACGACATACACTGGGATCTTACCCGCGCACATGACGATCGAGTCATCAGTGGTATCGTGACGATCAGTGGCGAACAGCTTGAGCCAAAACTCATACGGCTCCATGCTCACGAGCTACGCATACATGAAGTCTCGGTAGATGGGGCGCAGGTAAGCGACTTTACTATCGATCAAAACACCGACGAGCTGCAGATACCTCATCATACCCATGGCGATGTACAAATTACCATCAAGTTCGAACTCAATCTCACCGACACCATGCACGGGCTCTACCCATGCTACTTTGTACACGATGGAGTCAAACAAGAGCTCTATGCCACACAGTTCGAGAGTCATCATGCGCGCGAGGCCTTTCCGTGCATTGACGAGCCGGAGGCAAAAGCTACGTTTAGCGCATCACTTACTCACCCGACCCATCTGACTGCACTCAGCAACATGCCCGTAGCCACTCATGAGGCACGCGATCATGCAGCATTGACTACATTTGACACCACACCTGTCATGAGCTCGTATTTGCTGGCGTTTGTCGTAGGCAAGTTGCACAAAAAGACCGGCAAAACCTCACGTGGCGTCGAAGTATCCGTATGGGCTACACCTGCTCAGCCCGCTCGTACGCTTGATTTTGCACTCGATACCGCCATCAAAGTAACCGATTTTTACGAAGAGTACTTTGGCGTTCAGTATCCGCTTGCAAAATGTGACCATGTAGCGCTTCCGGACTTTAGTAGCGGGGCAATGGAAAACTGGGGACTCATTACTTACCGAGAAGTCTGTTTGCTTGCCGACAAAAAAACAAGTAGTATTTCGAGCAAGCACCTTGTCGCTAGCGTCATAGCACACGAGCTTGCCCATCAGTGGTTCGGCAATCTCGTGACAATGCGCTGGTGGAATAACCTCTGGCTCAATGAGAGCTTCGCCGATTTTGTCGAACATATCGCAATTGACCATCTATACCCAGAATGGGAGACATGGCTCGATTTCGTACTAGCACGAGGCATCGGCGCCCTCCGACGCGATGCGATCGATGGCGTGCAGCCAGTACAAGTGGAAGTGCATCATCCCGACGAAATATCCACTATATTTGACGGCGCGATTGTCTACGGGAAAGGTGCTCGGCTCATGAAAATGCTTCGCACCTACGTAGGAGACGATGCATTTCGTGCTGGACTAAAGCAATACTTTCATACCTATGCCTACAAAAATACCGAGGGTGAGGACCTCTGGAAGTGCTTGTCTGACGCCAGCGGCAAAGATGTCGGCGCATTTATGAATGCCTGGATCACCCAGCCTGGCTACCCAGTACTAACCGTGGAGAGCGATCAACTCAGCCAGACGCAATTCTTCATCGGCAATCACAAGCCTAGCAAACAGCGTTGGCCAATCCTCCTGCGCGCCGAGCCTAGTGGTGACTTACCCGAGATATTTGACTCTCGAACGCTTACAGTATATACGAAACCAGATCAGCGCTTTAACTCTGGCGATACCGGACATTTTGTGACGCGCTACAGCAAATCGCACCTCACAAATCTGCTCATGCATATTGAGTCAGCACCGACCATCGATCGTCTGACGCTCCTAAATGACCAAACACTCCTCGTTCGTGGACGCTACGAGCCCTCTGCGATACTGATAGATTTGATAAAGTACTATGAAAATGAGACGAACGATGCAGTTTGGGACATTATAAGTCTGACACTCGGTGAACTACGTAAATTTGTAGAGAATGACGAGACAGCAGAAGTAAAACTACGCAAACTCTCCGCTGGCGTAGCGCGATCGTCATACGAACGCTTGGGATTTGACGAAATTCACCATGAACCAGTAACCGACACGAAACTACGCGCCACCGCCCTAGCTATGATGCTGTATAGCGAGGATGAGTCGGTCGTCGCTGAGGCGCTTAAGCGCTTCCATATCACCAAATTAGACGAGTTATCTGCCGAGCTACGTCCTCTCATCATCGGCACCACGGTAAAATACCGTCATGACAACAAGCTCATCGACAAACTGCTAACTCTCTATACCACAACACCGTCAGCAGAGCTCAAAGAAGACCTCGTATCGGGTCTCACCGCCACCCGCAATATAAATACCGCACGTCACCTACTGGCAAGTTGCAAAGACCCCGACACCGTACGCCCACAAGATGTTGCACATTGGTTTGTATACCTAATCCGCAATCGCTACACCCGTGACACCGCATGGCAATGGTTGCGCGACAACTGGGAGTGGATCGTCAAGACGTTTGCCGGTGACAAAAGCTACGATGAATTCCCTCGCTACGCAGCGATGGGCCTCATGACACGCGAGCAGCTTGCCGAATACAAGACATTCTTCGAACCAATGCTCGATGTACCGGCACTTAAGCGAACGATACTCATGGGTATATCAGAGATTGAAGCACGACTCGAGATCATCGAAGAAGATGGCGTAGCCGTCCGTGACGCACTTATTAAGTTATAAGCTATCGTAGCATTTCGTACTCACGACAAGAATCCGATAGTCGAATCTAGCGATTGTAGTGCGTATGAAAATGCTTGTGGTGCTTTGACTTATGATGCTCGATCACATACACGCCCAGCAGAATCAACGCACCGCCAACAATCATAGGAAGTGATAGTATTTCCCCAAGGATTAATACAGGCAGCAGAATAGCGAGGAATATCTCGAGGTAGCTAAGCCCGCTTACCGTTGCTGCACCAATTTTTTCATAGCATATGACATTTAGCATACGTACAAGCAGCGCTACTGCAACCCCAGAGTATAGAAGCAGCCAAGGATTAAATGGCGCAATCGTCAATTCCTTAGTCTCAGAAAACAACACGAAACAAGCCGCATTTACTGCCACGACAAACCCTGCAGTGTACCCCATGAGCGGCATAAACGGCACCCCTTTTTCATTTGCTCGTCGGCTATATATCATCGCAAGTGGAAACGATATTGTATTGATGAGTGCAAAGAGCGTTGCCTCTGGATAAAACACAAAACTTGCCCCCTGGTGAATCGCAATCGGCAATAGTATGATTGTCGTTGCGCCAACAGCCGCCAGTGAAATACCTGCGATTGCTCGAGGTGTAATCTTTTCGCCGACGATCTTTGCCGACAGTATTACCATGATAATTGGCGTAATAAGCGTAATGATAGATACATAGCTGGCCGCGCTCATCTTGATAGCAAATACATTTGAAGTCACTGCAATGGCGATGAATAACCCCGCAAGTGTGGCATCCTTGATATTCTTACGTGTGAACCGATGGAGCCCTACAAGCAGAAAGGGTAAGCAAACCAATGCTCCAGCACCAAACCGTAGTAGGTTAAACAAAAAAGGATCTTCGTGCGCCACAGAAAAACGAATTACTGTTGCGTTTGGTGCCGCAATAAGGACACCGAGTAGCCCCAGCAAAAACCAATACTTTCTGTTTCGTTTTTTATTTTTTGGCATAAGCTTTTCTCTAGTATACCAACCTTAGTGAATCTCGACAACCGTCACCACTTCTGGCGTATCACCCGCCGTCGCGACGGCAAGCAATCTAAGGTCAAGTTGTTCAAGATGATTTGTGTGCACAAACAGCTTTGCCGCAAACGCCATCTGATTCAGTTTTTTGGGCGTTATCGCCGCCAGCCCATCACCGCCCTTGTTGTTGCGACGATGCTTCACTTCTGTAAAATATACTATGTTATCTTTTCGCGACACTATGTCAATCTCGCAATACTTCGTCCGCCAATTTCGCTCCAGTATCTCATGTCCGCGCCGCACCAGCTCATTTGCCGCTGCAGTTTCGCTCGCGTCGCCAATTTTACGCGTCGTAAGAGATATGACTGGCTTTAGTGGGTGAACCGGCGAACCCGTTTGCTCGGCATACTTCTGTAACGGCGCAAAACTCAGCCGATGCAGAGGTGTTACGCCTAACTGCTCGATCGCCGCACGGTGCACTGCCGTGCCATACCCCACATGCGAGCCAAACTTATAGCCCGGATACAGTTCATCTTGTTCGGCCATGTACGTATCTCGCGCTACCTTCGCCACGATCGATGCCGCACTGACACTAGGAATCAGCGAATCTGCTTTTTTGAGTGTCGTGACATACTGCCCACGCCCCGTATCCCTTAGGAAATTGATCGTGCCATCGATGATGATCTCATGATACGCTACCCCCAGTGCGTCTATCTCTTCTAGCGCTCGACGACACGCTAGCTGTAGCGCCGACGCCAGCCCTAATGTATCGATCTCTTGTGCCGATACCCAGCCCAAGCCCACCGCCAGCGCTTTGTCGCGAATCTCAACATCCAGCTCCTCGCGCCGCTTCTTGCTCAGTTGCTTGCTATCTGCCAAGCCCTCAATCTCACAGCCGAGCACAACCGCTCCCATCACCAGCGGCCCCGCCCACGGCCCACGCCCAACTTCATCTATTCCTACTATCATTACTAGTTCCAGTATAGAGTATTGACATTTTATACAGCTTATGCTATAATGTTACACAAGCTCGTAGTTGAGCCTGTGTTACGGGAGACAACCAGTCATCCGAGCACCATGCATGGAGGAACCATGATGTCATCGTCAGCGGCGAAAGCAACGGTCCGGAACGGACTGAAATCGGCTGGCGGTTCCGCGTCGACCGCCAGTTCTTCAATCATGGCTGTGGCGGCACATACTTACCCGTAAGGTGAGTCGTCACTCAAAGCCCCCGGAGCCGACAAGGCTCCGGGGCGCACTGCTTTCTTGGCAGCAAAAACTCCCGGTTTCCCGGGAGATTCTTTTATAACCTAGGGCTTTAGCCGTTTGCCTTGTGCGCGTCTTCGACAGCCTTTTGCTTAGCTTCGAGCTCTGCAGCTTCGGCATCTTTCTCGGCTTGTTTTGCCTCGGCAGCAGCCTTGGCCTCTTCCTTTAGACGAGCAGCCTCTTCTTCAGCGTGCTTGTCTACAACACTGTTGACCGCCTCGCGGTCGAACTGTACTGCAGCCAGGCGAGCTGACTTACCGCTACGAGTACGGAGGTAGCTGAGGAAGTTACGGCGAACCTTTGCTCGGCGCACAATCTCTACCTTTTCTACGAGTGGGTTGTGGAGCAAAAAGCTCTTCTCAACACCAACACCACTTGCGATCTTGCGAACGGTGATACGACTAGTGTGCTGACCCTTGTTGTCAGTACGGATAACCACACCCTCGAAGATCTGGATGCGCTCTTTGTTACCTTCTTTGATCTTTTGGTGCACCTTTACTGTGTCACCGCTGCGAACGTCGACAACCTGAGCCTTTTTTTGCTCGTTGTTGACTTTTTGGATTAGTGAAAAACTCATAATTACCTCTGTTAGTGCCGGCTATTTGCTATGACTGGCCACGTAGCTGTATCCCTACGGCTCCACATCATCAATAGATCTCAGCGGTTACTATATACAATCAGGTATCAACTATAGCATAGTTTGCGATAAATTAAAAGAGTATCTAGCATTATCCGCCTATTAAAAACCGCCCGTAAGGGCGGGCTTGTTACATCTCACTAACTAGTAATTCCACGTTGCGTCACGAAGTGCTTCGTAAAAACCGGTTGATATAAGAAGATTTTGGACACCAGCAGGGTGACGATAAAAGACGCATATTTGCTTTTCGGTCACACACCACACGAGACCCGTACCCCCGTACTCTCTATCAGCATAGCGCAGCGCAACATCAGGGACTTTGCCACCGATAGAGAAAGTAGGCATTGACCCTACGACTTCTTGGGGGTAGATACTACACTTCGTCAAGGTATCACTACAGTACGAACTATAGTTGATTACATACATTGTAGCATACACAGTAGACCGGCTACAGCTGATGCACGGTTGGCCGCTCATCAGATCTGAAGCAATACCGTCAGTCCCGTTTGTATGTGTACCAGGTCCAATATTCGACCACCACTGCTGACTGAGATGGAATGTTACAGGTGCTACGACAAGGTCTTTTATGCCCTTGGGAGCTGGTGCAAGGTACTTCTTAATCGTTGCAACGACGTCATCACGAACGCCATTTCCTGCATCCTTGATCAGATTTCGGTGCTCGCAAGATGCCATACCACCAACTTCCTTGAACCTATTCAACCAAGCAGCACCCTGCTGACGATAATGCTTCTCGCACGAGACAATACGTTCGCCACCCGCGCCACCAATACTATACTCTGCGGTAGCTGACCCTATAGTGACGAGTGTGTCGTCATGTGGTTGATCACGCCTAATCTCTTTACCATTCTTGTCCTGATAAACACGCACCACGTCGCCCGCAATCGTGTGCACTGCAACTTGCGATGGGAAATGCGGTAACTGAGTAAGCTCTGGTGAGCCTGGGGTGAAGGCGCCAAGAAGCGTCTTCAACAAAAAGCCGGTCGCTAGAGGTAACGTTGTGCCAGTATGGGGCGTACCGATAGTAATCACTTGACCAACCTCGTCAGCAATAGCTCGCAAGTTATCAGCCGAACGGCGTCCAATAGCATCTCGCGCTACCAAGCCACCCATTGAGTAACCGATAACAATAACCTTACCCTTGCCACCGTTCTTCCACGATGTCTGTGCTATACAGTCGATGACTTTAGCCAGCTTTGGGCCATTGTCTTTGTGATCAACCCAAAAGCCCGATGAGTATTGAAATGAGTGCGCTACACTGACGCCATCAATCTTCTGAATAGTTCCGGCAAAAGATGAATCCCGTTTTCTATCACCCCAGTCGTTTGCATTACCGTTGAAACCATGTACAAAAATAACTGGAACATTCGTGCCAAACTGCTTATTATCAATCTTACCGGCTCCATCACAGGCAGTATCTCGCGCTGCAGATACGGATGACACAAATCCAGGCGTGAGCGACATCATTACTATCGCAATGATTATCGTCATACAATGCGCAAACCTACGCCACCATGCCGACATGGTACAGTCCTTTCATAAGGTGCTGTAGCTTTTGCTACGGTGAAAACTTTAACATGATTCATTACTAAAGTCTAGTATTTATATTTTTAGCAAAGGGCTATACAGTATAGTTATATGCTAAAGGATAAGTATCATAAGAGTTCATGGATCAAAAACAAGAAACTCATACTAACTTTTGGTTTACTGCTATTGGTACTTGCTGCAGTATTCGTGGCTAAACCGATCTATGACGAGTACCATGATCGTCCACTTACAGCTGGCGTACAGTACATTGGCCGAGATTATCACACTGGCTGCGTGCCGATGTTTGGATGTTTTGGGCCCACCACTGAATACCTATACTATTCTACCAATATCAGTCCTAGAGACTTAGTGAGTAGCTTCAGCGGGTGGAAATTAGCCGAGGTAAGCACTGGAAAAACTATATTATGGGATAGAGAATTTGAGAGCGAGTCTGAATATTATACCATCTCAAATACTACCAGCCAACAGAGCCTAACTTATATATACATCAAAGATAAAAATCTAGTCTCTCGAGTCTCGAAATTACTACCTACAGATAAAAAGTATATTATTCAAATCGACAAAGATGACTATACTATGCTTCGTAAAAGCTAGTAATCACTACTCTACTCCACCAGTTACCCTGATCGGTATGCAAAGCTGTATAATATAGTATCTATGAACTACAACGAACTCGCCCTACAGCTCCACAAACAACACCGCGGCAAAATCACTACACGCCTCCGCGACACCGATGAACTGACTCGTGAAAAGCTGAGCGCTTACTATACGCCAGGTGTGGCTGCCGTCAGCAAAGCTATAGCTGACGACCCGTCCCTGCTCTCTACCTATACCTGGACTAACAACCTCGTAGCAGTTATCTCGGACGGCTCCGCAGTGCTGGGGCTCGGCGACATCGGTCCACGCGGCAGTATGCCAGTGATGGAGGGTAAGGCTTTGCTCTTCAAGCACTTTGCGGATATCGATAGCATCCCGATCATTCTGGATGTCCACACGCCAGATGATATCGTGAGCGTTGTGAAAGCAATTGCCCCTAGCTTTGGCGCGATCAATCTAGAGGACATCGCCGCACCGCAATGCTTTGAGATTGAAGAGCGACTCAAGTCCGAACTCGATATACCCGTATTTCATGATGATCAGCATGGGACTGCAGTTGTAACGCTTGCTGGTATCATCAACGCCATGAAAGTCACTGACAAAAACTTGGCTGAGTGCAAAGTCGTAACGATTGGCGCTGGTGCAGCAGGTACAGCCATCATCAAACTCCTTCATCTCTATGGTGTTGGTTCGATCGTAGCGGTCGATAGCCGTGGTATCATCGGCAGTAGTCGCGAAGATCTCAACGAAGAAAAGAAGGCGCTATTGCCATACCTCGATACGTCACTATCAGGTTCACTCGACGACGCAATCACAGATGCCGACATCTTCATCGGCGTATCAAAGCCTGGACTACTCACGGCAGAAATGGTTGGCAAGATGGCCGACAGCCCAATCATCTTTGCGCTCTCCAACCCTACCCCAGAGATCATGCCAGATGTCGCACGAGAGGCTGGCGCCGCAGTCGTCGCCACCGGCCGAAGTGACTTCCCAAATCAAGTCAATAACGCCATTGCATTCCCTGGCATCTTTCGAGGTGCACTCGATAATGGGGTACAGAAGATCACCGATCAGCACAAGCTAGCCGCCGCAGAGGCAATAGCCAATCTCGTAGAGAGTCCGTCTGCGGACGAAATCATCCCAAGCGTATTTGATGACCGACTCGTACCAGCCATTGCAAGAGTGATCGTCTAGTGGCGATACGGCCAGCCCCTAGGTGGTTCGACCCCTTGCGACACAGCTTGAGCAATCAACGCGTCCATTCCTCGCCAAAGCTCTTCTTCGGTTTGTCTCCGAACGCTCATTTGAGCTCCGTCGGGCCAACCCATGTGCTTCGCTAGACAATCGACAACTGCCGCATCGAAACCAGGCAGCCACTCTGCTTTCACTCGATTAAATCGCCCCTCTTGCCACTCGTTCTGGATTTTTATATGGAAAGGATGAATCGAGACTGAGACGATACGCTCATCAAGTGTTCGTATATTGTCGTAGAGGAGTTGTGTCGCATCGTCCATCACTGGATACTTATAAATCCTGCCCATGTCCTTGCCAAAGAACTCTTCGTGGGGCGTCGTCGTAATCACTCCAAGCTCTCTGGCAATACGATACTCATGCGTTGTATTGTTAGGCGCCTCTACCACACTGACGAGTGAACGAGTGTCCGGCGGCTGCTCTGTGCGGAACCATCGCTTCATGATAATTATTTTACTCCTGTATACTCAATAAGGAATAGTGCAAGGGTATCTAGACGACTCGGCCGACTTCATCAAGTGTCGTTTCACCGCGCAGTGCAGCCAAAACCCCAACTTGCTCGAGCGTCAGCATGCCGCGTTTACGAGCAGTCGCCTCTATAGCCTCAGGGTGAACTTCTTCTACATCTCCGCGAATAAAGCGCTGGATTTCCTCGTCTACAATTAGTTGCTCCATAATGACAATACGCCCCTTGTATCCAAATGGTGCGTCGTCACTTGGTTTTGGCCGCCAAAGTTTAAAGGTGTCGAGATCAGGACAGTCAGTACCTTCTGGTAGATCTGTCAGTACTTTCTGTACATAGCGGCGTGTCGCCTCGTCAGGCTCGTATTCTTCCTTTGTCTCATCAACGAGTCGTCGCACCAGTCGCTGCGCGATAATCAATCGGATAGCCGAGCTAAAGATCGGGTTCACTCCAATCATATCGATCATGCGACTAAACGCCGTACTGGTAGAATTGGCGTGGAAACTCGAGAGGACTAGGTGTCCGGTGATCGACGCCTGGATAGCCGTACGAGCCGTGTCTTGGTCGCGGATCTCGCCCACCATCACGACATCTGGGTCGAGACGCAGCACACTACGCAAGGCATCGGCAAAGCTCTGACCATGAGTGGTATCGATCGGGATCTGAGAGATACCTGTGAGACCGTACTCGATCGGATCCTCGAGGGTAATAAGCTTGCGATCGGGCGTATTGAGCGCATTAAGCATACTATAAAGCGTCGTCGACTTACCGCTACCCGTAGGGCCAACCATGAGCACAAGGCCACGAGGATGACTAACAATCTCATCGATTTCGGCGCGTTGTTTTTCAGGTATGCCAAGTAGATCAAGGTTGAGCAGTGATTCATCAAAGTTAAAGAGACGAAGTACGGCATCCTGCCCATACATGGTTGGTACGGTTTCGACACGGAGATTCAAGAGGTGCGTGCCGGCATCGGTCGTGATTTCTTTTTGCATGTGGCCCGATTGCGACTCGTTGGACGCACTCGATATACCCGCGCGACTTGCAAGCTCGCCCATGATCACGCGATAGCGGTCGGAGTCGATATGCGCGACAGGATGGAGCGCACCATCGACACGCATACGTACTCGTATACCATCTCGTTGGTTTTCGATATGGATATCACTGGCACCGAGCTTATCGGCTTGCCGAATGATGAAGTCGAAGAGCTCTTCACTCGATACAGTAGCAAGCGTCTGACTAACCTGAGCAATCGTATCACTATCGCCTTCACTCGCAATCTCGATATCGTCGTACACAACCTTTTTTGGTGGGTCATACCGAAGCATAAGTGCTCGATACCCGCTAAGGCTAATGAGCAGGAATTGCGCGATATCGCCTCGATCATTATATTCACGCTCTATGCGCTGGATCACCGATTGCGGGGTTTGGGCGGTCACGCCAAACTGATAGGCTTTCTCGGCGTCACCCCCTACGAGCGGCACCATTTTGTTGCGGTGCATGTCCTGGATAGATAGGATATCCTGCGCAAGCGGCAGCGTCTGCTCCAGCTCTCGTGTATCAAGATACTGCAGACCAAGCAACGCACCACGCTGCTGAGTGGAGCGCTCATCTTGCTCACGCCGCCGGGCCTGGATTTCTTCTTCTTTCATTACCTTTCAGTGTAGCAAATTGCTTGTGGTTTTGGTAGCACGTAAACCTCTGGAAAATAAAAAATCCTACCGAGACTTACACATGCATGTTGCATGAGAAGTCTCGATAGGTATATCGTCAGCTCCGACCGTGGTTCAGTATCTGTCGTCGCTCATCGCGACCAGACTGATAGAGTGCCGTCGGCCAGATGAACACCTCGTGGAATCCAACGTCGGCCGGCGGCGGAGGCATGGAGCCCATCTTGACGACCACCTCGCCAATCGCGCCAAGCGCGAAGCCAATTAGCCACACGGGCGGAAGCCAGCCCAGCAGTGCCACCCATGGGTAACGCGCCAAGAACCTCTCGTTGGCGAGTGCTTTCCTGGTCTTTCGGCTCATCATCGTCTACCCTCTCTAGTTGTACGACTAACGATACAGTTAATTATACTAGCTTTGCTAGATTTGTCAATGTCTAGTACAATAAGTGCAATGTCCGAAATCACCCTGCTCGTCCACAATATCCGTTCTACGCACAATGTAGGCGCGATCTTTCGTACCGCTGAAGGCTTCGGTGTGCACAAGATAATCTTGAGTGGCTACACTCCCTACCCAAAACTAGAGCACGACCCTCGTCTGCCGCACATCTCCGAGAAAATCACGAACCAGATCCACAAGACCGCCCTCGGTGCCGAGACGATGGTGCCATTTGAGTACTACGAGCAGCTTGACGCCTGGCTCTCTAAGAACAGCAATACTACGCGCTTGCCTCTATATGGGCTCGAGCAAGCCCCTGATTCAATTGATCTCCGAGAATTCGCGCCAGCACCCGCATTCGCACTACTACTTGGCGAAGAGGTGCAAGGTATCGAACCGCATTACCTGAGCTATTGCGATAAGGTTATCGAGATTCCTATGCATGGTCAAAAGGAATCGTTTAACGTATCGGTCGCGACCGGTATCGCGCTCTATGCGCTCAGCCGCTAGTACTCCAGCTCGCCTGTTGCCTTGAGAATAGCCTCGCGCAGCGGGAACCCGCTCGCTACGTGCACAACCGGCTCGAAGTAAGCTTGCTCGTTTGTATAGTCCAGTTCCCAAGATGGGTCACCGAAGTTACTTGTCGATTCGAATGCCAAATACATCCCACGACGCCCTGCTTCTGATAGCAATCGGCCGAGACTAGCATCGTAGTCAGTGTCATCTGCTCGCTCAAGCGATCGTTGGTCCTCGGCCACTGCTCGCTGCAACTTGCGAAGATATCCCCGCGGCGAACGAGCTGAAACCACCTGGTTAGCATCGTACCGGCCGGGTTCGGACCACTGATCAAGCACTATACGTGCAGTCTTTATCTTATCTGCAGCCGCCACGCGCCCAACTCGGCCGTCAGCTATAGGTAGTTGCGTGAGATCGATCGCAAGCTGCTTGAAGGCAGCTAGTTTGCCAAAATCTAGATTCACCTCCGTCGAAAGTGTCAACGCAGCGGGATTATTCGCGATGATTTCTGCGACATCAAACGGCTGCAGCACCCTCTCGCCATCAGCCTCCACCTCAATCATTGGATACTGATACACTTGACGCGTGCGGCCAGTGATATAGCACCAGTACTTCGCGTCTTGCGGACACTGTCGACAATTTATCGTACTGTCGTGGTCGACTGCCTCACTAGCCAATTCGCGTGCGGCCGTCACCAGCTCATCATGTGTTACTGGCAAAGGTTCTGCATCCCATGCTTCATATGCACTCAACACATCCGAAGGCATGTCCTCAAGTGTCCACCCCTCACCGTACGGACTCTGCCATAGTTTATTTGGGTGCTGCTGCAGATACTCCTGGGCAGATGCGAATACGGCGGCTCGCGCAAGCACCGTGCGGCGCGTCGGCACAATACGTTCACGTCCGGGAACACGTGACGGTAGGCGCTCTTCGACGATTGTTTCCTTGGTTCTGAGTGTCGTCAGTGAACCATCCTCGGCAAGCAGATGTCTTCCACCTGCCACCTGTTCGAGATAATATATTTGTTGTCGTTCCCGGCTCATTACGCTTCTCCCGGCTGATGAAGCTCACCCGCCTCATCCGCCCATACGCCATGGGCGACGCACATGGCAGCAAGCTCCTCATATAGCTGAATTGCCATGTCGGATAGGTCCATGAAGTTACCGGCATGTTCACCAAGCCGCTTCATCTCGGATCGATACACCAGCTCTGCAGTAACAGGAATGCGCCGAATTTCATACTTTGACCGTCGTTCCATCTATGTGTCTCCTCTATTATAGAGTAATTGTAACAAATACACTAAGACTTTGCAATTAAATGAGGTAGTGCATCGCATTATACGACGCACTACCTCATAATTACACCCCGTTAATCAGCCGCATCAGGACTTCTCGCGCGGCGGTGACATCGGGAGCAACGACACGTTCGAGTCGTAGCCCCATACCTTCTGGGTGCAGCGTCGGGATACTCAACATCACCATCATGGTGACTGAGCTATTCTGGCGTACGAGCCTCACCGCCCAGTCACTATGGTCGATATCGTAATCAACCGTCATAACGACACCGTTATACTCAAATCTTGCAGCATCGCGGATACATACAAACAGACGGCTCCATACATGGAAAGCAAAGTCCCCTATGGATTGCTCGATAAGATTCCTCTCGGCAAACACTCGAGCTTCAACGGCAGAAGCCAGTGGCTCCCCGCCGATTTCCCTGCAAACCTCCACGAGCCCAGCGGCAAAATCAACTGCCGCAAACGCGACGTCAGAGTCACGAGACATCCATTCCCACGGCATAGCCGTGTCTGCGCGCGACCTCATCGAGTGGTCACGCCCGAGACGAGTCAGCTCTAGCTGCCGATGCAGCAGATGCACAAACTCCACGGCATCATCGAACACATACTCGTCCGAGATGCCGTGACAGTCTTGCTCTAGACACCTCGCCAGCCATGACCGGGCTCGAGTAGGCTCACTACTTGAGTGCTGCATCAGCCGGTCGATCCATTCACGCTTCGTCAACGGTTTGATCATGCTCGTCTGAGTAGACAATATTCCTTCTCCCAACAACTTGTAGGTGCTAGCATGCTTATGCCAATAAATACACATTATGCACTATTTTTTAATATTTTGCAATAAAATATGGCGATATATCAAAGTTATAGATATACCGCCAGTACCAAATGCGCCTGTGAAACAGAGTCCGCTGCCATCAGGCTCGAAACTACCACCACGCAGGCCAATCACTGTCTTTTACCAACCATCGGCCGGCGCTCTCTCCTAGTGTAATAGTCCATTCTGCCTTGGTTAATGCTCGCTCACTGTGCTTATAGTTTCTGCATCGCACGAGGCAGCGCCAGCCCGGTACCATACAGCCATTCATGCCCACGGTAGTTTCGATACCCGTACGAGCCAAGCTCAACATGAGAGCGTGCCGTTTCGATATCATACGAGCGCTCGCCCGTACAGATCACTCTTGTAGGAATGCCGATCGACTCAAATAGACCCCGAGCACAAGTGATCATTTCGGCCAACGCTCGATCAGATGTATCTTTTTGATACAATTCAAGCTTATAGAAGAATGGTTGGTGTAGTTCATCGTATACCGGCTCACCACGATAGCATGGCGACGTACTCTGTGCTTTTGCTGGAATCTCGTCGCCATCGAGCATCATTTGTATAAACCCCTGCTCGGCAGATGCCACATGGTAGGTGCCATGGAGCGAGCGCCACAGCATGTCCTCGTGCCCTGGAGGTACCGTGGCCATGTACGCCTCGTACTCGACAAGCCACGGAGTCGGCGTAGCTACATAGCCGTGTTCTGCATAATAGTCCTGCGTTCGAGCGAGTAAACTAGCATCGATCGATAACTTCGTTAGTTCACTCATGTTCGGTGTCCGTTTTCGAATGCTCGGCGCGTAATAGCGGCCATAGTACGTAGGTCGTCAAGTGTGACATTCGGGTGATGTCGCTCGAGATACATCGTGACCGCCCCCACAAGGTCCGACAACTCCACAAGTTCCATCACTACTGCATGCTGCTCATGTGCATCACGCAGCTCACGCACTTCTTCTTCAATTTTCGAGATCTCACCAATCTCGCCCTTAGGTATTTCGCTTAGATGGTATCCGGGTTTGAATTGTTCTGTCATAGCTTCCCTCCTACTTCCACTAAACCACCTAGCTTTAGTAGTGACTAGAAAGGATACATTGACTCAAATCACATTGAGCAGCAGTAATTACTTTACCGCTACACAATCCTCGCCCAATATCTTGGCAAGCTCACCTGTTAGCTTAGCCTGTGCATCGACACGAAATGGCAAACGAATTGCCGAGGACTTTTCTGGACCAAGCATCATCACAATGTCACTTTGGCCAGGGTACAACCCGCACGCTTTCTTGACAGCAATCAGTTTGGTATGGTCTTCGGGATTTTGGATATGAATATAAATCGTCGAAAGCGTCTCAAGCGGGACATCGACAGCTGGTCGCGCTTCCACCGGAGCCGCTACTGATATGCTTTTTGGCTTGTCTTTCGTAGGGTATTTTTTTCGAGTGACGGTCGCACGTCCTGTCGGCGCCGTCATCTTGCGACCATGGCTTTCATACTCGTTTAGCTCTTTGTCGGTAACTATGCTGATCTCGTCGGCGATCAATTTCGCCTCGTCTGTCATATTGCCGTCTCTGTCACGCGCACTAACATTTCCGACGACCTTTAGCACGACATCTTGTTTTAGCTCGCCCGCTACTCTCTCGTACGTGCGAGGAAACACAATTACTTCGCCTTCACCTGTCTTGTCCTCAATTCCAACAAACGCCATCTTAGTACCACTCTTGGTGACGATAGTTCGTACCGTCGTTACCAAACCTCCTACCGTGACCTTTTGGCCGTCAATTGAGGGCGTAATTGTTGCAAGCGGGATTGTCTGCTCCTCAAAGAACGCATCGAAGTTATCGAGTGGATGAGCAGATATATATAGGCCCAGTAGCTCACGCTCCCACATCAACTGTTCTTTGTTTGTGTACTTAACCGGCGAACTCTTAAGCTCTAAACTTGGCATCAGCGATTCGGAGCCACCGAGGGCAGCAAACATATCCGTTTGACCACTGAGGGCTTCTTTTTGTAGTTTGCTTGCAAACGCCAGCAACGTCTCTACGTTAAATAGTAGGTCTGAGCGGTTTCCGAGACTATCAAACGCGCCCGCCTTAATCAATGCTTCCCATGCCTTTTTGTTCACTTTGCTCGTGCTAACACGCTTTGCAAAATCCTCGACACTCTTGAATTTTCCATCTGCATCACGTGCGCGAATGATTTCTTCTACCGCCGACACACCGACGCCCTTTATTGCTGCCATGCCGAACCGAATTTGTTTTGCAGCTGGCACGATAGCAAACTCTTGATACGACTGGTTGACATCTGGGCTCAGAACGGTAATTCCCATGTGCTTACACTCGGATATCTCGATAGCGAGGCGCTCGATGTCATCTTGGTCACTTGTCATGAGTGCTGCCATAAATGCGTCTGGATAGTGCGCTTTCAGGTATGCCGTCCAGTAGGCGATGAGTCCGTAGCATGCTGCATGCGACTTGTTGAAACAATAGTTTGCAAACTCTACTAGCTGATCCCAGAACTGTTCGGCTACTTCTCGTGGTGCCCCACCATGTGTGATAGCCCCTTCTACAAAGTCTGGTTTGATCTTTAGCATCAAATCCATCTTTTTCTTACCGACCGCTTTGCGTAGCGTATCTGCTTGGCCACCGCTAAACCCACACCATTCTTTGGCAATCTGCATGAACTGCTCTTGGTAGACGAGAATTCCATAGGTATTCTCGAGCGAGTTTCTCATACCTTCATGCAAGTAGGTGATCGGCTCTTGACCATGTTTGCGCTTGATAAAGCTGTCGATGAACTGCATTGGACCTGGACGATACAATGCCACCATAGCGATAATATCCTCGAACACTGTCGGTTTGAGACCGCGCAAATAACGCTTCATGCCAGCGGACTCAAGCTGGAATACGCCAGTGGTGTCTCCGCGCTGAAACAATTCGTATGTTGGCGCGTCGTCAAGTGGCAAGTTTGTGAGATCGATTTCTTCTTTGTAAACTTTGCGAATGATGCGCATGGCATTATTAATGATGGTAAGGTTTGAAAGACCGAGAAAGTCCATCTTCAACAAACCCAGCTCCTCGACTTCTCCCATTGGAAATTGCGTCGCTACAACTCCCTTTTGCGCCTGCTCGAGTGGCAAGAACTTCACCAGGTCATCTGGCGCAATCACTACCCCACAAGCATGTACGCCATGAGAACGGATCGTCCCTTCTAGCTGCACTGCATAATCAAAGACTTCTTTCGCTGTAGGGTTGGTCTCGTACTCATGCTTTAGATCAATATCATCGATAATCGATTTCTCAAGGGGAATATGCCGTCCCTGAGCAGGCGGCGGAATCAACTTCGCCAAACGATCGGCTTCGCCGTACGGCACCTGTAGTACACGAGCAACATCACGAACCGCCGCACGAGCTGCCATTTTTCCAAAGGTCACTATATTGCTAACCCGCTCTTGTCCGTATTTGTTTGCGCAATACTCTATCACTTCGTCGCGACGGGTATCCTGGATATCTACATCGATATCAGGCATGCTGATACGATCGGGGTTAAGGAAGCGCTCGAATAGCAGCCCGTATTTCAACGGATCAAGATCAGTAATCCTGAGCACATAGGCTACGATTGATCCTGCCGCCGAACCGCGCCCCGGACCAAAGATAATGCCACGCTCCTTGCCCCAGTTGATGAAATCTTGGACGATGAGGAAGTATCCCTCGTACCCCATTTTTTCCATCACATCTAGCTCCATCTTGGTACGGTCACGTACTTCGTCGTTAACCTTTGCGATGATGTCGTCGATCGAAAGTGCTTCGGCCTCCTGCTGTGGAAGCCCCAGATAGCGCACGGCGATGCCAGTATAAA
The DNA here is from genome assembly GCA_049660945.1 of Saccharimonas sp. (SeqCode). GTDB lineage: Bacteria > Patescibacteriota > Saccharimonadia > Saccharimonadales > Saccharimonadaceae > Saccharimonas. Next base: position 66,235 of record JBASZO010000010.1, read on the forward strand.
CAAGCTGCTGCAGATAACTATGCTCTGTCTCGCCCTTTGGCACAGGATACTTTGGAATCAAGATTCGCCCTAGGTCGAGCTCGACATTACAGCGATCGGCAATTTCCTTTGTATTGAGTATTACTTCTGGCATCTCAGCACCCCACCGAGCGATGATGTCTTTTGGATCAGTGAGGTGAAGCTCGAAGTCCTTCAAGCTCATACGCTTTTCATCACTCAAGAAAGAGCCCGTTCCGACACAAAGTAAAATCTCGTGCGCATCTTGGTAGGCATGCGTCAGGTAATGCCCATCGCAGGTCACCACCATCTTGATGTCAAGTTCTTTAGCAATACGCTTAAGACCCGCGTTTATCTTTACCTGTACATCCCAATTGGTCGGACTGTCAGGGTGGCCATGATCCTGCAGTTCTAGATAGTAGCGGTCTCCAAAAACAGACTTGTACCACTCTGCATATTCCTTTGCCGCTTTGTAGTCATCGTTTCGCAGACTCTCGCCCACTTCGCTACTCGCGCAACCGCTGAGGACAATCAGTCCCTCATTGAATTCTTCGAGCAAATCGTGATCAATACGGGGCTTGTAGTACATGCCTTCTAAATTTGCTTTGGTCGAAAGCATCATGAGGTTTGCGTACCCCTGATTATTCATAGCAAGTACCGTCAGGTGATAGCGCATCTTGTCCTTCGAGGGATCACGGTCAAACCTTGTACGTGCAGCAACGTAGGTCTCGATACCAAGTATCGGCTTGATACCCTCTGCTGTCGCGGCTTTATAAAACTCCAGGACACCACTCATTGTGCCGTGGTCGGTCACCGCTGATGCTATCATGCCATACTCTTTGACCTTTTTGGCGAGGTCGCCAATTTTTGTCAGACCGTCGAGCACCGAATGGTAGCTATGATTATGCAAATGCACAAAATCGCTCGCTGTAAGCGAAGAACCTGCTGGCACCTTTGTATCTGTTAGAATCCCCATAAATCTATGTCTAATTATACCATGAGCAAGCTATCCGAAATGTAGTAATAAATGTTAAAGCTTGCCTTATGATATTATTTATGCTATGGTTTATTTAGTTAGCATACTACCCTAAGTATGCTCGTACCTGGAATGGAGATTCCCATGTACTGGTTCTACCTCGTGCTCATGTTGGTACTTGTGTTGCTGTTCGGCTACGGAACATACTATTGTTCTATGCGTGTAGATAATTTCAGATCGGCTATTCACTTCGTGGGAGCGATCGTGCTCGGCCTGTGTACGTTCATTACACTGGTACTTGGGCTCAAGGCAGTGCAAAAGAGTAACTCGGTCGAGCGATCGAATGTTCTAATAACAAGCGTCGTATCTACGGTCGAGAACAACCTGCCTATGAAGGTGACTCTACAGGGTGTTTTTGCCAACAAGAATAGTGCCTACTACGTATGCGATAATCCATTCGAGACTCAGCGGTGCACGCAGCTAGTTCCAGGCGATGTCGTTGTGTTTGTCGACACCTACAACGAATTCGGGTTCGGGCAGACTTCTATTGAGTTCCCAGAGGGCTCTACCGACCCAGAGTAAGCCAACCGACCGCTCTATTGTGGTCGGTATTTTTATTTTTTGTCGCGATTCACTGCATGAACAACATCGTTCACGAACCCACCAACACCCGGGATTAACTGTCCCGTAACATTGAGAAGCCAAACAAACGCTGCAATGACAAGCGTACCACCGAGCACGGATCCAAATCCAAAAAAGATACCTCGCACGAAGTTGAATTTGTATACTGTGAAGCGATTTCGATTAAAGTCGTTGAATAGATCTTCCATTATGTTCTCTCGAGCACCACGCTCTTGATCGTCACGAAGACGCTGTTTTAGACGCTGCCAAAATGATTTCTTTTTTGCCATAGTAGTATTTACCCCTTTGCTCCGTTTAGTGTGCCATAGTGAGGCAAAAAGTACAAATCAAAACCTCTACGAACCTAGAAACTCGTAGAGGTTTGAATGCAATGCTATCTATTTTTTCTTTGGGTGACCGAGCTCGTCTTTTGCACTCTTTACGGCACGCTCTGCGCGGTCACGATAATCGTCCACAGTCTTCTTGCCCTCTGCGACGGCATCTTCTACCGTTTCGCGGGTGTCGCTATATACTTTCTCGCCTTTTTTCTTGACCTCACCCACCTTTTTGTCAGCATCCGACTTTAGCTCTTCTGCTTTTGCCTTGATATCAGCACGAGTCTCCTTGCCGGACTTTGGAGCTGTCAAAATACCTGCGACAACACCTGCTGCTGCTCCGATAAGTGCTCCGAGTGCAAATTTACCCTTTGATGACATAGTAGATTCCCCTTTACTATTATTTCTTGGCTTTTTTGATAAGTGACGTGACGAGGTTTACCACCGCCATAGGTGAACTTACCGACGCAACGTTCGAAACAACCGTTTCGACTTTCTGCGCGGTTCGTTCGGCAGCGCTCGTGACCGATTTGATTTGCTGTGTCACCCGAATCAGTAGGGCTGTCAGTATGATTGCAAGAATCAGAAAGATAGCCAGGAACACCGATAGGATGATAACTAGTACTTGTGACCAGTCCATAGTGGCGAAAGCCTCCTTTCGAGCGATTTAGGTACTCTATATCTACAGAGTACTCTCTATAGTATAGCGCACATATTCTGAACGCGCGAGTTATGATAAGCGTTTTATCAGGTGAGCACGAAGCTGTTCGCCTAGCTTTTGATCAGCAAGACCGAAGTCGATAACAGTTTTGAGGTACTCTAGTTTGTCACCTGTATCGTAGTAGGTGCCGTCAGTTATTTCACGAGCGTACATTGCATGCCCATCGTCAATCATACGCTGCACAATCGGCTGCAGCATAAACTCTCCATTGCCATCGTAATCTTGTTTGGCACTTTCAAGATATCCAAAGAAACTACCCGACAAGAGATAGCTGCTGACCGTGGCTAAGTTAGACGGCGCACTAACCTTGCCAGGCTTCTCGATAACGCGAGACATCTTGATTACCCCCGGCTCGACTTCATCGCCAGCAACGATACCATAGCGATCGTACTCGGCATCATCTACGACAGTTTTACAAGAGAACACTCCGCCATCTAGTTGCTCTGCGGTAGCAATCATCTGTTCAAAACGACTTGGCGTTGCCACGATGAAATCGTCGGCAAACGCATAAATAAACGGTTCATCCTCACCAATCAAATGTGCAGCACAGGCTAGTGGCGTAGCATTGCCGTACGGCCCTTTCTGGCGAACATAAATAAAGTTTGCGAGGTTTGACACAGCTTCAATCTGATCAATGAACGGTTTTTTCTTCTCGCCGCCAGCACGCAAATTTGCCAGCAACTCTTCGCTTGGCACATCGAAGTGATCTTCGATAGCACGCTTGTTCTGGCTTCCAACAATAATGATGTCTTTGATTCCGGCGGCAACCAGCTCTTCAACCACATACTGAATAATTGGTTTATCGATCAAAGGCATCATCTCCTTTGGCATTGCCTTTGTCTGCGGCAAAAAGCGTGTGCCAAAGCCTGCAGCAGCTATCACTGCTTTAGTTGGTCGTTTCATATCTTAGCCCTCCAATTGCTTAAGTTTGTCATACGCCAAAAACACCGCTTGTACGTCGGTCATGTTTGCCGTACGTGCATTTTCGATAAAATCTGCAATGGAGATAGTGGCGACTTCAATTTCTTCCAGATCGTCAGGGTTTGAGCCACCTACATGATAGCAGTTGGTTGCGAAATAATAGTGGCGAATCATACTATCCCAGGCATTAACGTATGTCATACCGAGATACTCAAATGAATCGGCTGTGTATCCGGTTTCTTCTTGCAGCTCTCGTTTAGCTGCCTGCAATGGGTCTTCATCGCCGTCCACCATACCAGCGGGTAGCTCTTCCATGACTCGCTCGGGACCGCAGCGGAACTGTCTCGCAATAATCACCTGTCCTTCAGGTGTCAATGCCACGACGCCCGCAGCCTGACCGCCATCTTTGCCATCGATACTCGCAACTACTTCATTGCCATCATTTTTACGAAAGCGTTTTTGGACTATCGTACGATACCCTGCTTTGATTACATCGCTACCATCATCGAGTCGCTGCCATGCTTGCATAGAGGGTCATAACCTTTCACGGATTAACTTTTGTGCCATACCTGGGTTTGCTTGTCCACGAGATTTCTTCATGACTTGCCCTACGAGAAATCCGATAGCCTTGTCTTTACCAGCTTTGATATCAGTGATACTCGCAGCGCTTGCAGGATCCGCTAATACTTCATCGACAATTGCCGCAATCGCGCCTTCGTCACTTACTTGCAATAATTGTTTCGCTTCGGCAATCATTCGCGGAGCATCGCCCGAACGAAGCATTTCTTCGAGTACTGTCACAGCTGCATTACTACTAATTTCGCTCTTTTCAGCCATCTCGGCAAGCGCTATCAAGTGTTCTGGTAATAATTGCTTACCCTGCCATGTATCTTCGCCGGCACTTACCTTGCCTTGAATATCGATAATAAGCCAGTTCAAAATACGGCGGCGCACATTTGCTTCCGTTTCAGCTGCAACCTTTACCAAAAAATCGCGAACTGTACTGTCTTCGATACCAAGCGCAATTTCCGTCATAGAGTAGTCAAGTCCAGCTTGCTGTAGTAGCGAACGCAACTCGTTTGGCAACATTGGCATATCAGACTGAATCTCGGCAATCTCTACATCACTCAATACGATAGGTGGAATATCTGGGTCTGGCATATAGCGATAATCTTGTGCGTCCTCTTTGGACCGCTGAGTCGTCGTGATGCCTTTGTCGTCGTTCCAGCCACGAGTCTCTTGCGCGATACGCTCGCCACTCTCCAGCAAGTCTACTTGGCGATGAAATTCATACTCTGCTGCTCGTTCCACACTGCGGAAGCTATTGAGGTTTTTGGTCTCAGTTCGTGTGCCAAGCTCGCTCGCACCTTTTTTTGCCACCGATAAGTTAACATCGAAACGCATATTTCCCTGGTACAAATCGCCAAGCGTAACGCCCGCGTAGGTCATCAGCTTGTGCAGTTCCGATGCATATGCACGTGCTTCGGCCGGAGTATGCATGTCGGGCTCTGAAACAATTTCAATTAGTGGGGTACCTGCGCGGTTAAGGTCAACCAAACTGTAGCCCGCAAAGTGCGTCAGTTTCCCGGCATCCGTTTCCATATGTGCATGGTGAATTCTCACCCGTACCGAACCGCCAGTCTCTAGTGGTGCTTCAACATACCCAGCAAGAATTGTGGGCTGATACATTTGTGTAATCTGGTAGCCATTTGGCAGGTCAGGATAGAAATAATGCTTGCGATCAAAGCGTGACACTCTTGCAATTGGCGCATTAAGTGCTTTGCCTGCACGAATCGCAAGGTCAACAGCATGACGATTAAGTATCGGCAGCATTCCCGGTAGCCCAAAATCAATCGGGTGGATCTTTGTGTTTGGGTCAGCATCGCGCGCATCATTATCGGCAGGACTGAATAATTTCGTTTTAGTCGCAAGTTGTACATGACACTCAATACCAATTGTCATCTCATAGTTATCGTAGACAGTTTCACTCATGACTAGATGGCTCCTAAATCTTTCAACGCTTGCTTGAATGCTGACAACGAACGCAGCGTAATATCGTAACTAAGCTTTACATCGCTCTCGTGAGCGAGTCGGTTTCGTATTTTGTGAGCGCCCCATACGTAGTTAGCATTTTTCCATACTTTTTGTGCAGACTTCATGCGCTCGCCCATAGTACTTCCTTTGTAGCGGCTTTCACGGAGTGCATGATCGAGCAACTTGTCAGCATTAAAGATAGCAAGCTGCCAGCTCGCTTCGTTATCGCGACTGACACTATTCTCTATCTCGAGCCATTTCGTCTGGAAACGAGAAACATTCAGTCTGGAGTGAGTTTTGCTGGAAAATACGAGATACACAACACCGATGATTGCAAGTAGTAATACTGCGACGAGAAAGAATAGTGTTGCTGGATTCGCGTCCATTAGACAACCTCCATTGTACGAGCAAGCGCGAGTAGCTCTGCATCTGACTGCATAGGGCCGATCAGCTGTACACCAATTGGTAATCCGTCTTTACTCTTTCCAGCTGGAACATTGAGTGCAGGAAGTCCCGCGAGACTCGCCGGCACAGTCATGACATCTGCCAAATACATTTTCACGGGGTCATCAACATTTTCACCCACACCAAATGCAGGTGTTGGCGCCGTTGGTGTCAACAAGAAGTCATACTGAGTAAATATGTCATTGAATTGATTGATCAATAGCGTACGAGCTTTTTGTGCTTGCAAGTAGTAAGCATCAAAGAACCCACTCGACAAAACATAGCTACCAATCATAATGCGGCGCTTATTTTCGAGCATGAATCCTTGGGCGCGAGATTGACCATATACCTGTGCAAGACTCTGCGCACCCTCTGCACGGCGACCATAACGAATGCCATCGTAGCGGCTCAAATTGCTCGATACTTCCGCAGGAACAATGATGTAATACATGGCAAGTGCCAATGGCGCTAGCGGGAGGCTTACTTCATCTACTGTATAGCCAGCAGATCGTAGCTTCGCGATATACTCATCGGTCACGCGCGCTACTTCAGTGTCAACATTCTCTCCGATAGCCTCTTTGATTACCCCGATCTTGAGGTCTGACTTAACAGTGTCTTTGATTTCAAAATAATCTGGTAATGTCGTCATGTCATGCTCATCACGACCTGCCATGATACTCATTACCAATGCAACATCGTCGGCCGATGTAGCGAAACAACCCATTACATCGGTACTCGATGCCATCGCCACAACCCCGTATCGGCTACTCATTCCATACGTTGGCTTGATACCATAGACACCATTGAAGCTAGCTGGTTGACGTATCGATCCACCAGTATCTGTACCGAGCGCAAATGGTACGATATCCAGTGCCGTTACCACTGCCGACCCGCCAGAGCTACCGCCAGCCACCTTTGCTGTATCGTATGCATTGTATGTTACGCCAAATGCGGAGTTTTCAGTCGATCCGCCATGTGCAAAAGCATCGAGGTTAGACTTTCCAATACAAATTGCCCCTGCCCCTTCAAGCTTCTCTACGACAGTCGCTTGGATAGGAGTCTCAAAGTTCTCTAAAATTTTGCTAGCAGCTGTAGTCGGCGCACCAAATGCTAAGTAGTTATCTTTGACGACAAACGGAACACCAGCCAGCACTCCTACTTCTTCGCCAGCAGCAATTTTTGCATCGATCACGTCGGCACGCTCAAGTGCGCGATTCTCAGTAATCGCAAGAAGCGCATGGTAGTGCTCATTGTCCCGCGCTTTCGCAATAGCCTGCTCTACCTGCGCGCGAGCCGTTGTTTTGCCTGAAACGATAGCATCAACGATAGTTTGAATAGCCATAATTATAATACCTTTGGCACTTTCACGCTTGTTGCGTCGCTCTCAGGAGCCAAAGCAACAAGCGCATCGGTTGGTAGAGTCTGCTGCACAGTATCATCACGCCAAACGTTCTCGAGACTATTTACCTGGTAGGTCGGCTCCACTCCGCTTGTGTCAAGTTCCTTTAGTTGGTTGAAGTATTCTAGGATATTTTCTAGATCGAGTTGCAAATGCGATACTTCGTCATCGGATAATTCGAGACTACTCAAGATAGCGAGACGACGTACGTCATCGGTGGTGATAATGCTCATATGAAACTAAATTATACCGGAAAAATGACTAAAAATACAGAGTACAGCATAAAAATATCTGTCAATAACTACCTCTTTTCACTTTCTAGACGTCAAAGGAGAAGCCAAATGGTTGCTCCCGTTCACGCTTATGCTTTATACTAGCGGTAGTCTATGTCTCATCAGGTTAAAAAACACCTTGGCGTGACGCTTCGTAAACACGAAGCGGAATTTCGCGTATGGGCACCGTTTGCAAAAAGTGTGGCGATTGGTGGAACCTTTACTCCAGACGGCCGAATAGAGCTAGTCAGCGAAAATGATGGGTATTGGTCAATAGCTATTCAGGGCGTCGAACCTGGTCAACAGTACGCCTACTACATCACGACAAGCGATGATCAAGTGCTCGAGCGCAATGATCCACGTGCGCGTGCTATCACTAGTAGCGACAACGGGTTTTCAGTTATTGTAGATAACGAGTTTGACTGGGGCGAGAGCGCCTACATACCACCCGAGAAACCGCACCAAATTATTTATGAGCTTCATGTAGGTACCTTTAATCGGCCCGACGCATCTACACCAGGCACTTTCGATACGGCAATCGAAAAACTCGACTACCTGCGCGATCTGGGTGTTACCACGATCGAACTGATGCCTATCACAAGCATGGCGTACTCAAATGGCTGGGGCTACGCGCCGAACTATATTTATAGTGTTGAGAGTATGCTTGGCGGACGACATGGGCTTATGAAGTTTGTACGTTCCTGCCATGAGCGTGGCATGGGCGTCATACTTGATGTCGTCTACAACCATTTCTATGGCTCCAGTGATCTCTGGCAATTTGACGGATGGAACGAGAGTAATCGTGGCGGCATTTATTTCTACAACGACGAGCGCGGTGACACTCCTTGGGGGGGAAGACCAGACTACGGGCGCGCTGAAGTCCGACAATTTATCCTAGACAATATTACGATGTGGCTCACAGAATATCGACTCGATGGATTGCGCGTTGATTCGACTATCTATATGCGCAACACTTCTGGCTTAGATAATGACCCAGACCATGACCTCCCAGATGCATGGCCGCTTCTTCAGGATATCGTCACGGTTGCTCACAAAATCAATCCTCATGCGCTCGTCATTGCCGAAGACTGCGCTAGTAATGCATACATAACAAAACGTCGTAGTGACGGTGGGTCTGGATTTAACGCACAATGGGAACTGGGCTTTCCTCACGTACTTCGAGACGCACTCAGTCTCACGCCAAACGCCACTCCCTCACTCACTGGTATTCGCTACGAACTTGAGCATAGCTACAACGGCGACGCATTCGAAAAAATTATTTTTAGCGATTCACACGACACGGCCGCCAATGGCTCGGTCCGTATAAATGATGCCGCCGCACCGCGCGATCCCACTAGCCTCATAGCCCGCCAAAAAACTCTGCTTGCAGATACTATTACGTTGACTGCCCCAGGGATTCCCATGCTCTTACAAGGTGCTGAGTTTCTCCAGGATGGTGCTTTTAATGATTGGCAAGCATTGCAATGGGAGCATACGCAAACCTATTCAGGATTTGTCGAAGCCCACCGTCATCTCATAGATTTACGGCTCAACGCGCATAGCAATACTGCTGGGCTCCTTGGCCAATACACTTCCATACTTCATCAGGACGACATAAACCTCGTCATTGCGTATCATCGCTGGGAAATAGGTGGTGGAGTAGACGATACTATCGTCATTGCCAACTTTAGTGATCAGCACTTTCCTCATTACGAACTATCACTTCCCTTAGTCGGTACGTGGCGCGTACGATTTAACAGTAGTTGGCGCGGCTATAGCCCAGACTTCCCAGAAGTATCCATCGACTCTACGACAACAGACAATGAGCGACGTGCCACCGTATCACTCGCACCGTTCATGGCAATCGTTTTATCTCTTGAGTAGCGTCCATATACAGCTATTAAAATAAGCCCGCATACTTTCGGACTCTGAAAGAACGAAAATAAACGGGCCATTGCCACACTAGCGTTGATGGTGTCTGGTCACAGCATCGACCGACCATGAGTCGTTCGGTCCCCTCCCGATCGCAAGTACTGCATGTGAATGTCCTCGCGCCATGGGTCCAGGCCGCACGACGTTGTAGAACAAATGAAGATATCCTTGTCCAGTCTCGTTCACGAACATACTAGGGCTCTCTGTACCGAAGTTTGCACCCTTGCGGAACGTAGTATCGGGCTGGATATAGAACCTCGTTCTTCTCCAAGAGAATCCCTCGAGTCCAAGCGCACTGATTGCGTTCTCGATAAAGTAGACTGGGTAAATAGGACCAAGCTGCCTTGCTTCGGCGGTCTGCAGTTGACTCAACTGCACCCGCTTGCGACGCGATGAGCCAGAAATAACCGGCTTCATGACTGGAGGCATCGTCTGATAAATTGCATCTACCAGATCCTGTCGAGCGGTATAATACGCCAATCGACCTACTTCAGTCGGCTTGCTGTCTGAACCTTCATCGGGACTCCAAATAGCGTCTGCCTCGATGAAATGTTTATACGCGATAGCTACGTGAGGATATGGGCGATGTGCTGTATCAAACTGCATCACTACTCCTAGCTAAAGTTCGATCACCTTCTTCTGACAAAGGCAATAGGTACGCCCAATTATACACTAAAATTATAATAATGCAATGATTCGTTCTATACTTCAATATCAGCGATAACGGGTCGATGATCACTGCCAACATCTCGATATACGCGATAGCGGAGCACTTTGAAGTGATGCGATCCAAATATCCAGTCAATCTTTGCGAGACGTATAGACGGCATCCACTCGAGTCCTGCTTGCCGCCCACTAATTGTCAGCTTGTGCTTCGGGTCAAGATTGTGTAGTGGTGTATGATGTTCGATAAATTCGATTGTAGTACCTATCGCCATCTCCTGCAGACGTAAGGCGATAGCGAGTAGCTGTTCGTGACGCACGCGCTGCGATGCGCGTTTAACCATACGACTACGTGATACACGAGCAAAGGCTGCGCCGCGATACATCGCATTCATGTCGCCAAGTACAAGCGTCGGAAGTTGTGGATGCGTAGCGATACTTTGCGCCAAATCTTTAACCTGTAGCATGCGTGTTTCTTCTCGCTTATCGTCCAAATGGAGTCCATAGATGCGCACCTGTCGCGCACCCAACTGGACATGTAGTTCGACTGCATTGCGTACACCACCAAACTTGTGTAGGCGAGTCTGCACTACGGGAATCCTCGACAATACAGCCATGCCCGATGCGTCATTGTCGCTCAGCGAATCGTCGTCATAAGGGACTAAGATAACCTCGTACCCTAAGCTGCCAATTGCATTGTCAATACGCTGTTCAAGATCCTCAAGTCGACCAAACTCTGGCACCACAACAATATCTGCATCTAGTTTTTTAAGTGTTGCAATTGCATTATGCGGTGTTGCGCGCCGAGTTTTTGTACCTTCGACAAACATTCCTTCGGCATTCCAGGTTACCACCCGAATACGCGTCATGACATCCTGCCCTTGATCTCTGTGATCAAGTCACGAAGCTCTGCGGCACGCTCAAACTCTAGATTTGCACTTGCAAGACTCATTTGACCAGTCAAATCCTTCACAAGGCTGGCGTACTCATCCTTAGGAATCTTATTAAGATTGAGTTTTTCTTTTTTGTCATCTTCTTTTTGTGGAATAATCGCGCGTAACCCTTCATCAATTGCTTTATCGACACCGCGTGGCGTAATACCGTGTTCCGTATTGTAGGCAGTCTGAATTTCTCGTCGACGATTTGTTTCGTCAATTGCACGGGTCATACTTGCGGTCATTACGTCTGCATACATGATGACTCTACCTTCGACATGACGCGCAGCACGACCAATTGTCTGAATAAGTGAGCTGGCGGAGCGTAGAAAGCCTTCTTTATCGGCATCGAGAATTGCGACGAGCGACACTTCCGGTAAATCTAACCCTTCACGGAGTAAGTTAATACCCACAAGCACATCGTACACACCCATTCGTAAGTCGCGCAGTATATCGCCTCGCTCCAGCGTATCGATTTCGCTATGAATATATGCCGTCTTAATACCAAGTTCTACCAAATGAGTCGTCAGATCCTCGGCCATGCGCTTCGTCAATGTCGTTACGAGTACGCGTTGTTGCTTTTCAGTACGTTCTCGTATTTCTGCGATCAAATCATCTACTTGATGACCACTAGGCCGTACGATTATTTCAGGATCGAGTAGTCCAGTAGGACGTATGATTTGCTGAGCTGGCGCAGGGCTACGAGACAATTCATACTCTCCGGGTGTAGCTGATACGTAAATAACATTGTTGACATGCCGCTCGAACTCATCGAATCGAAGGGGGCGGTTATCCAGCGCGCTCGGCAAACGAAACCCATACTCTACGAGTACTTCTTTGCGAGCACGATCACCATTATACATACCTCTCACCTGAGAGACGGTGACGTGACTCTCGTCTATCATGAGGAGGAAATCATCGGGAAAGTAATCGAGCAATGTCGCCGGCTGCTCACCTGGCTCACGATTCGTAAGGTATCGACTATAGTTTTCGATACCCTTTACAAACCCCGTCTCTTCAAGCATCTCAAGGTCGTACTTCGTACGCTGGCTTAGCCGCTGAGCCTCGAGCAGCTTGTCGTGAGCTTCAAACCACGCCATACGCTCTTCGTATTCTTTACGGATTCCCTCAATCGCATGTTTTACCTTTTCTTTAGGTGTTACATAGTGGCTAGACGGAAAAATCGTGCACTGAGTAGGCTCACTCAAAATCTCACCTGTCAGGGGATCAATCTGTGTAATGCGGTCTACCTCGTCACCAAAGAACTCTATCCGAAATGCTGTATCGCTTCCTGCCGGGAAAACATCGACGACATCGCCTTTGACACGAAACGTACTACGATGGAAGTCAATGTCGTTACGGCTGTACTGGATATCAGTTAGCTGACGTACAAACTTATCTTGTACTCGCCGCTCGCCTTTTGCGATATTGATCGACATTTCACCGTAGTCATCGGGCGAACCAATACCATAAATACAGCTTACACTCGCAACGATAATGACATCTCGACGCGTCAACAGCGCACTTGTAGCTGCGTGTCGCAATCTATCAATCTCCTCGTTAATCGCGGAATCCTTCTCTATGTATGTATCGCTACTCGCAATGTATGCCTCTGGCTGATAGTAATCAAAGTAACTTACAAAATAATGAACTTCGTTGTCCGGAAAAAACGTTTTAAACTCGCTAAATAGCTGAGCCGCAAGTGTTTTGTTGTGAGCCAACACAAGCGTGGGAGTGTTGCGGGCTGCGATGATATTTGCCATCGTGAATGTCTTGCCAGATCCCGTCACCCCCAAAAGTGTTTGTTCGCGCTTGCCCTGTTCCAACCCTTCCAAAAGCTGGGCGATTGCTTTTGGCTGGTCACCCGTTGGCTGGTATTTAGAAGATAGGCGAAATGAATCCATCGTATCTATTATACGCTAGTTTAGAAAGAAGAGTTAGCCGCGACGATTGGATGGCTTGCGTAGTTCCATGGCGGCGGTAACACGTGAACTCTCGACGTCTTTGAAATCAGCATACCGCTTATCGAGTGCATCGACCACCTTTGCTACCAAACGCTTAGCATCGGTGTCAAATATAACATCTTTGCCGCCCGGCGCCTCTACATGCCGTAAAAGCGTGGCTGCGTAATCAGCCAGTCCACCGCTCCCAAGTAGCACGCCGCATACTTTACGACTTTCAAGTGCAGTTGCCAGCTCATGGAGACTTCCCATGCGCCCACCCACCGTAACAACAGCATCCGCACTACGCACCAAGTGAACATCACGCCCGACATACTCCATACCGGTGAAGTTTATATAGTCAAACTCTTTCGTAGGAAGCCGATAGGTCGCAACATGTTCTCGATACGAACTTGCTGGGCTAAATCCGATAGAGCTGCCTTTGCGATCTTTGACACTCATAAATCCCATGGCCGCATAGTGAGGTAAGCCTACCGTCGCACCAGTCAGTAGTGTCTTGCCGGCCTTGGCGATTTCTGCACCCACTTGATACGCTAGCTCATGTGATCCCGTGACGGTTTCGCCTGCCGCGGCGCCCGAAACACATATCTGATATCTCATTTATTCTAACTCCTTCACTTTGTAGTCTGCGGGCGCATGTGCCAAATGCTTCTTGAGCTCGTCAAGTTTCAGCAGACCTGCTTGTGCTCCCAATTTCTGTACAACACTCATGCTGTTTATTGGTGCCCATGTCAATGCCGTATCCATGTCTTGTCCTAGAGCAAGCGCAGCGACAATAGTGCTAGCAAAGGCGTCTCCTGCACCAGTACGATCAAGTGGCGGTGCTGGGTCAGGGTAGTTTGGAATAGTGACCAGTTTGCCATCGTACGATGCATAGGAGCCATTCGGACCATCGGTGATAACCACGTAGCGTGGGCCAAGCTCATGGAGACCATTTGCCAAGTCACGAAGTGAGTCATAGCTTTTGCCAGTCACATCTACCGCTTCTTCTCGGTTCATCACGACAATCTCTGCTCGCGCGTACAGCCTCTGTAGCTTCTTTGCCCCCCACTTGAAGTGGAAGGTTCCCGGCTGCAATGCAAACTTCACCGTAGGGTGCTCTTCTAGATAGTCAGCTAACTGCTCATGAAGCCTCCAACTATCCGCACTAATGAGCGATAGGTAGATCCAGTCTGGCGCTTGTAGCGGGGTCTTCCAGGCATAGTGATAGGCTTCGTTCTTTACGAGAATCGTCCGGTCGGCCCCGTAGCGCAGTACATAGTAAGTACTCGAAGGTACTCCCTTTTGGATAACCATTGGCTGCGTATCGATCGACTCGTGTGCGAGGTATTTGAGCGAATCTTTTCCAACTTGATCATCTCCGAGCCAGCTCATCAAACTTACTGCAGCACCTAAGCGCGCGCAAGAAACGGCAGCGTTCGGCGATGGCCCCACAGACCATACAGTCTCAGCGCCATCATACGGTGGCTTACTACCAAATGGCATACTTAGGCGCTTTGATCCGTCCTTGTCAGTATCAATGCGCGCCTCGTCTTCATTGAGGCGTATAAATACATCGCTGAAGATATCGCCAATACATAGTATAGTTGGCCGTGACTGTTTGCCGTGACTAGCCTTTTGTTCATGATCATCCGTCAAATCATGAACATTGATTCCTGCTTGCGCCACCAGCTCTTCTATCATCATCTCATCGTCACCGTCCGCGGCTACATATCGCGCCATTAATCCACGCTGAACCTGACGTCGCATATGCTGTACTGTTCGTTGCTCAAACGGCAAAACTTTGTTCTCCAGTACATCATCGTGATTAAACGAGACGACTTCCTTACCATGAAATACCAGTGCAACATCGTCTGTCTGATGAAATAGTTGCTTGTCTTGAGCATGCGAACTCAGTGCACGATACAACTCTAGTGGTGTTGTATCCGCAGTATCGAGCCCGATCCTTCGCATGAGATCGTGTGCGCGATGAGTAATGTCGGCAATATAGCCTACATCAACGCCTTTATGACCAGTGTGCTTTTCGAGCTGACGTAAGGATAAACTAAACATCGGCTCCTGTGCATCGAGTAATTTTCGTAAAAAGGCTGCCATACTATTAATCCTCCCGTACTTTCACTGGCTTTTCATGAATCGGCATTTCGTGTAATTTTACTCCTTTATGCAGAATTCCCGGTTTCGCACCAATCTTTGTGACGACAGATGTTGAGTTTGCACTGGCAAAGGTAATCGACTCTTTCAACGATTTACCTAGGGCCCACTGACTGAGAAAGCCGCTGGCAAAGGCGTCTCCTGCACCGGTGCGATCCAAGACCGGCACGTCTTCATACATTCCCGCACGTACAATCGTTTTCCCATCACTTGCGACGACGCCATTTGGTCCATCGCTCACAATAACAACTGGAACATACTGAAGGCCATGAAGGACGAGTTCTTCGCATGTTTCACCAGAGACTAGTTGCTGCATCTCTTCTTTGTTGACACAAAGTACATCTATACCATCGAGCAAACCCTTTAGCTTGTGTGGGTCAGAAAACTCTGTGCCTGCTGGATTGAGCATTACCTTCACATTATGGTGCTCCGCCGCATCAACAACTTCACGAAGTAACGTCAGTGTATCGTCACCCAACGAAGTCGGATATAGCCAGTCAAACTTGTCCACATCATCGAGTTTTAGGGCATGACTCCGACTACCGAGTGAGCGTCCGCGGTGATTGAGGATGGTTCGTTCACCGTTTGTGGCAATGAGTATTACCGAGTAACCGGCTTGGAATTTGTCGTTCTCTATCACGCGCGATGTATCGACACCTTCATGATCAAGCTCATTCAAGATTGATTGACTTGCAGGGTCACTGCCGAGTCCCCACATGTACGCAGTATCTAGCCCTTGCCGAGCAAGTGTTACGGCTACATTTGTAGCATTGCCCCCTGTACTGAAGGTAACGTCTTCTACTTCCATCTTCAGGCCAAGCGGTAGATGTGTATACATCTTTTTGCCTTCCGAGTGAGGGTCAAATTCATCGCTTCGCAAGAATACATCTTGCGTACCCTTGCCAATGCAGAGTATTTTTGGCGTAGCCATTTACACGACTGCCTTTCCAGCACTACCAAATGCCTGTATCTTTTCTTCGACAACCTTTTGGATTTCCTCATATACTTGTGGCATAAGCTTTACAACTGCATACTCATCAGGGTTTTCTTTCAAGACCCGCTCGAGCGTTTCACGGAAAACCACGCGCATATCTGTATTGATATTAATTTTGCTAACGCCTCCGCGGCTCGCTTCCTCAAAGAAATGCGATGGCGTTCCCGACCCTCCGTGAAGGCTAATTTGGCAATCTATTGCACCACGGATGCGAGATAGCAATTCAAGGTCGAGCTGCTTCGGTACATTGTACTTGCCGTGAAGATTACCGATTGCCGCGGCAAACGTATCAATACCAGTAGCATCAACAAACTCTTTAGCACCTTCCGGTGTGCTAAAGGTTTTTTTGATTTCCTCATAGTCAATACCTTCATTATGAACATTGCTTCCACCGGCAAAATAGTGTGGCTCACTCTCTACAAGCGCCCCAGTAAACTTAGCGTAGGTAACGACTTCTTTTGTCTTTTCGACAATCTCCTGAGTTGGTGCATCATGGTTTGCCTGGCTAATGTCGATATGGATAAATTCATAACCGGCATCAATCGCACGCTTACATGCTTCGACTGTCGGACTATGGTCGAGGTTAATATAGATTTCGATACCGTACTCTTCGCGATAATTGTCTACGAGGTCACGAATATTCTCGAGACCAAGCGCATCAACTTCGCCCTGACTGACTTCAACAAGTACTGGCGAATTCAACTTCTGAGCTGCACGACAGACTGCGATCAGCGTCTCTTGGTTGTCAATGTTGAATGCCCCTACGGCAAATCCCTGTTGCCGAGAACGTTGCATGAGGTGTCGTGCGCGTAATGTCCTATCTCGAATTTCACTGATCGTCAGTCCCATAGTATAGCCCCCTAAAAGCTCTTATGCATATCTGCATTCAGTATACCCTATCTTCACCGTACTGTCATATTGACTTTTACTTATTCAACTGTCATAATAATAAAGTCAATTATCCGCTCCTTACCAGGTACGGGTAGGTACCTTAGAGAGGATCACCCATGAGCGCCAGGACGGCCGGCATTTGTATGGTGGCATTTGCTGTCACCTTTTGGCTCGCACTTACCTTTGGGAGTAGCGGCATAGCACTCGCATCGCTCATACTCTTGGTTTTTAGCATGCTTGTCATGTCGTACAAGATGAGGCGCCGGTGAGCACGCACGGTACCCCGCGTAGGGGGAAGTTTCGAGCGGCATCAGTTCTGCCGGCATTCGTCCAGCAGAGTGACAGCAGAAGAGCTCCTCACGCTAGCTGCGTAGAATGCGGAGATCCTATTGATTACCAACGCCATTGCACATTGATTGCACGAGGCGATAAACAACGCAGTTGCTGGTATTGCGTAGTCACGCCTGATACTCAGCCAAACCCGCTTATCCATGCATAAGCTCGCTGACCGAGAATGGTCTTATTTTATTTGACATTTCTACAAAAACATCGCTATACTCATACTACCGTTCACGCCGCCATTGGCGTGACACACCTACCAAAGAGAGGAAAAGCCATGATACAGCTTTCCGCACTCGACCCACTTCTCATCGTAGGAATAGGTATTGTGTCGCTGCTAGTGTTACTTTTTGCTCTTCACTCGTACCAAGTCACCAATGTAGCCTCAGGACTTACCTCGCACATCGTCGCGTTTGTAGGATATGGTATCGTATTTATGTATCTGTGGCAGACAGTTGGTGCTCATGGGAGCAATGGCGTTTGGCTAGCTGCACTGATGATCGTGACACTACTACTGTTTCTAGCACCACTTGATTACCTTTTCACGCCGGAACCAGCGAGTATACGCATTCCCGATGCAGAAGATATAGCTAGCCCCGAAAGTAACACCTCTTTACCTATTGAAGATGTCCAGTAGCTATCGCCTCAAAACCCCACGCACATTATGGCATGGGGTATTTCATTGTAGTCTATCAAGGTGAAACTAGAATCCAGGCTTGTACTGAGGCACTTTCGCCAAGAAATCTCGCACTTCAGGTAGCATCGTTCCACCAGTCAGATTGAAGTGATGCAGTAGTTCGTTTGGCGCACCCGACTCACCGAAACGATCATGAACACCAAATCGTTTCACAGGCACTGGTAGACGCTCAGACAAAAGTTCGCTAATAGCTCCACCCAGACCGCCAGCAATCTGCGCTTCTTCGGCAGTCACGACGCGCCCCGTCTTTGCAACGCTCGCAATAATCGTTTCAGTATCGAGCGGCTTAATGGTCGGTACATGTACTACTTCCGCCGAAATACCCTCAACTTCAAGCAAACGTGCGAGCAGTAATAACTGGTAACTCAGGGCACCCGTGCCTATCAACGATACGTCTGTTCCCTGGCGCAGCACATAGGCTTTACCCAGCTCAAATGGTGTATCATCGGTCGTGAATACTGGAGACTTCTCTCGTGCAAGACGTAAGTAGCTCGGCTTACCATTGGTTGCAATAGCTAGAGTTGCTTTCTCAGCCTCGATACTATCGCCAGGCACTACTACTACCATGTTTGGCAAGACGCGCATGAGTGCGATATCCTCGAGCATCTGATGCGTCGCACCGTCTGGACCGACACTAATGCCCGCATGGCTGCCAACTATCTTTACTGGCTGATCATTGAGACAGATCGTCGTACGTATCTGCTCCCAGTTACGGCCTGGGCTAAACGCTGCATAGCTACTGGTAAACGGCACTTTGCCTGCTCGCGCCATGCCGCTGGCGACCGTCACGAGGTTTTGCTCGGCGATACCTACTTGCACAAACCGCTCAGGAAAGGCATCGCGAAACTTACCCATTTGCGTAGAATCGGTCAAATCAGCACAAAGCGCTACAACATTCGGGTGTAGTTCCCCGGCACGCTTTAGGCCTCGGCCAAATCCTGCACGAATCGGCTCTTGCTTTACATCATCGGCTGCGTAGTGTGGGTTTAGTGTAAAGTCACTCATTACGCTTCTTCTCCTTCGTGAGCGATCTTACCACCAAGAGTTCGTAGCTCACGTAGCGCGACTTTGGCTTGTTCACTATTTGGCGCAACCCCGTGCCAGTGGTAATCGTACTCCATAAAGTCTACACCTTTCCCGGGTATCGTATGAGCGATAATGATACTAGGACGGTTCGTCACGGCTTGCGCCATACCTACAGCGTCCTGAATACTCTCAACGTTGTGGCCATCAATTTCTTGGACATGCCAGCCAAATGATTTCCACTTACCGGCAAGATCTTCAAGCGGCATTACTTCCTCAGTATTGCCGTCGATTTGAATGTTATTTCGATCAATAAACACGATAAGTTGGCCTAGTTTGTACTTGCCCGCAAACATCGCCGCTTCCCATATATTTCCCTCGTCAAGCTCACCGTCACCGGTTACGACATACACAAACCGATGAGGCTGATGATCGATATGCTGCAATGTATAGGCGACACCCGCTGCCTGACTGAGCCCGCTTCCGAGGGGGCCTGAAGTATTCTCTAATCCGGGAAGCTTGGTTCGCTCTGGATGACCCTGCAAGCGAGAGCCGTACTTTCGCAGTGTCATCAACTCATCCTTTGGGTAGTAGCCTCGCTCTGCCATGACTGCATATTGTACTGGTACGGTATGCCCATTACTTAGGAAGAAATAATCACGCTCCGCCCACTCTGGCTCCTCTGGACGGATATTCATGACGTCGAAGTATAGTGTCGTTACAATTTCTGCTAGGTCTAAAGGCCCAGCCGAGTGACCCGACTTTGCCTCTTCAAGCATCATTATGATGTCCTTGCGAACATCGTTAGCTTTTTGCTCTAATTGTCGTATCGTTAGTTGCCCACTCATATCTTGTACTTATAGTAGCATAAGCATTTTATCTATGTAAGCCCGTTTACTCTCATTCAGTACTTCCATTGGAGCCCTCAGGATCGTCTGGTATAGTTATCTACACGAGGTCGTATACGTCGGCTAGTCCATTACACTCGACGAAAAGGTGTCATACATGAACACTACCTTGCTGATTATGTGTGGAGTGGCACTCGCCATCTATTGCTTCGGTGCAGCACTGCACCAGTTAGTCGCCAAAGGTCGAGAGACGTATTTTCTTGACTTCATCAGTTCGGGTAGCTGGGTAATAGTTATCAGGCTCCTCATGATCGTCGTCTCGGTCGTGCTATTCTTTTGCGGTGCTGTTGCGGTAGAGCCGATTGTCGCTCTAGTATGTACTGCATGGATCGTGGTCTATAGTACGATTGGCATTGCCAACTCTACATCCTCACTTGTAAACACACTTGCATTTTACGAGTGGTCGAGACACCCGTATGCACCGCTCACCGGTTTTCTAACAGCCCTTAGTTTTATACTACTCGCCAGTATAGCGGCCGGCGTATTGTAGCCACTCCCTGTAAGAGTGGCTTTTTCATAACAACTAGATCACCCCGTGTTTATTTATCTCATCATTGAGCTGCTTAAATGCCGCAGCGGGGTCACTCGCTTTACTGATAGCGCCACCAGCATTTATCACATTGACGCTGCCTTGCGCTAAGCTAAAGACATTTTCTACATTCGCACCACCATCCCAGCCGACTTCCACTTCAGGCTGAATCATACGTATCAAACGTACTTTTTCCAGCTGCATTAGGCTTGCAGAGCCGCCATAGCTACCTAGCTCTCCACAAAATACCAGCACATGATCTGCGGCTTCGATATATTGTTTCACCGTACTGGGAACGGTCGGCTTGAGAAGTGCTACACCAGCTTTAATGCCTGCAGATTTCAACTTTTGTATTGTTGGCAGTAGGTCCTCGGCTACTTCGGCATGGAAGATAACCGTCGATGGCTTCATCTGTACCAATGCGTCAACATACTGACTTGGGCGCGCCACCATCGCGTGTACATCTACTTCCCATTCTTGTGGCCACCACATTTGGCTCACACCTACTGTAAAGGTCGGAGCAAACTCACCATCGGTCAGATCTATATGTACTCGCCGTGCAAATGCGTGGTATCGCTCGACTGTTGCCTTATATTCCTCGGCCGTTTCACATAGTATTGCTGGAGCTACTTCAACTGTCATAGACTATATATCATCCAATTCTGCATTACGTCGTCGATACCGTGGAGCGCCAGCAAACGGTGTGGCAAGCCATGTGTCGACGATGTCCTTCCAAATTTCTCCATTGTCGCCAGATGCATCAACAACGCGCGCAGGAAGACATAGGATGTTCGAGTTATTGTCGTTTCGCGATTCTTTCGCCTCAAAGCTATCCCATATAACCACCGCTCGTATACCACGAAAACGATTCGCTGCCATAGCCATTCCTTGACCGCCGGTGCATATCAATATTGCACGAGGGTCGCTCGACTCCTCTTCACCAAGTACCTTTAGTGATGCCATTTGTGCAAATTGCGGGAAATCGTCATCAGGGTTAAGCTCTTTGCCACCGACATCTTCCCATTCTATTCCACGTTTAGAGAGGTATGCTTCTATTTTTTCTTTGAGGTAAAACCCTCCATGATCAGCACCGAGAAAAATCTTCATAATACCTATAAGTATAAGCAGGTTGGTCGTCGCTGTAAAGCCCGGGCTATACCTCTAAGGATAGTGCAGGTCGGGATCGCTCGGACACGAACCCGCCGCCAAGCCTGTTGCTTCACTAGTTGCATGATAGATAATATCACTAAACACTATAGACCGTCCCTCTACACAAAACCGACTCGCTTGGCCCGCCGACACAAGTGTTGGTGAAGGGAGCGTACTACTACCCGACGGTACGACAATAGGAAAACTACCACCCTGTGCAAGAAATGTCGAGATGATGCTATTCTGCGCAGTCGAGCAAGCAGAGCCGCAAGTCAGTGAAAAGCTACTTTGACTCACCGATGGGCCATTTATCACAACATTTGAGCCAGCCTGGCCTGCTATATGCATATTGTTGCCAGCGTAAGAGCAACTGGTATTGTAGGTTGTGCTGCCACTCACTACTGGCATAAATCCATTGCATGCATTGATAAATAGCTGCGCATTTTGCGTCGAAGTTAAGCCTGAATAGACAGGTGCCTGCGATGCATTCGTATACAATACAACCGCTACGCTGGGTGGCGGTGAGTATTCAGCATTGGCGAAGTTGCTAGGGTAAACTTCATTGTGAACTTTATACATCAAAAGTTTCTTGACACCCCCTACAACCGTTTGCTGCACCGTAGATGCAACAGCTCGCCGCTGGATGCCGTTATACGATGCAATAGTAATAGCCGCCAATATGGCGATTATTACTATCACTATCAGCAACTCTACAATAGTAAAGCCGGCTGCCGTAGAACGGCGCATGAAACTATACGTTCCTTAACACCCGTCCAGCATCAGCTACAAGCTCAACCAAACGGTTCGAGTAACCCCATTCATTGTCATACCATGCGACAACCTTCAGCAGATTACCTCCGACAACGCTCGTGAGCGGGAGGTCGACGATACAGCTATGGCTATTACCCTTGAAGTCAGATGAAACAAGCTCCTCTTCCGTAACGTCCAGAATACCTTGGTAAAATGGCTTGGCAGCTGCGTCTTTGAAGACTTGCTTGACTTCGTCGGCAGTGACATCGCGCTTCAATAGTACCGCGAAGTCACTCATGCTCACCACTGGAGTTGGGACACGGATAGAGAGGCCACCGAATCGACCTTCGAGTGCTGGCAATGCTTTGGCTGCAGCGATCGACGCACCGGTAGTGGTAGGGACGATGTTTTCTGCGGCAGCACGTGCCTCGCGCAGATCCTTTGCTGGAGCATCCTGAAGGCGCTGGCTTGCTGTGTAGCTGTGGACGGTCGTCATGAGGGCTTTTTCGATACCGAAGTTCTCTTCGAGTACGGCCATGACAGGCGTGATACAGTTGGTTGTGCAACTAGCGTTTGAGATCACTGGTGTTGAGCCTTCGATCTGATCTTCGTTTACGCCGAGTACGATCGTATCAGCACCTTCACCCTTTGCAGGAGCAGAGATGACGACTTTTTTAGCGCCAGCAGTGATGTGCGCCTGTGCCTTTGCTGGGTCAACAAAGAAGCCAGTTGATTCGATAACGACGTCGACTTTATGATCAGCCCATGGCAACGTTGCAGGATCTTTCTCTGCAAGCACCGCGATATGCTGGCCATCGACGATGATACCAGTATCATCATGTCCGACCTCATGTGCATAGGTGCCGTACGACGAGTCGTGCTTGAGCAAATGCGCCAACGTCTTAGTATCTGTGAGGTCATTGATAGCCACGATTTCTACATCGTCGCGATCAAATGCGATCTTGAACGCATTGCGTCCGATACGGCCGAAGCCATTGATAGCGATTCGAGTCTTTGTCATACCCATTCCCTTTTATAGCATTAGTACTTTGTCACCAGTATACCGCTTCTGGCTACTTCTGTCATATATTGACTTTTGCTTATATTCGTGCGATAATCATCAACAATCATTCGATCCGATCGAAAGGACCTTCCCATGAGCAAGTTCGTCGTCGTCAATGGCATCCGCAGAAGTTTGTCATACGCAGCAGCGTTTCTCTGGACACACGGCACACTACAGGAAGCATTATGCGACAGCGTATTCCCCTACTGCGTAGATGATGAAGGTGACTGGTCAAACCTCGAAATCACCATCTTCGACAACGAACTGCCAGACACGCCTAGCCAGGCGGATAGCGTATTCGATGAGATGCGCAGGCTTCGTGAAGAGATAGATGCGACGCGTGCACGCTTTCGCGAGGTCGGTACCGCAGAGGATAGCGTTATGCACGAGGCTGGTCGCCTCGAGGCCTCTCTCGGGCATATGCAGCTACGCTACACGCAACTTGCGGTCAAATTGACTGAGGGTAAGTAGCCGCCCACTTGGGGACGTTCATAACGTCCCTTTTTCATTTCCGTACCGAAACCGCTATACTATATACATGAACAAGCGTGAACTGCTCCAAGCGGCCGGCGGCCACTATAGCCAGCAACAGCTGGAGCAGCTACGCAATGCCATCGACTTCGCAACAGACAAGCATGAAGGGCAACTGCGCAAGAGTGGCGAGCCTTACATCACCCACCCGCTCTCCGTCGCAAGTATGCTCGTGGAATGGGGCATGGACATCGACTCAGTGCTCGCAGGTGTCCTGCACGACACCATCGAGGATACCGAAGCGACACTTGAGGAAGTTGAGGAATTATTCGGCCACGATGTTGCCTTCCTGGTAGATGGTGTCACCAAAGTATCACGCGCTCGCAGTGGTATGCGTGACCTCGAGAGCTACCTGCCCTCCACAAGAGATAACTTAACTAAGCTCCTCATCGCTGTCGGTCAGGACGTACGCGTTATCATCATCAAGCTCGCTGACCGCTTACACAACATGCAGACATTGCAATTCAAGAGCCCCGAGAAGCAGAAAAAGATTGCTCGCGAAACCATCGAAGTGTTCGCGCCACTCGCCGACCGACTCAACATGGGTCGTGTGCGTGTCCAGCTCGAGGAATTAAGTTTCCGCTACCTGACCCCCGAAGATTTTGAAAAAACCAAAGCACTCATGGACAGCCGAATCAAGAAAAGCGAGCGCAAACTGCGTAAAGTGAAACGCGAGGTAAGCGAGCATCTGCAACGTGAAAAGATTGCACACGAAATCGATGGTCGGGTTAAAAGCGTCTATAGCCTCTACAAAAAGCTCAAGCGCGTGCCGAATATCGACGACATCTATGACCTCATGGCACTACGCATCATCGTCGATGACATCGCCACCTGTTACCTCGTGCTCGGTGAGCTCCACGGTATGTACGAGCCTATGGTCGACCGTATCAAAGACTATATTGCGAAGCCTAAGCCAAACGGCTACCAATCACTCCACACCACCATCGTCACAAATGCCGGCCAAGCCGTCGAATTCCAGGTACGCACACGCGAGATGCACGAGTACGCCGAGCGCGGACTGGCCGCTAGCTTCCATTACAACGAGCAAAAACTGAGCGAAGCCTATACGAAAGGTACGATTGCAGCACTTCCAACTGATCTCCACTGGATTCGCGATCTACAGGATGCTGCAACGCTCATATCCGAGGGGAAAGAGTTCGACGAGCATGATCTGCGCATCGACCTTTTTGGCGACCGAATCTTTGTGTATTCACCAAAAGGCGACATCTATGACCTCCCCTCTGGCTCGTACCCCCTTGACTATGCCTACCGTGTTCACTCTGACCTCGCTGCCAATGCTAGTGGGTTTTTGATCAATGGCAAGATGGAACCATTTAGCTATAAACTCCGTCATGGCGACGTCATCGAGATTTTGCGCTCAAAGGGCGCTCGCCCGCGCCCAGACTGGCAAGATCACATCATGACAAATCACGCACGCATGAAACTCCGAGCACAGCTCCGCAAGAGTGGGCTGCTTGCTCGACTATCAAATGCCGCCGCAATCATCCAACGCAAAGCTCACGAACGCACCTCCCGCCGCAAAAAATAGCCAAGTCACCAGAGGGCTCGGCTATTTTGGCTCTCTTTTAGACGTAGAGCTTATACTGTCTTGTTCGGATCGGCACTATCTACAGCAGGAGTTGGCTGTCCGCCTACGACTGGCACCTCCGGAGTTACCGGTGGTACAACTGGTGTCTCTGGTGTAAGTATTGGTGCAGCAACCGGTGATTCAGGAGCTACTGGCATGCCAGGTTGCGTGGGCGCACTGTCGCCATGGAAGCTCGAGAACATCTCCGTACCCTGAGCTACCGCACCCTTATACTGGATGTCTTTGTTGAAGCCAATGATCAATAGCATAATCGGCGAGAATAGCCACGTAAGTATGCCAAAGGTAACATCCTTACCAAATGCACGCGCTAGATCAACAAATATCACAAGTGATATCACGATACTGACAAATGGTACGAGTAGCAGCACGAACCACCATACTGGCCGACCAACAATCTTTAGTAGAACAATCGTATTGTATATAGGAACGATCGACGCCCACCCCGGCTGACTAGCTTTTGTAAATGTTTTCCATAGTCCAATAATTGCAGGTATAACGACGAGCAAGATAATTGGTAAGAACATGATAGTAAAGACGATCATCATCGAGACGAGAAATAGACCCGGATCGCCGACCGTTGTCGTGTCGTATGCTGTTGTTGTGTATGTAGTGTCCATAGTACTCCCCTACCCTTTATTATTTAGTCTTCGTACTTTGCATTATAGCGCTTTATGCACTGCGCTATGATTTCTTTTGCTTCGTCGGCATCACCCCAACCTAGCACTTTTGTACTACCAGGCTTTTTGAGGTCTTTGTAGTGCGTAAAGTGGTGCTCTGCTTTGGCTACCCACTGCGGAATATCCTTCAGACTCGAGATGCGGTCATCATCGCGATTGTCGGCTGGTACGACGACGATCTTGTCGTCTACTTCGCCATCGTCTTCAAATTTCATTACACCAACGATCTTTGCCTCTAGCCATACGCCAGTTGGCAACGGTTCGGGGCAGATGATCAATGTGTCGAGCTCATCACCATCTTCATCGAGTGTCTGAGGAATGAAACCGTAGTTACACGGCTTTGCAAAGATTGCAGGCTCAACTCGATCGAGAGTGAATGCCGCTCGTTCGCGATCCCACTCTACTTTTAGACGAGAGCCTTCGGGAATCTCTACTACGGTGTTTACGGTACCCTCAGCAATAGCTCCAGGTGTCAAAACTTTATTAAAATCAGGCACTAATGTATTACTCCTTTCAAAGACGCTTTACAAACAGTATATCATCCTACTTGGTTTGTAGTAATGCTAGTAGGTATTGGTCGAGATGTTTCGAATATTGCGCTTCCTCAAGTGTTAACCACTCAAACTCATCGTGCTCACTACTTAAATGAACTACACCTTTGGCAGTGCCCCTGTATGTGAGTCGAACGACATGAAGGTCTTTTGGTGCAACAAATATATCTTGCGCGCCAATAAGCTCTGGCGCCAGGTCTAGGACCAATCCAGTTTCTTCGGCAACTTCACGGCTCAATGCGATAGGCAGCGCCTCCTCGCTATCAATACGTCCGCCAGGAATATCCCATAATTTTTCACCACCGTTCTCTACAGGCTCACTTCGTTGCAAAAACAAGTACTTTCCCCCGCGCTCGATCAGTACTTTTACTCCTACTTGCAATATCATATATTTGATTGTACCACGGTAATGAGTGATGCTATAATAAGCCCCATGCTCGTTATCGGACACCGTGGTGCGGCTGGATTAGCCCCCGAAAATACACTAGAGTCTATTGCCGCAGGCGTCGACGCTGGTGCCGACATGATTGAAATCGATGTCCGACTAACAAAGGACCATCACTTAGTAGTGATACATGATGCTCGACTACTCCGAACTCACCACTTACGCGACACTATCGCAAACCTCACCTACGAGGAGCTTCGCGAGCTCACGCACGAACAGCCTGTACCACTCCTAAGTGAAGTACTTGATCTTTACTATGGCAATGTCATGCTCAATATCGAGCTAAAAAGCCGTGGTGCTGGCGAAAAGCTCGTACAGCTACTGAAGCGTCGCTACATCAAAAAGGCAGCCGATTGGGACAATATCATCATCTCGTCATTTATGGGCTACGAGCTCATGCGCATACGGCGGCTTGTCAAACGTGCGAACCTCGCTCTACTTCACAACGAAAATCCTTTCATTTTCATTGCATACCATCGCTTTATCCGCCTCACCGCCGTCGGGTTCCATCGCCTCTACCTCAATCGTTTTGCTATAGAAATTGCAAAACAATCAAAGCTTTTCATCTACGCCTACACTGTTGACCGTCCTGGTGCCCTCTCTCACTTATCTTCTCAAGGAATTGAAGGTGTCGTGACAAACTACCCAGACAAGATTATCGAAGCAATCGAACAGCAAGTCGACAAAAAATAGACGCTACATTATAGATGAGCGTCTATTTTACTTGTCTAGGGACTATGCTGCACGCTTTAGTTCATCGAGATACTCGCGTATATTCAACGCTGCAGTTGCGCCCTCGCCAACGGCACTGGCAACCTGCATAGTAGCACCGCTCCGCACGTCACCACTCGCAAACACACCCGGAATATTCGTCTCGAGCTTTTCATTTGTCTTGATGAGACCTAGTTCGTCGAGTTCTACCCCACTACCTGCCAAAAACTGCGTATTTGGCTTGAGGCCGATAAAGACAAAGACACCGTCTATTGCAAACTCTGTAGCTTGGCCTTCTTTTGTCGCCTTTACTGTCGTCACAATACCCTTTTCGTCGGCCACGATTTCTGTTGGCACTGTCTGTAGATGGACAGTTACCGTACCTGCATCGATGTACGGCTGCAAGTCGTCCTGCAGAACCTTGCTCGCCTTGACCGTACTCCGTACAAGTAGGTCAATGTGACTCGCATATCGTGTTAAAAACAATGCTTCCTGTAGTCCTGAATTACCGCCACCGACAACAACGAGGCGCTTGTCTCGATAGAACGCACCATCACACGTCGCACAGTAGTGGACGCCACGGCCATAATACTCAGCTTCGCCAGGAATGCCCAATTTGTTATAATCGCTGCCAGTTGCGACGAGCACTGCCTGCGCTTTGACATCCCGACCATCAATCGTCGCCACAACACAATCATCTTCACGCCGAAGAGCCGATGCTTCGCCATACGCGATATCGGCGCCAAAACGTTTGGCTTGCGCCTCTAACTGTTCGGCCAATTTCAACCCACCGATTCCTTCCGGAAAACCTGGGTAGTTGTCGACGATGTCGGTAATAGCCGCTAGGCCACCAATTGCCCCTTTTTCGTAGAGTGTGGTCGCAATATCTTCACGCGTCGTATAAATTGCAGCGGCGAGCGCGCTCGGTCCTGCACCAATCATGATTACTGGCTTCACTGTATTATCTTGCATTATAACCCCCTTATTGCAATCTACATACCAAGGTATTTTATTACTTCTGACATATCAGGTTGCGGAATTTCCGCTGGAGTAGGTATCGCCATCACGATGAACTTTAGCGGCATATTTGGCGCTATATTCTCGTTACCCGAAGCATCTTTGCTACCCGCCTCAGCGTACGCCTTGTCCGACGGAATCGTAAGTAATCGCACACCACCGATTCGCATACCCTTTATACCCTCTTTCCAGCCTTCGATTACGCTAGTCGTGTCGAGTCCTGTGCTAATAGAAAAAGGTGGTTTCAATTTGCTATTTGCCGTATCGATACTTTGGTCGAACACTCGTCCATTTGCGTCCCAGCCGATATAGTAAGCGGCAAATTTTGTGGTTCCTGTTATCTCTTCACCATCGCCAACGAGCAAATCCTCAGTACTTAGTGTAGAGACGCTATCGACTGGGTAGCTGGCTACATTGCTCGCGTACGGTGAGAACGTCGCATAATACTGCTTTGATAGCTCGTCTCCCTGCGCAGAAATTTTACTTTGGTAGTCTTTTTGTGCTGCTTGGTATTTTGCCATCGCATCATTGTATTCACGTTGCTGCTTCTGCTCGTCGCGCGACTGTAGTATCATCACTGCAAACGAACCAAGCGTACCCACCACCATCACTATCATAACTACCAGGATGCCCCAGCGTTGGGCGTTGTTTTTTGCCATATTTCCCTCTGTTTTACCTATGTTGCTCATTCTATTTTACCACGACAGGAACATTTTAGCTCACCCAACTAAAGCACCCTGCTGAGAGAGTGCTTTAGTTAGGTGACAGAACGATATCTATCGCTTCTTTTTGGCGTTGGGCTTTACTTTTACACTAGGCGTGAAGTAATCATGCTCATACACATATGCCGCACGCCAGGCGCTGAAGCTAGTACCAATTGGCAATGTATCATGGTAGCCTACGACATCAGCCGCACGACGAATCATGCTCCCCAGTAACCCGTATATACGGATCCACCGCCACTCGATTACCGCCCAGCCACGTCCCACAGGGACAGCAGAGACTGGTAGGCGCGCTTTGTACGGCTTTGGCTTTTTGCCCGCCGCTTTTCGCTCTAAGTTCCGTGCTACAACCGTACCGTTATGTACCGCTGTTTGTGCGAGACCCGTGTACTGTGTTGCGGCATTGTCACCGATAACATAGATGTCTTTAGCTGCGCTCAAATACTCGTCCACGACAACACGACCATTCTTTGCAAGAGTAAACACGCTAGGATGAGCAGCAAAGAACGGATTATTGCTTACGCCAGATGTCCATATAACCGTATGACTTTCGAGCGATTGTCCGTCAACCACGAGATTCTCGGGAGTAGCCCCCTCTACGCGCCGCCCTGTCTCGACTTTGACGCCCAAGCGCTCCAAGCGGCGCTGAACTACTCGACTTACCTGTTCGCTATTACGAGGTAGCACTCGAGGCGATGCTTCAATCAAACGCACATTGACGCGCGGGTTTTTCACACGGTAGTATTTGCAGAGCCGTTTTATATAGGTACCTATTGCAGCCGAAAGCTCTACACCCGTAGGTCCGCCGCCAATTACTACATAGTTTCGATCCAATTCGCCCTTTTCGGCGATATCGATAAAGAGTCTCTGCTTCAAACGACGTATTTCAGCTTCACTTTTTATACCATATGTATACGTTTCGAGCCCGGGAATTCCAAAGTACGTCGTGACTACACCAATCGCAAAAATAACCGTTTCATAATTGTATATAGTTCCGGACGCTGCTTTGAGGGTTTTTGCCTTTGCGTCAATCGCTTCGATAGTATCGATATATACATAGATGTTTGCATGGTCAGCAAATATCTCGCCAAGCGGCGCCCAAGACTCCAAGTGACTATGGCCTGTCGCCGAACTATATAATGTAGGGTAATACTGAAATTCTGGCTTATCAGAAATAAGTGTGACGGTGTTTTTGCGATCTTTGGCTATTTCCAGTGCTGCCTTGATACCAGCAAAGCCACCGCCAACGATTGTTACATGCATGAATACTACCTGTTTTTGTTAGTGATTATGCTTACATTGTATCACTATGGCCACAGAGGACCAAGGGCACACATGACACAAAAGGCAAGAACATTCACCATAGATAGCTTAAACATTCGCTTCGCCCACTTTTCTGGTGCTGAAGTACGCAATCCTAGGTATGCAACCCACATCCAATGTATACCAAACGCCGCCATGATTGCAAAATATATCCACCCTGTTAATCCGGCGAATGTCAGCGCAAGCGTACTGAGCACATAAAGCCCAGTGTATATATAAATCTGCACAATTGATGACTGTATGCCTTTTACGACCGACATGACAGGAACTTTTGCTGCAGCGTATTCCTTGCGTCGGTAAATTGCTATAGAGTAAAACTCCGGAAATTGCCAAAAGAAAAGTACCAAAAATGCAATTACAAGACCGATATCTATCTGCCCGCTGACCGCCGCATATCCGCCAGCGATTGGCATAGCACCAGATATACTGCCGACAAGTGTTCCATGAATTGACTGGCGCTTAGACCACGCACCATAAAACCACACATAAGTGACAAACCCGACCATTCCTATCGCTACTACTAACCAATTCGTCCATAGTGCCAACACGCCAATACCGATGACTCCAAGGATAATTGCGTACCGTAGGATTGCACCGGGCGCTACCGCACCCGTCACGCTCGGCCGAGCTTTTGTACGCTCCATTTTGCTATCGATATCACGGTCAAGGTAGTTATTGAGCGCACATGCCGACGAGACTACTAGCGTCATGCCGACAATCGTTGCAACAAAGAGCAACCACTGCACATCACCCTGAGAAGCAAGCAAAAATCCCGCAGCACCAGTCAGTACATTACCGTACATGACGCCGGGTTTTACCAGTTGATAATATGCACGAAACTTCTTCACTCTACCCTAAAAACCTTTTTTGTTTTCTTTTTCTATTCGTTCGAGCATCTGATGTGGCGACATGTGCATATTGTAGTTTAGATTCATCATCACCCATAGTGACCCGACGACCACGATAGTGAGCATGAGCCACGTAAACAAGTAGCTGTAGAGCTTCCATGCGCCACGCACCCGGAACTTGAGGTGCAAAAAGAACTTAGTCTGTACTGCCAATTGCGCTATAGCAGCCACAAGCGCCACGGCAGCGATAGTCGTAGCCGTCCAAAACTGAGCCATTACCATAGAGTAGACAAATAGTGTCAGTATTGCAGCGAGAAAATATCCCACTGTGTATACTCGCTGTTTCTTTAAAAATGCTTTGCGATCCATACTAGATTACCCCCAATACATAGACGATAGTAAAGATAAATATCCAAACAATATCGAGGAAATGCCAGAACAGCGCGAACAGACCAAACTTCCGCTCTAGGTCCTTGTTGGCGCCTTGACGCCAAAATGCCCAAGCAAGTACGAGAGCCCATATGATTCCTATCGCAATGTGTAGTCCATGCGTACCTACAAGTGTGAAAAATGCCGATAGGAACGCACTTGATTGCCATGTCAGTCCTTCATGTATGAGCTCGCTAAACTCACTGAGTTCAAGCCCTAGGAATGCTAGCCCAAGCAAAATTGTTGCAGCAAAGTAAACGATAAACTCTCGCCACTGTTTATGACGCAGCGCAATGTTTGCAAGTCCGACGGTGTAGCTACTCGTCAATAATATGATCGTTTCAGCGAGCACAAAAGTTAGAGAAAATAGCTCTTGCGTCCCTGGTCCGCCATTCACATTGTGACGAAGTATCATGTAGGTCGCGAACAGGCTCGCAAACAGCATCGCATCGGTCATCAAGTAGAGCCAAAAGCCCAACTGCGTCTTGTCTGCCTTTTCGGCTATCATCTGCTCGTGATGTTCACTCATGCTCTTGCCTCTCGCTCTAGTCGCTCTACTTCGCTTGGGGGTAGTACGTACTCGCTAAAATCGTCCATCGTCCGACGAATAATCAGCCCGACAATCACGAGCAACGCCACAATAGCCAACCACCATACATGCCATATAAGCGCACCGCCAAGTACAAACGCCGTCATACCTATTGCGAATCCAAGTCCCGATGATTTTGGCAGCTCTATCGGTCCGTAGACAACAGAAGGCTGCACCCCATCCTGCTTTTGATACCACCACTCATCGGTACGGGTAACCGTTGGCAGCACAGCAAAGTTATAAATTGGCGCAGGTGACGGCACAGACCACTCAAGTGTTCGCCCGTCCCATGGGTCGCCGGTAGTGTCACGAAGTTCACGCCGCTTCCATACGCTATACGCAATCTGCGCAATCAAGAGCAGTGCACCTAACCCAATCACAAGCACGCCTATTGCACTCACGACAAAGAACGGTTGCCACGTTGGGTCGGTATAGCTATTGATGCGTCGCACTGCACCCATCAACCCCAGTGCGTACAGTGGCATAAATGCCAGCACAAACCCAATCATCCAGGCGTATGCAGATGCCTTGCCAAGCTTTTCGTGTAACCGAAATCCAAATATCTTTGGGAACCAGTAGGTCAGCCCTGCCAAAAATCCAAACAAAACACCACCTATAATTACATTGTGAAAATGTGCTACAAGGAACATAGTGTTATGCACCTGGAAATCGATTGCTGGCACTGCCATAAGTACGCCCGTCACACCGCCCAGTGTGAATGTGACCGCAAAACACATGAACCATACCATAGGTGCGGTAAATGAAATCTTGCCACGGTACATTGTAAATATCCAGTTAAACAACTTTACTCCGGTCGGAATAGCGATGATCATCGTCATGATGCCAAAGAACGCATTGACATTCGCCCCCGATCCCATAGTAAAGAAATGGTGCTGCCATACGACGAAGCTAAAGAACATAATCGCGAGCAGCGCAGCAACCATCGTCTTGTAGCCAAAGAGTTTCTTGCGAGCAAACGTGGCCACTACTTCGCTATATATACCGAACGCAGGAAGGACGAGAATATATACCTCCGGATGCCCCCATGCCCATATGAGATTGATATACATCATAGGGTTTCCGCCGGCATCAGAGGTAAAGAAGTGCATACCCATCAGACGGTCAAGCGACAACATACCGAGTGTTGCAGTCAGGATAGGAAATGCGAGCATAATCAATACAGTCGTCACGAACACGCTCCACACAAAAATCGGCATTTTCATCAAGCTCATACCTTTGGCACGACACTTCACAATCGTCACAAAGAAATTGACGCCCGACAGTAAACTACCCACTCCAGCGATTTGCAACGACCATAGCCAGTAGTCTACGCCAGGTCCAGGATTGTATTCCAGCCCCGTGAGTGGCGGATACCCGAGCCAACCACCGTTACTGAACCCGCCAATCACGATAGAGCCGTTCATCAGTATCATACCAGCGACGAATAGCCAGAAACTTACTGAGTTGAGCCACGGAAAGGCCACATCTCGAGCACCTATCATCAGAGGAATCGCCACATTGAACAGCGCAAACATCAATCCCATCGCAACAAAGAAAATCATAATCGAACCATGGGCTGTAAAGACTTGCTGGAATGTATCGGCATCAAACAGTGCGGGTCCATTTGGTCCCATCGCTGTCTGAGCTCGCAGCATGAGCGCATCTGCGCCACCCCGCAACAACATGACGAGCGCAACAATCGCATACATCACACCAATTCGTTTGGCATCGAGGGTTGTAATCCATTCCCGCCATAAGTACTTCCACTTTTTCAAGTAAGTAATCGCCGCAAAGATACCAAGTAAGGTGAGTGGCATACCTATCGCAGCACCGAGCGTCACAGGATCATGGGGGATATAACTGAAATCAAACCTACCGAACATTCTAGTGTCCCCCCGTGTGACCTTCACTACCCATAGCATGATCTGGCATATACTTATTTACAATCGTATCATAGAGAGTCGTGTTTCGTAGAACATACTCCCTCTGCTCTGCTGTACCAGGTTTCGCCAACTTCGCATAGGTAGCTTCGTTCATGACTTCTGGATTTTTTTCCATACCAGCGAGCCAATCGTCGAACTTTTGCTGAGGCTGTGCATACACGGTAAATTTCATATCAGCATAGCCTTTGCCATTGATATTAGTTGTATAGCCTTCGAATTGACCAGTCCTATCTGCGATCAAATGCAGCTGGCTCGACATACCGTTCATCGCATATATCTGCGTGCCGAGTGCTGGCACCCAAAATGCACTCATCGGCGCGTCTGCAGTAAGCGTGAAGTGTACTGGCGTCTGTTCAGGAATAATCAGTTTGTTGACCGTTGCAACGCCTAGGTCTGGGTATAGAAATAGCCACTTCCATTGCAGCGCCACTACCTGTACTTCCAGTGTTTTCCTGTCGGACATAATTGGTCGATAAGGGTCGAGTGCATGCGTCGTACGCCATGTCACCACACCAAGAACAATGATGATGACAATGGGAATTCCCCACCATAGTGCTTCGAGTGCGTTGTTTTCTCCCCATTCTGGAGTATGTTTTGCCCCAGCACCCTCACGGTACTTCCATGCAAACACACCAAGCATGGTAAATACAGGGAGCACAACACAAAGACTCAGGATACTCGCAAATAGTAGCAGCTGTTGTTGCTGTTTACCGATCGCACCAGCAGGAGACAACACATCAAAATGCGCAGGGCTAACCAACAGATACCCTAGTACGCCAAGAACTACCACCGTACACACAATGAGATAGATAGGCAGATAGCGTTTCATTACCTCCTATCATAGCGCTTGTGGCTAGTACTATACAAGCCTAGATCTGGAATTATCATGAAAAACCGCCGGACACACAGATGCCGGCAGCTTTTCGTACTTAGTGACAAGAATTAAGTAGTTGCTTGTAGTAGTTCGTCTACTGAAGCACCGATTTTTTGCAGCACAGCAGCCTCATCGACTGGCGTGCCGTCGGGATTGAGGTCTTTCATAAAGAACAAGTTTGTCTGATCGTCTCCAACCTTTGCCTTTAGGTTCACCGCCAGCGCTTCACGAGCTGTCGCATGTGCTTGGCCAGCACCACTGCGCCATCCATAGCCGACGAGCGCAACAGGCTTGTCTTCCCACTCTTTGCCGATCCAGTCGACAGCATTCAGCTGTACTGGTGTCATCGTATGGTTATACTCTGGTGTCAGCAAGAGTACGCCATCAGCCTCAGCCACAAGCTTCGTCCATGCAACGACACGTTCGTCAGTTGGCGCAAATTCCGGTGCACTCGTTGGGAGCGGATCGTTATAAAATGGCAGGTCGAGCTCGGCGACATCCGCCACCGTCACATTCGCACCCTTTGCCTCTAGATCTTGCACCACGAGCGGCAGTACATTTTTGCCAGCGCTCGTTGGGCGCACACTTCCAGTCACCACTAATACATTTGCCATTGTTCCCTCCTTTGATTTTGTAGATTTATAGCTTCGTCACGTCCACGCCAATGCTCTGCAGTAACTCACGGTTGAGTGTGTAGACTTTTTGTGTCCCTCGCTTCTCCTCTAGCACTACACCGGCATCCACCAATTTACTAAAGTGATGACTCATTGCTGGCTGCGATAACTGCTGCTTACTCGCACAAGTAGCAATCAAATCACAGCTCGGCTGACACGTTGTTTCACCTGCCAGCTTGCGCACGACTCCTAACCGCGTTTCGTCAGCCAAGGCCTTTAGTATTTCGATGGTACGTTTCTGTTCCATGGTTCTATTATATCGAAAAATTTAAATATTTCAATATATAAATATAAAAAATAATACCCACTCGGGTATAACTCTATAAAATGACTGTGGCCCGGAGCCACCCACCGTAGTGGATGTGCTCCGGGCCGATGCCCGTGTCAGGCGGGGCGCTTGTGCTTGCGCGGGCGCATGACCTTCCCGGGCACCTGGCCGGTGGCGAGCTGGTGCGCGGCCGAACCGACGACGCCCTGACGCTTGTCCAGGCCGCCGGAGTTCGTGCACGGAGCCGACTGGCGACGGCCGTGCGGGTAGCCCCGCTTGATGAGGTCGGCGGCCATCTTCTGGTTCTTCGCCTTGTTGTCAGCGGCGCGAGCCATGATGTACTCCTTCACTTGACCGGTATTACCCAGTCATCAGGTGGTCCGAGTCAACTCTCGGCAGTAGTCACCAATTCGGTGATTGTTTTACATAATAGCATAAAGGCTGTAAAAAGTCAATACTTTTTGACAAACACCGCTCTCTAACAGGGGTCACGGAATATATGCACCTCGCAGATATGGAGCGATCTAGCCTCTACGCGCTATACTATATATAGAAATGACAGAGCGAAATTCCCACCTCACCTCAGAACAACAAGCGGTCTT
Organism: Saccharimonas sp. (SeqCode); assembly: GCA_049660945.1. GTDB lineage: Bacteria > Patescibacteriota > Saccharimonadia > Saccharimonadales > Saccharimonadaceae > Saccharimonas. The sequence goes on from JBASZO010000010.1 coordinate 103,753, forward strand.
GTTTGACAAAGCCACCGAAGCCCCATTTAGCGGCAAGCTGCTCCATGTCACCGATGATGGCATGTTCGTATGTGCCAATTGCGGTATGCAGTTATTCGATTCTAGTGCCAAATACGACTCTGGCTGTGGCTGGCCGAGCTTTGATCGCGCACTCGCCGGTGCTGTCTCCTACCACGACGATAAATCACACGGTATGGTACGCACCGAAGTTACTTGCGCCACGTGTGGCGGACACCTCGGTCATGTTTTTCCGGATGGCCCTACAGAAACAGCCGGAGACCGCTATTGTATCAATTCACTATCGCTCGACTTCAATCCAAAGTCTTAGCTGTTCCAACTATGCTGCTCGTTGATAACGGATATCAGGGTGTAGTTCATCGGCCAGTGCACGTAAGTGTCCAGGGAGACCTTCGGCACGAGGGATCATGAAGTGCCCTACAGCATGCTTATGAGCAATGATTTCTGCGTGTTCCTGTGCGCCAACGAGCCGTCGCGCCACCGTATCGCCACCGAGCCAGTCAGAAAACGGTCGGGCAACGACAAACTCTCGTGGTGCCTGGTTTCCTGGCAAGTTCACTCCATACTGCGAAGTCTGTGGTACAACGATGTCACCCATACCAGCAGAAATCACATGCAGCGGCACTCCTTGTGGCCATCGTTTCTCCATTCGCTCATTTAGATCCATCATAAATGCCGACTCTGGGCTCAGTTCTTCCTCGAGCATATGGGCGATCTCGGGATCGCCAAGACTCGGTAGCCCCTCGGTAACACCGCCACGAATTGGTGCCGCTAAAGTTACTACTGCGTCAGCTTGCCTATCAACACCCAATCGTGCTGCATGTACTCCACCCTGCGAATGGCCAAGTACGATCACTTTTCGGCCGACATTTTGCCGACGAAACCTCCGCACGCGATCCTTCAGTTCATCGTATGTATCCTGAAGGAGCTGTAGTCCACCGTTTTCTAAAGCAAATAGCTTATTACTATTGGCCACATCCGGCGCGCTCACCTCTACGAGGTGGCTATAGTAGTCCTCGACAACTTTCTCGTTTGCCCCAGTACCACCTATTGCAATCACAATAGGGTCTCGGTCGGGTCGTCGCTCTGACATAATCATTTCTCCTGTTGTTCTGTACCGTACTGCAGTAGATCAGCACGATAATTAGTGCTATACATTTGTTACTACAGTACCATATGAATATACTTATGTCAAAGTTACTATCGAGAGCTACTAGAGCTGTACAAGCGAATACACAGACACCGCATGAGCACCTAAGCGTTTGCGACCCTCTAGGCTCGGTAGCTCAATCACAAATGCGCTGCCCTCTACGCGTGCGCCTGTCTGTGCCACGAGCTCCGCTGCCGCCCATGCCGTGCCACCAGTAGCCAACAGATCATCGACGATTACTACATTGTCCTCAGCGCTCAATGCATCGCGGTGAATCTGCAGCTCATCCGTGCCATACTCGAGCTCATAGGGTTGGCGATACACATCGCGCGGCAGTTTACCTGGTTTACGAATAGGCACAAAAGGCAGATTCATGCGCTGTGCGAGTAGTACGCCAAACAAAAACCCACGCGACTCTGGCCCAGCAATTGCCGAAACATCTTTGCCTTCATAATGCGCATAAAATGCCTCAATCGTATCGTGCAGCAGCTCCGGATCACTCAAGAGCGGAGTGATGTCTCGAAATGTCACACCCTCCTTTGGAAAATCCTCCACCGCTACAATTGTTTCTTTGAGGCGTGTTTCGAGGTTTTGTGACATCAATCATCTCCTTTCATTTACTTTCATAGTATAAAAGGCACGAGTGCAGCTGTCATTCAAGAGTATTTGAGTATTACTCGACGACAGTGATACCGTTCCAGAACGCTACATAATTCGCGAAATCTTTGCCTACACGCTCCACGGAACCCTCTTTTGGCTCTGGGTAATACCATGCGCCAAATGTGTTTGTCTCTCCATTCACCACTACATCATAGTAGCTCGCTTCACCCTTCCAGAAACACGTCGTATGGTGATCGCTTTCCTGAAATAACTCTCGCTTGATGCTATCCGGCGGAAAATACCAGTTCCCCTCAATTCGAATGAGATCTTCCTCAGCTGCTTCTGCGATAACGGTGTCGTGCCATAGTGCTTTCATACTCCCAGTGTAGCACTTCTATGTCGCCAAGTCTTCCCGTGCCGCAGCCGACAGTAGCTTAATCGTCTCTCTTCCATTAATCGCTGTACGATACGGAACGAACTCATCATCACCGCCATGTAGTCCTGCACTAGTTGCCCAACGACCTAGTGCGGCGGCAACCGCTTGTTCGGCTTCAATAACACTCGGATGTAGCTCGTACTGGCTATCGTCATGCGTCGGCAACGCGGCACGCACCTCCTCTGCGGGTACCTTGCGGCTACCACGTATTTTCCGCCTCCAGTACGAGTTTGCTCCTTCGCTAGCCGTCATTTCATCCTCCTTTCATACCAGAAAATCCCGAGGCGCGTTGCCTCGGGAGTGAATGTTCTAGTATCGATTTAGTGTTTAGACCGGTCGTACAGATACATGTGCCAAGCGACGCGCAAAGATATGCGTGAGCTTACGCATACTATACATACATGTCGCCATTTGTTGCTGTCTGACCATACCTCTAGCATAAGCACTTCGTGTATATCTGTCAATAACTTACGCCTGCTATAATAGTAGGTATGAATAATTCACCAAAACTCGAAGGCACCAAGCTTGCAAACTTTGAGCCTACCGCAAAGGTAGATCAACTCCAGATCATCGATACTGTCGTCGGCACGGGCGATGAAGTACCCGTCGGAGGAACTGTCACCGCACATTATACCGGCGCGCTATGTGCTGATGGTACGATATTTCAGAGTAGTCATGACTTTGGCGAGGCTATCACCTTTCCACTTGATCGCGTGATTGCAGGCTGGACTCAGGGTGTTCCTGGTATGAAAGTAGGCGGCACGCGACGACTGATCATTCCGTCAGCCATGGCATACGGTTCTGCGCGAGCAAGCGCAAATATTCCACCGAATAGCGACCTTGTGTTCGATATCGAACTCGTCGCGCTTGGCTAGTCATGCTGACAATTCTGCTACATTCCTCGAAAACTATGCGTGCAGGCGCAGAGGTATCAAATACAGTACACACTCCAGCCCTCACAGTGCCCTCAAACGATCTCGCAAACTATTTACAAACACTCACTATTGAGCAGCTCGCTAGCAGTATGAAACTCTCTAGGGCCATGGCAGAGCGCACACATCGACTGATTGCAAACTGGCAGGTTCACCCCACACATACACTTCCTGCAATCGACGCTTTTATCGGCGATATCTACAGCGGTCTTCAGGTCGCGTCGTTCTCACAAGCAGACCGCGCGTACGCACATGATCACCTAATCATTTTGTCCGGACTCTACGGCGCACTCCGTGCACTCGATAACATACAGCCATATCGACTCGAGATGGGATATCGACTTCCTGACGAACCGTATCGCGATTTGTATAGGTTTTGGGGAGACCGCATAGCGCAGTGTATCGCCCCGCAAAGTATCATACTCAACCTCTCTGCCGTAGAATACACACGCGCAGTATTTCCTCACCTTTCCGACAACACGATCGTCATCACACCAAAGTTCCTCACTATGAACCACAAAACTAATGAGCCAGCATTTGTGACGGTCCATGCAAAAATTGCACGTGGTGCTTTTGCGCATTGGCTCATTACGCATCGCGTGCAAACAACTGACCAACTAAAGGATTTCGATGAGCTTAACTATAAATTCGACGCCCGACTCAGTACACCTGAGCAGCCAGTCTTCGTTTGTCGCAATTTTGGTGGCATAGGCATGAGCATACGGCTCACGCAGCAAAGCAAATAGCACCCACAGTAGGCACTATTTGCTTCAACGTTTTGCTAATTCTTTGTAATCGTTACTTGGTTGGAGTAGTCAACACACGGTTCGCTCTCGGAACCATTCGTCCATGCACAGACTCGTATATAGTATGTCCCAGTTTTTAGTGAGATCACTCCACTCGTTGCGTGGTGGTCAAAATAGGCAACACTGTTGTCTGGGTAGATTGGGTTTTGTGTTTTTGACATGACAATCTTGTAGCCATGCACCGCACTACCAGTATAGTTCCAACTTGCGCTGCCCGACGCATCAACCGACAATGTCATCGTCCCCCGTGTGACCTTTTCGCCACTATCATGACTACCTGCAGTGGTGGCAGTAGTCGTTACCGAGACTGCATTGCTATACTGTACACATTCACCAGATGCTGGGCGATATGCGCATACGCGATACCAGTATGTCCCAGCCTTTTTGGTCGACCATGTATAGGTGCGCGCTGCAGATTTATCGATATACACGGCATCATCACGACCAAACGTTGGCGTTTGCGTACTTGCACTCCTGACGATTTTAAACCCACTTGCAACCTCTACGCCCGAGACTGTCCAGCTGAGCGCCGCACCCTTATCGCTCGAGGAACCACGTAGCTGAATTGTTGCCGTCGACTGCCGCGGAGCTGTCTGTGCGAGTTTCTCTGCGGCTTCACGAGCGAGCTCACGCCTTTCGCGAATCGTCTTCAGTATCCCAAGTCGCTCTTTGAACTTGTCGCTTTTTTCGTCTTCGGTAGTATTCCAGTCCACAAACTCATTGCTCGCAAGCGTATCGACATCGAGATCACTCATTTTGCCTTTGAGCGCTTCTGTTTTGTGTTGTTTGTAGTACTGCTTGCCCTCACCAACCGCTTCAGCAACCCCGTCTACCTTGACCTTGCTTTGGTAGACTTGTACGCCTTTTTCATCTGCGCTATTGACCGTTACAAACGCAGTGCCAAGTGCTTGATACTTCACTGTATCGATCGTTACGATATAGCTCCGGTCACTTGCAACTACTCGTGAATACGCTGTTCCGGCGGTCTGCGTAACCCGAATATCTTTGGCTGCCAGGCTCGCGAGTGTCACTGTAGATGCATAGTCCAGCCGCAGTGCACTGCCATCATCAAATGTGAGAACCACACGCCCACTCGCAGCAGTCCGTACATCATCACCTTCTTGCAGCTGAGTAGCTATGGTCACCGGCTTCCACTCGCCCGTACCACGCCTATAGGTAGCCTCACCATCGACAAGTGTCACTGCCACACCAAGCTTGGCTGCTTTTTGCGTACTCGCTTCCGTGCTTTCTTTGAGGGTTGCAGAATTATTCCATAGTGTCATTTTGAGTGCTATCGCAACCACTGCAAGTAGCACCACTGCAGCAAGTGCAATAACAAGGATGAGCTTTTTGCGACGTGGAATAGAACTATCCTGTGTCACTGTAGTGTCACTAATTACCGCAGCGGCTGCATGCGGAACCGTAGGCGTCGCCACCGCAAGCGTCGATAGCTCACTATCCTTAGAAGATCCTTCAGGTTCAATCGAACCAGTCGTGGGCTCTTGCTCTACCGCTAGTACTGACGGAGTAGTAGTCTCGTCGGCTACTTGAGTAGAAGACAACTCTTCAGAAGATGTGTGATCAGCAACTTCTGCAGCTTCATCTTCTTTGGCTAATCCAGCGGCAGTATTTTTTGATTGCTCAGTATCTACATTTGCTTCTTTTTTGATAGCTAAATCAGAAGCATTCTCTTGGTCTCTATTCTCATCCGCTGGCTGCACATCGGCATCTTGCTCAGTCTTCTTGTCGTCCACTATCGTCCTCCACACGTTGTTTGCTGTGTATCAGTATACGAATAGTACTAGTGCTTTTCAAGCATCACCTTATAATGGGTGCGTTCGCAGCGAATCTTCCGAAATTTTACCAAGCACTTCATGTGCGCCAGTTGTTACGATAAACGCTCGCGGGTCAACCTTGCGTATGGCGCGCTCGACTTTCTGCTCTTCAAACCGTGTAATCACCGCTAGCATTACCCCATGCGGTTCACGCGCTTTTGGGTTACTCTCTTTTACAAACGTCACTGGCTCCTCGATAATTTCATTCACAACCTTTCCAAGGTCACGAACCTGCATACTTACTACCCACATACATCGCGACTCGTTCAAGCCTTCTACAGTCACATCGATTGCCTTGTGCGCGACAAAATACGCGATCAGTGAGTACATGGCATTCTCCCAGCCAAATACAAACCCAGCCAAAGCAATGATGATACCATTTATCACCATAATTGCTTCGCCAACAGAAAACACCGTCACGCGATCAATTAGTACGGCTACTGTATCCGCGCCATCAATCACACCCCCAAACCGAACCACAATTCCTACGCCAACTCCTACAATCATTCCGCCAAATATCGCGGCGAGGATAGGAATATCAGTGAATCCGTGTGGCACATGAACAAATGTGAGCGCTGCCAAAAGTGCGATACCGGCAATCGAATATAATGCAAACGCGCGACCAAACTTCTTGTACCCCAACACGACAAACGGAATGTTTAAGACTATCAAAAATACACCCAGTGGCAAACCGGTCAACTTTGCTGTTACGATTGATAATCCTGTAACCCCACCGTCGATCAAATGATTTGGCAATAAGAAAAACTGCAGCCCGACTGCAGTGACAACCGCCCCAAAGAGCACAAATGCAATTCGTTGAATATGATCCTTATCTATAATCCCCTCCTTTGTGTAGTGTATGTTGTATTACGCTTCAGTATAAAGGACGACTGCGCTTTCTGTCTAGCGGAGACATAGGACATGAAACATGCATTTTACGATATAGTAGGTATATGAATATCGAACACCTCGGCGCACAACCGCTCGAGTACGATCCATCTACTGCAGGCGAGCTACCTAGACATGCACAACTCTACACGCTACGCAGCGAGGAAATTGTCGGACAAGAGAAAGGCGATTTACGCGACATTGGACTCACTTTTCTTAATCAACTCGGCGACAAGTCATTTCGCATGCGGTTTGGTATACCGAAACCCGATGCAAAACGACTCGGTCGACTTGTTGACCATTTTCTAGAGGGTCGCACACACCCCCATGTCATGTTATTACTACTCCACGAGCAACGTCTGCTCGGTGCCGCAAGCGTATTTCGTCATCAACTCCGCGCGTCTGCCTTCGGAGAGATCATCGACACGATCCATGTTGCCGAACTTTCCGTTACGATAGCCGATGAACTACAGGGCCAGGGTCTTGGCAAGCTGCTCTTGTCGCAAGCCAGACAATTCGCAGTAGACGCAGCGTTCACCCATGTCTACTTCAGCTTCGAGCCCGCAAATCACGCAAGCAGACGAATGGTCGAGAGCGTCTGTGGCGTCGACCAGCTCGTCGCCGGAGCAAGCAATCCACGCGACAAATACTTTCGCATCACTCCTCATGATCCAGAACTAGACCTTATCGAGCAAACGATGCGCGTCTACTGCGATGACACGTCTGAGAGTAGCTTACAATCTACGGAAACAGCTCAGAAATACCCACGGCTTAGTACAACAAAATTTGGTCGTAGAGTATTGGAAGCGCTCGAATCAATCGAGATTATGTTGCCAGAGGGCTTACGACTTTAGGATTGTTTTCGTTTTTTTGTGGACTGTTTTGCAGTATCTTTTGCGTATGCAGCCTGGTAATCTAGTAGCTGATATATTGTCAAACACATGACATGCCTTGCTAGGTTTTGTTCGTAAGAATCAGCACTAAGTACACGTACGCACGTATCGATCTCGCTACTCCACTCAGGATGCTCCTTATAGAGATTTTGTACTGCGCTGCTTGCCGCGTCTATTACCTCATCGCTCGACTTCTTTCCCCAGCGCGAATGTATATGGGTGATCCAGTTGTACGTTTCGTAACTACTGCCCGCAACCGCAAACGCCATGAAGCGAGCCGTGTGCACTAGAGCAATAGTCTGCTCACTACCCACTCGCTCACCACTCAATCGGTTTGCTAATTTTCGTGCATGTCGTGAATAGGAATCATTTTGGCGCTTCGCCAAATATATTCTTGCACTTCTTTCTAGCTCCTGTGCCCTCTGTAAGCGTGCCATATCCTCACTGGTATAGGGTTCTTGTACCACTGCAGGCCGCTGCTCGCCAGTCTCACTATCTATAATTTCTTCGAGCGACAAATCCACTAGCGAATCAGGACCGTACCTGTCATACGGATACTTAGATGGCACATCCACCGCCATATGTGGGTCGCGCAGTTGCGGCTCTACGAACCGTATTGGGGCACTTGGGTCAGCACACTGCGCCTGTATTGCATCAGTCCAGTCCAGATCTTCAGTCGCTTCTTTCACAGCACGCGCAAATGCCGTTCTATCCCTCCAGTAGCACACTTCATCGTGTTGTAGTGCGGCAATACGCATGCAAAACTCATAGCATTCTTCTGGCAAATCGATCAACTCCATACAGTCCTTGACGAGCTGTTCTAATTCGGGATCGCCCCACTTTAATTCTCGCCGCAACGCTTGGGAATGCTCCATCCAACCCGTACCCGACAGTTTGTGCTCTCTGGAGTAGAGGTAGTGTACGTCTGGTGCTTGATCTATGTGGACGTTCATATACCGCAAAACAACACGTCGCACCCAAGTTGCCTCAAGTACACGCGAGTCACCCGGCTTGCCGATGCGATTCATCATATTTCGCGTGTGCTTAGCATCCCGCCCGTCATTTTCATAAAAAAGCGGCAGTGCATTCCACAAAAGTATCATGCTATGGACAGTTACCCCGCGTTCCGACTGAGCGGGCTCCTCCACATCCGCTGCTATAACTTCACCATCAGTGTCTATTAGCTGCTCCATAGGCGCATGCCACAAGTCTGCACCTTCATAGCGATACGCTCGCAAAATAGGTGACGGCTCAATCAGGTTGGGATCGATCTCACGAAGCGCTCGCTTTGCAAACTGGCGTGTGCGACGGACGCTATCTATAGCACGCCAGTGCTCAACCTGAGCAATCGTCAATGCGATGACTTTTTGTACCATTATTTGATCTTTCTGACTATCAGCCATAAATGCCGCGAGGGCAGGTACGAGTCCCTCCCAGCTAGGATCCTGCTCACAGCGTGCTTGCATGCGTTTGGTCGTCTTTTGCCACTGGCTACGAGTGGCTACACTATCATAAAACGTGTTGAGTGCAGCACTCGAATGACGAAATTTCGTACCCATGAGATCGAACCCAACCAGCCGCGCCCAATGCACCAACTGGACACTCGATGGCTCAGTAGCTTGGTAGCCTAGCATATCCATCACATAGCGCGTATGGAGGACATCGAGCCGATTAGGATCGAGCTCGCCCGGGCGAAGTGCAGCAGCGGCATACAGCCATTCATTCGTGACGCTAGGCGCTGGCTCTACACAATCCTTTGGAAGTACCGGCCATTCAGCCGGTATCACAAAAGCCGGCTGAATGATTGCCGCTTGCTTCCATTCTTCGAGTACGGTGACTGTGGGTTCTTTTTGCGCCTCAGTCAGTTGCGCCAGCCGCCAGTCCTCGTCGAGGTCATCTGGCAGTGATATTGGCTGTTCGCGGTCCATTTGACTTAGGTATACCACATCTTTCATCGCTTTGCTAGCTTTCTTGACGCCGTACGGCAGTACAGTAGGTTGCCGCAAACGACAGGCAAATGGTACAGTAGTGACTACTAGTATGGAATTTCTCCCCCGACGCAAACACCCGGATCACGTAACTGTCATTGGTGCTGGCAAGTTTGGGAGCGCCATTGCACAAGTTATCAGCAAAGACGGCACCCCAACGACGCTCGTTACGCGCTCACAGTCGCGGCTCGATACACTGCGCCAACGCATGGCAAAGCGACCACCTTCACTGCATATTCAGACACTCGAACGAGTCCGTTTGGGTGAGCATGTATTTTTAGCCCTTCCTAGTTCTGACTTTCCAGAGGTAGTAGCTCGACTTGCGCTTAGTGACCACGCCAGCTCTCAACGCAGTTATACCACCCTCAGCAAAGGACTTGCCGAACCCGATGGCAGCACTCCACTCGAAATTGTTACCTCAGCATTCGGCGCCGACCGTTGCGCAGTTGCATCAGGACCCTCACTTGCCGCCGAGATGACGCGCTTTCCTACAGGGTTGGTGGTAGCAGCTACAAATGAACAGCTACGTACGGACATCGCAAGCCTCCTTGCGAGCCCCACAACCAGCTGCGAGCTAAGTGACGACCCGCATGGTATCGAATTTGCAGGTATTGCCAAAAACATCGCTACACTGGGATTTCATGCCTGCCACCGCGCCACTGGCAGCTTGAATATTGCTGGGATGTATACGAGTCGTCTTTTCGGTGAAGTTTGCAATTATGCGCAAACCCTTGGTGCTACTCCGACGTCATTTATCGGCACAGCAGGCGTGGGCGACCTTATGACGACCTCACACGCAGACACTAGTCGAAATGTTCAAGCAGGACGGCTCTTTGGCGATAGGGCAAATTTCAGCGCTAGCGCCATAGAGGCAAAAGTAGAACAAGTTGTTGAATCACTCCACACTGTCCCCTTACTTATACGCCGTATCGATAGCGAGACGCCTGATAGCAGAATACCTGCCATCCGCATGCTTGGTGCACGGATTACCGGTGATATCTCGCAGCCCGAATGGTCACGTCGACTACTTTACGGGCAGCCTACAGAGTAGACTAGTCACGAAATCCGTCTTGTTCGAGCATCTGGTATACGCGCCATTTTGCAATTTGCTCTAGCGTCAGGCAGGCTACTCTACGCGCCAAAATCATATCGGTCTCGTTCGATGCGATAAATGGCAAGAATACTTCTAGTCTATTAGCCAGCAACTTCTCATTCTTGACATACCCTATTGCAGCGTCAGCCACATCGACGAGTTCGTGCGGCAAGTACGTCTTGTTATCAATTGCATGTTGGCGTACCTGCCAGTGGCGCTTAGAGTAGTTGACGCCTGCGACTATAAACGCAGCAAATCGCGCGTTGTGCACTACGCGTCGTGTTTCTTTCGAGTCCTTATCACTTAGCTGGTGGGCGATCGTTCCGCAAAAGTCCTTAAACGAACCGAATGAGTCATACTCCTCGTCTGCCATCTTGCGCGTCATCGCAGCGATTCGGACCAGAGCCATATAATAGGGGTTGTGTTCGTCTTCAACTCCTATAGACAAAACTTCACCGTTTTCGTTCATAATTTCGCCGAGTGACAACTGTACCAAATCACCCGGATCAAACCGGTTTGGACCAGCCTTGTGTGTTATGACAGGAGACGGCTCGTGTAGCGCATCGCTTTGCTCTGCCAGTACACGGGCGACAACGTGCTGTCCTGTTTTGCGCAATTCCACGCGATCATTCCAATGACTAATCTCGGCGAGACTCAAGCCAATCATATTTCGCAGCACTATACGATAGAACTCACCCGGCGATGCGAAGTGCAAGATCTCTTGTAGCTTCTCTGTATTTCCTTCAATCTGCTCAAACTTGGCGAGTGCAGTTTCTATCGCCACATGATAAGCCTCTGTGTCGGGCCCATCACGGTCGAAATACCAGTGTATCCGCTCATTTTTGCGAAACGGCATGCCAGCAAGCATATAGCCTATACGTCGTCCCCAATGTGCAATAAGCACTTCCGTCATGTCATCAACATCATACGACAGTGTATACATTGCATCATACGTCTCGATCTCCCCAAAACGTAAGCCTCCATTTTTTTCGTCGACTGGCCGCTCAGCCGCTACAGCAGATAGTAGCTTCTGTAAATCAGTTTGCTCCGGCTCACGAAAGTCTTTTGGATGTGGCGGAAACTCATCTGGAAGTGACATGGCCGGATCGGTATTCATTTTTTATTTATACCACGCATCTTGTGTTTTCACAATATACGGGGAGATTGCATAATTGCTATTTATATGGTACTGTACTAAAAGCACCTTGCTATCGGACGACCGCTCTGGACGAATGGCCAACACCCATTTTTGTTCAGTACCCAGTGCTCGTCTCTCATCCCGAGACATCAGTCTCACTTCCCGAAAGGAATCCTCATGGAGCTAGGTACGTCTGTCAAGAGTCCGAACGGTCGTTTCAGCGTAGAGCTGTGGATCGATGGCACCCCAGCGGCGTTTCATGCGCGCTGCTCCCACAGTCGACCCTACGTGGTCGCGGAACGGAACCAACAGTACGAGCTGCACGTGACCACACTGGCTGGACGGATCGAAGTCCTCATGAGTGTCGATGGTCGTAACGTGTTTGCGCCCGGCATTGCCAACCTCGCCACGGACACCGGTCAGCTAGTTTCACCTGGCAAGGCTGTTCCTTTTGACGGATGGCGCGAAAATGACGGTCGAGCATCACGCCTCGTCTTCTCGAAGACTGCACACTCAGTCGCCGTTCAGTCCGGAGATGCCGACTCAAGTCTGGGTGTCATCGGCCTCGCAGCGTTCAGTGAGCAAGTACAGTACTCGTCGCGCCTAATTAGCCACAGCGACAGCCTTCATTCGTTTGGTGGCGATGTATTGCGTGGGGTCGGAACTGCGGTGCGTGGCGATAGTGGCGTCAAGTCAATGAGCGCACCTGCTCATTCACCAGCACTCGGTACTGGCATGGGTCAATCCTTCGAAAGCCATGTCCGGCGTGTGACGTTCAATCGTTCCAATAGCCCGGCCGACATTCTGGCCATCGGCTACGATACGGCTGAAAACCTGACGCGTCTGGGTATCCTCACGGCGCCCGAACCGAACCCCTTCCCGGGCACGGTTCAGCCGCCCGTGGGGTATGATCCGGCAGACTTTAAGCGAGTCTAATTCTCGGGACTATATAGGCAACTAACCCTCACTTTGAGGCACAGTTGCCTTTTTTATTTGGACATGAAAAACCTCCGTGTTGTTACACGGAGGAAAGGCCTCTTACCACCTCTTGAAAATTCTAATTTCTCTAGGAAGCGCCGGGTCAGTAGAGTCTTCGGGATACTCGACACCATGCCAGTACAGCACATCCTCGTAGCCAATCTCGGGCTCACTAGCGCAGTAGAAATTATGAATTCCATTCCTCTTGTCGCCCCGACCAAAATAGCGATAGCGACGCAGTTGTTTGCCGTCGTTCCCCATTACCAAATCCCAGCTACGACGATGCGAGTTCAGTAGTGTTGCTGTATTTTTGCGATTCGCGTCGGTCAACTCAGCCGACAACGCTAGCTCACAGTACAAGTAGCCGTTCTCTTCGTCCCACCGTGCGACGGTTTGCCACACGTATGGTCCGTTTACCCATGCGCTGCAAAACGTGAAGTTCACCAATGCCCCGGGGTAGATGTCGCTGTATATGACCGCATCGCACCCCTCGCACTTCTTACCGTGCACTAGAGCACCCTTGGTTGACGAAAGCGCGCCACATTTCTTGCACTTCACGCGAGCCACGTCTGGGCTAAAGTACGCATAAACACTCTTGCCAGCTTTAGCAGCAGGATCGGCGTGGTTGTCGTACGACAACCTATATCCCAATGCCAGCAACTTGTCTTGCACTGCAGTATATGCACGATCGCCGTACACATTCATTGCAGTATCGCTGATCCAAACCATATTTCCTACAATCAGGTCCGGTCGCACCATAGTCAGCAGTCCTCTCGGGTAGGAGGTCACAAAGAACCTATCCAGGGCACACTGCCCCTTCAATAGATACGTATTAAATCACTTCGTGATGCGTTAGTCAAACATTAGTAGTATGATTGACTTTTTATATTTTGTGTGCTATAATGATAATTACAAGCACCTTTCTACTACTACCGAGGAGATTTCTAATGATCCTGCTCATCGTCGCTACCATAGCGCTCATCCTGCTCTTTTTCCGAGCAGTTGGTATCGCCGGTCAACAGTCCGATGCGGACAGCGAGGAGGCCTACCTGAGCGGATTCACCGCTGCCGACCCGGAAAAGATGGTTAACGGGTAAAACCCCTCGCCCCACAGCCCCGCTCGTCGGGGCTTTCCACTATCTCAGCATTTCTTTGGCGCCTAAGTATATATTTGACTATACCCATCTGGAGTGATATAGTATATATTATCTGTCCGCACCCATGGCGGGCTGTACCTCCCGCGCGAAAGGAGCACGCTCATGCCTCTCGTAGATATCGTCATGCGCCCTGGCTTCCAACTACAGCTAGACAACATGCAGGCAACCATATATATGGAGCCCGATACAACTGGTATGCTCATCCGGCAGGACTTTTCTCGGGCGCTTCCTGACTTGATTGTCGCGCATGCTCGCGACCTGGGTATCGACCCTACTGAGCCATCCGATGGCGTTCAGGTCATGCATCACGACTACGGTCCACACGACATCAACACTGTTGGTATGTGGATCAAAATTCAATTCTTGCAATCCGCACCCGAGGAATGGATGCGCCGAGAAGTCAGTAGCAAGGTGCACGAGATTGTCCGAAGTTGGTTCACGCTCCAAGGAGCGATTCTAGGTGACAACTACTTCATCGATGTTCTATGGGTCCCTGCAAGTGGCATTGGTATCATCAATGGCAAAGCTATCCACTACTAACCCCCTGGTAGATCGTTGAGTCCGCCTCCGATCACGGGGGTATTTCATTATCAGAAATATTTGCTTTTTCATTATTTTTATGCTATAATTCAACAGCTTTGAACCTTATCAATTCATCCTGTCTATCAACTCCCTGAGGAGGGACTTCTGTGGCTATCAAAGAAGGCAAATGGAACTGCTCGCATTGCGGGCTAAGGGCTATCAAGGGGCGCCTGACAACGTGCCCCAACTGTAGTGATATACGGAGTATTCTCGACCCCGAAGAGCAGGTATACCTGCCAAAGGGCGAACGAGCCGTCACCGATGCCGAAGGTCTCAGACTGGCCAATCTCGGCCCTAGTTGGACGTGTGGCGCCTGTGGCGAGATCAATCCTGATGGAACGTTTACTTGCACCCGCACTTCCTGCGGGCAAAAGCTAGACGAAGACGACTTCGTGCACGCCACTAGAACCTACGTAAACTCACCAGAGGATGCGGATGGTGAACACATCAGCACACGTGCCGATCTAGACCAAGACCGCGTAGATGCAATTTTAGCCTCCGAAAGCCCCGAGCTTACCTTGACGGGCACGCCCGCCAAGTTCAAGGATCGTACACTCCTCATGAGTGACCTTCCAAGTGATGGTGCGGAGGCACCTGGCGATCAACCCCCGCCTCGTGGCAAAGGTTGGTCCCCCAGAGGTCTCTTCGGGGAGCATCTACGGCTGATCGTATGGGCGGCTGTTGCGCTCGTCGTGACATGCGCGCTTGTATTCGGCGGCATTCTGCTGTTCTCTACCAAGACTACGGCAGTTACCGTCACTGCCACACAGTGGGAGCGAAGTGTCGAGACTGAAGAGCTCGTCATTCTCACTTACGAAGACTGGTGGGATAAGCTCCCCGATGACGCCGTCGAGGTATCTCGCACCGAGAAACAGCGCGACACCAAAGAAGAGTACAGCCATACCGAAACTCGCACCAGCGAGCAGACTTCCAAAAAGTCCGTTGGCGAGAGCAATGAGTCATACGTGTGCGGCACAAAGGTTGTCGACAAAGGCAATGGCTTTTTCGATGACAAAAAGGAATATTGTGATCGCAAGGTCACTGAGTACGAAGATGTCGTCGTCACAAAGACCTATACGACCGATATCTACGATGACGTGCCGGTGTATGAGGATTGGGTGACGTATCGCGTCAAGCGATGGGTCACCGCGTTCTACTCGACCGCAAACGGCAGTGCCGAACCGTACTGGCCTACATCCATCGTCACCGGATTCAATCAGCGTGCGGGAGATGACCGTCGCGAGAATTACAGTGTCACCGTCGTCGATCAAGACGGCAACTCGTATACCATGACCACATCCAATTACGGGCAATGGTCGCGTCTGCACGTAGGGTCGGAAACGACAGGAGAAGTGAACCGGTTCGGATCGATGCTTTCGATTAACTGGCAATAAGCACCTAGGTCGTATGTATGGCGGATTCACTCCGCCATACATACGACCTGTTTTATTTCTACGCCTCGTTTACCACGTTAAACATCCAGCGCACACCGTACTTGTCGAGTACTTCGCCGTACTCGGCGCCCCACTGTTCTTGCTGCAACTCACGTACGTTCTGCGCACCATCGGCTAGCTTCGCGAATAGTTCGCGTAATTCATCGCCCGTGCCGCTCAAGCTGAGCGCTATGCCAGCGGGCGCTTCTTCCATGGCATCGCTCCCCATGATTAGCGTCGTACCGTCTACCACGAGTGCCGAGTGCATTACACCGTCTGCCGGCTCGTGCGGTATACCGAACTGACTAAACTCTACTATATCGAGCTGCCCGCCAAACACTTCGTGATAAAACGTCATCGCTTCGCGCGCTCGCCCCTGAAAACTGATATATGGTTGCAGACTATAGCTCATGACTTTTCTCCCTTTTATCTATTTATAATACTCTTTTGGCTCGCTCCAGTAATTTTTTGAGACATTATAAAATACCCCACCAGTTACCTGATGAGGTTGTTGTGTGAGCCTTAGCCCGTGACGAGCTGTTCCCATTGATCGGGCGTGATCGTCAAGATCACTTTGTCGACACCCTCGTCGATGATGCCTTGGAGTGTTGACGCCTGATTACCTCCAGGAATCGTCTTCGAGAAAGAGAACTGGGCAGACGGTTCCACATTCGGATCTTGCGCATGAAACTCGATGCTCTTCATCGGGATATCCAGAATGTACGAGTTGCCCGCGGCATTCGTGTACCCCATACGCAGGCTCGACTGAGTAGTCGACGACATACTTCCAACAAACAGGAAGACAGACGCCTGACCCTCTGCTGAAGTCTGAACCTTTCCGACCAACACACCGTAGCTTACGCCCGGCTCGATGCTGTAGTTCTGCTTTGCGATATCGCCATAGGACGAACACCCCGCTAGGGCAATCAGCAGCAAACCCGCCAATAGCAGCATAACCTTGCGCAGATGAGTCATTACGCCTCCTCGTAGTAGTGTTGGACTCGAGTGTTATTTTAACATTTATATACTACAATTGCAATACTTGTCCTAGATGCAGATCACGTCACTTATGTAGTTGGATTATTTCAGTTCTTCGAACTTCGCCGCCATAGTTGGGTTGCCTTTCGTGAGGCGCTTGATCGTCAAATCTTGCGCTTTGTCGTTGGCGAGGCGGAGGTTATTTTCGCTTGATAGCAGTGCTTGCTTGGTCTTCTCGAGCTGCTTTATCGTCTTGTCGATACCGTCAATCGCTTCGCTAAACTTCCGGCCGGCGAGCTCGTAGTTTCGCCCAAACGATCGTTTGAAATCTTCCATGTTTTCTTCGAAGTTGGTGATGTCGACATTTTGCGCGCGCACGAGCGCCAGCTCACGCTTCGCTTCGAGGGTCTTCAACGCCGCACCGCGCAGTACACCGATGATCGTCAAGAACTGCTGCGGGCGAATTACGTACATCTTCTTGTATTGATATGACACATCGACGATACCTGAGTTGTACAGTTCATTGTCGATCTCGAGCAAACTCACCAGCACCGCATATTCACACTTCTTTTCGGTGCGGTCTTTGTCGAGTTCTTTCAGGAACGAATCGTTCGTTTTCTTGGTAGCAGTCTCGTCGCCCTCGTTTTTCATCTCAAACATGATACTGATGATCTCGACGCCGTTTTCGTCTGTTTCTCGATAAATGTAATCGCCTTTACTGCCGGAGGAAGCATCGTTATCTTTGCCAAAGTACGCGTTAGGAAATGCTGTCGCGCGGATTTTATTGAACTCGATTTCGCAGTGCTGCTCGAGCGTCTCACCGACCATCTTTGTACTCATGCGCGCCTTCATATCTTTGTAGTAGGCGATCATCTCATCTTTGGTTTTTAGCTCGTTTTCGAACTCACGCTTGAGCGATGTTTCATGTAATTGTTGCTCGGTATCTTTGTGCTCGAGCTTGCTCGCTAATTCATCTCGCTCCTTTTCGACGCGACCAATCGCTTCGCTGAGCGCCAGTTTCTTTTCGACTTCGGCCGCTTCGATTGCCGCGCGCAATTTGGCGATTTCAGCTTCTTTCTCGGCCTTTAGACGCGCAACTTCCGTCTCGCGCTTCGCCAGGTCTGCTTGCAACTCTTGCTTAGTCTTGGTCGTCGCGAGCTCTACAGCACTTGCCTTTTCGCTTTCGAGTCGAGCAACTTTGTCGAGCAACTCTTGCTCTTTCAGCTTCGCCTCGAGCGCCTTTTCGCGCTCGATATTGGCACGCTCTTTGGCAAGCGCTTCGTTAAACGCATCTTTCTTGATCGAGTTCACGACACTCGTGATCGTCGTCTTGTCGATATCCGTCTCGTGAAGCGATGACAAGTCGATCACATCACCCTTGTCGCCAGCTTCTTGCAACACCAGCGTCTGCTCGTCCTGTATCGATACTTTTAGCTTTTTCATATACCCCTCATTTCGTCTATCTACCAGTATAGGTTATGTATGCTATTACCGTCCATTATTTCGCAAAATATGCTATACTATTAGTAGCACTACGCGTATCGCGCAGCAGAAAGGCTTTCACTATGGCCAAAGGTCAAAACAAGCGCAAAGAAGTCAAAAAGAAAAAAGTATCCACAGGCGCAGCCTGATGGACTTCATGTCACTAGACGAAGTCAAAGCACGGCTCCTCGAGGCCGAGGCTGATCCTACTATGAATACCGTCGGGCGCTATAGCCCTACAGCTAGCAGCTGGCCAGACAATGTCCTGCCCTTCAGCGAAATCCACCTCGCCTACCTCGCCAAGAACAAAACCGTAAACCCCGCGCAGTATTTGTCGAATCTTGAATTGATGATTAAGATTCGAGACTAGCCTACTAGGTTATTTATCGAAGAATTTTGCGTACACTTGCCGCAATATAGATAGCAAATACTCTACATCGTCCTCGGTCTTAACATTTATATAGCTCACTGGTGTATTGAAGCGCTCTCTACTGTTTTCTTTGTAGAGCAATCGACGTAGAGGATCATTTACATCTTGCGGCTCAATTCTCGGTATCTCAGCTCGTAAACCATTGCTATGCACATGTACGTACACTATGGTATCGGTACCGTTGTCCTTTAGAGAAAATCCTATATAGCTCTTGCGCGGGTTTTCCTGGATCTTTGGCTGCCACTGCACCAGTCTATCACGCAATAACTCATAGATATCTGTCGATGCAGCTTTTGTACCCGCAAAATGACTCGTGACATCGTATACCTTTACCTCGTTCGTCACCTTCCTCACTACGGGATCTTTAGTGACTGTATTGATTGATGCCACTGTTGCCTTTGGCTTCAGCTGATCGTAGAGCACTGTATCATTGTCATACATCTTCACGCGCCATAGCTCGATAGGCATATCACGGAAGTTGATCGCTTGTTGTTGGTGGATAGTGAAAGCCTGAGCTATAAAGATCACACGCGACTGAGTCCAGTCGATATCGGTCTTTGTAAGCGTCTTGCCCGTGTGCTCATTGTACAGAAGCACAAACTCTGCCTTGTTGTTTAGCAGTAGCGACAAGTAGGCATAGCCTTGGTCTACCACACTAAAGCTTCTGTCGCGTTTGTACTCTATGATCACAAACGCACCTGTCTCTTTGTCATACGCTACAGTATCCAGCCGCAAACCGTCGTGTTCGAACTCTGTTGCTACAAACTCTAGGCCTAGCACCGTCTCCAGGTTATCCTCGGTCAATTTCTGGATATGTTTTTCGAGCTGGATCGGCTTTTCGGCGATTTCGGTCAGTATGTCGGAAGTATTTTTGAATAATGCCATAGTGTGGATTATACGTCTTTTTGCAAAAGGTTTACAAACTTTTCTCTCCGGCTTCGCTCCCAATCCATAACTACCGCATATCGGCCATTATGCTTAAAAGGTCGATTAAACTTACATCCTTCACACTCATCTTTTTCTACAGTGTCAGGTTCATTAAACAATGGTAGCCCTGGGATCACATGGATCTCGTGTTTACAACTCATAGGTACCACGTATTTGATTCCATCCATCTGCCAGATGTTCCAGCTGATGATTTCGGCGAACTCTTGCTGCACTGCCAGTGTGGGCGCTTTGCCGAATTTATCTTTGTAATAATCTATGAGCGTATACAATAAATTCTCTCGTGCTATCAGTAGATTGTCGCCCTGCCACTCGTAGCCATAGCTTGCCTTGTATGCCTCTTTCGCCCAATACAGCCATTCTTCTTTAGTGTGGCAAAATTCGTTTACTGCTCTCAATTTTCGATCTAGAAATCCGACGCGGCGCTTGATATCTTTGATATGCGCGCCATGCACCGTAGGGTTGTAGCGACTAACAATGAACGGCGCCTCGCCGCAGGTAATCTCTAGTTTGAGCTCACGCACATACTGCTGCCAATTTGATTTATCAACCACCTTGATACCGCCAGACCAATCAACTTGCTTATTCATTTGATCTACGATGTTGAGCGGCGTGAAGACTTCTGCTTTTTCTTTGGTGCGCTGACGCTGTTCGACGAGACTTTTCGCCGCACGTGGTTGGATTAGCTTGCCATATACGCCCGTCACGAGTTCTGGCTTCATAGGCGCTTTGGGCGCGAATTCCTTGCCATATGCCTTGTACGAGTCTGTTGCCCATATGATATTTTTGCCTGTTGTTCTATCGATAAGTAATATGTCAAGAAGATCGCCTCTACGACGCAGTACATTTTCAAGAACATCGATATCGGCCTCTATACGCATGTTGTCCCTTTAATTATACGTTATCTTCCGTTTTAGAGATCAGTATTGACTTTTTTGTCATTTTTTGCTAGTATGAGGATATCCAATGGTTGAATCCATCAACTGTAGGGGTATCACATCCAAGAGCAATCCTCTTAACCGAGGATTGTTTTTATTTCGACTTATCGCGATGCAAAATTTTACTGCGCCATATGGACGCCTCAATCGTCAGAATGTCGCAATACCCATCGCTACCCGTCAAAAGCTCTTTTGATACATTCTTGCGCGTTGAATACACATACACTTTTCTACCCCTATTTTTTATAAATGTTATCAGAGCAAGAAAATCAGAGTCACCACTAAACAATAACGCCTCGTCGTAATCCTTCACTTTATGGACAGCATCGATTACGAGCTCGACATCCATATTTCCCTTTTCAGTAATCACTTCACCAAGTTCAGTCACGGCTCGAATTTGTTTGAGAGGTTTCTTTCGCACAACGAATCCCAAACCCTTTTTCAGATACGTATAGAATGCATGTTTCCCGCTCGTATCGTATTCCCGAGTAGAGGCCTCAGGATAGGCGTCGTAATAATACACAGTGATACTATCGGCCTTGTGTGCACCTTTCAGGTGCACCTTAAGCTGCTTTAGATCAAAATATTCACCTTTGACTTTCTGTACAGCCCACAAGTTAGAAGCATCAATAAATACAGCCAAACGTTTACTCACTGCGCCGCCTTTACAACATCGACTACTCTACCCTCTACGGAATAATCATCGTTCTCGTGGATGAAAATAGGCAGGAAATCGGCCTGGCGCCTCGATTGAGACATGAGTACGATTCTATCTACCTCATGCTTAAACTTCTTTACATTGGCTAGTCCACCAATATTCGATACGACGACATCTCCATCTTTTGGTATAAAATTGTCTTTTTTCTCGACGATGATATAATCGCCATCTTCTATGCTTTTACCTTGCACATTGGAGGCATTCATGGAATCCCCCTTCGCAACCAGAGCGAATAGTGAGCTATGATTATTGCTCGCAATCATAGATGGTGAGACTAGTAAGTTATCAACTATTCGACCATCAGCAAATTTTGTCGCTTCGCCGCAGTCCGCTTCGCCCATAATGGGTATTTTGATCATACCAGCCGCCGTCTTCATGGCTGGCACAAGCCTACCTCCAAGCTTCACAAGGTGACCATGCTTTAGGAGCTGCCCCATGTGGTGTGAGATTTGAGACGGATACTTGCATCCAACCATATCCACAAGATCAACGCGTCTTGTTTTTTCTAAGTCGACAGTTCTCGCCAAAAGTAGTAACTTTTCTTGAATCTCGTTCATACTACTAGTATATCATACATATTTTATGTTTCCTGTCTTTTTTCTGTTTACATCCGCCACTTTGGATGCTATATTAGTATTGGCACGATTCCCTGAGGTGGGAGCGAAGGATTCGAGCATCTCTTATCGTGGCTGAGATTCCGCGTTACGACTGGAGGGTAGAATGCGGAATGGAAAGGAATAGCTCAAGTGCCGATTCGTATACGAGCAATCACTAAACCGGTTGAGGCTGATCGCTATGAAGCCATCAGCCACTACTGGGCGAACAATGACAATAGTGTTTTGACCAAGTTTGAACGAGAATGGTTCATCCATTGGCTCAAAGACAACAGCACATACGCATATGTCTCCGAGGATGGTGACACTGCGGTCTGTGATGTAAAGAACAATGGCCACATTAACTTTCTCCAGACTCGCGCTGATGCATCAGAGAAGAATAATCTACTGAACTTACCTCGTAGGTAACGGTAGTCTGCGAGTATAGATCCGGCTTAGACCGGATCTATTTCTTTACTCCATCGCGCGGACACGGGTTTCTATGAAGTCAATTTCTTTTTGGTCGAGGTTGTATTTTGCATAGAGCTGCTTATCGATGTCGGCGATTGATTGCGACCAGTCGATGTCGGATGAAGTAGAGAAATCTTGAAGGGGTACGTTTTTCCAAGTGCTTTTCGGATTGTGCTGTGTAATCTTAAGTGTGCCTAGCATAACACGACAGAAACGAGTCTTGAGATATTTCATGCAGTTATCCGCCTCAGAACGGCTCTCAAATGCTCCAAACTGTACAAAAGAACCCGTACACCCCGTAAGGGGCTCCCCCGTAAGGGGGGTGCTCACGACTTCGCCGAGAGCACCTGAGCCGTTCGACTCAGGTAGGAATACCTTCCAGTTTTCAAGATTAGGATCACTTATGATTGCTTGACTAGCGAATCGTTCTGCACGTTTATTACCTTTTTCAAGTCCAACAATCTTAACGGTGTGGTCTGAATCTTTCTGTACCCTAAAAGTGTCGGGAAATTTTTCGAAGTAGTTTGGGCGAAGACGGAGCTCAGTAGGAAATAGTTTATCAATCGGGTCTTTTGTTTTTGACTGCGGATACATAATACGTTCAATACTGGTGCCCCGCACTTTTCGTAACATTGTTCGCAATTCTTCAAACGCAACAAAGGTACCGCCAAGGCCTCCATCGATCTGATTTTTATCCCATAAGGTAATCGCCAACCCACCCTTAATATCAACACCGCTGAAGATCTTTTGCGAATTCGCTTCGTAGAGCGGCACACTAAGGTGTGGATCGTTCAGCATCTTTTCGTTCCAGTCTTTTGGCGTGGCACCAGCATTGAACAAGAATCGAGCCGGGTGAATGAGCGAAATATAATCCGGATTAAGTTGTTTTGCTGCTTCAATAAACAAATGGTACACAGGCGTAGCAAAATTAGTATCAGTATTTACCTGATAAGGCGGATTACCAACAACCGCAGTAAACTTCACGTTATCCCCCTCTATTCCTAGCTGTTTACATAGTTCCTTGGCTACATTATACCCTTTATACTCACCTTCGCCACGGAGTTTTGGTACCAAATCATGGATATAGGCGATGTTCATCTTGGCGCCGGTGTAGCCTGCGAGTGTACGGCGAGTAATGGTTGCCGCCATGGGGCTCTTGCATAGTACGTATATATTATTTGCAAGTACTTGGCGCCAGAGCTTACCGCTCACCTTTTCTTCCGGTTCTTTGTGCTTGATCAGCTGACGATCGTACATATTGTACGCAGCAAGTAGTGGATACAAGCCAGATTTTGAATTAATCTCTAGCACCCGTGCGTCATCTTGCGACCAGATCTTCGTGGCGTCGCCACGCGTGATCCACTCAGGCTTACCCGTTTTATTGATTAACCCCGCACGAAAGTCAGCGCCACCAAGTGTATGGTTGAACTGTAGGTTTACTACGTTCCATGGCGTCAGCACTGTTTCTTTATCTGGGTTTTTAAATGTTGCGAATATCTCAGCAATCGCCTCGATACGCTCTACGGGCAGTAGCTGGTCGCAATCAAACGCCTTAGCGCGAATGTTACGTGTAACGCCACGGAAGACATCTTGATCGTAGTATTTGGTAAACTCACGGAACTGCTGCTTAGTCAGCCCAGCTGGCATAAACTCTAGCCACGATTCATCGTCGACTATGTCTATAAAGTCATCGAGTGATATATCTTCTTGGTACGACACGTTTGCACCATACACGAGCATTGGCATGCGAATACTCACGCCGCGTAAGATACTAATCGCAGACTTCTTTTGCTCACGCGCTTCTTTTAGCTTGCGGCGGAGTTCCTTTTCTTCTTCGGTTAGCTCTCGGCCTGGTTTCTTTTTGCGCTCATCTTCCTCGGCTTTTTGGCGCTGCAGGTCGGTCATGCCAAGGTCATTTACCTTGATTTCATTGGTCTTTTCGTTTGTGGCTGTGCCGACAATCGCCCTCAGGCCGTTAAAGCTTTCGATCGCAACCTCGTCGAGCTTCATCAGCTCGTCGTTATATAGCTTCGGATCATCGAATCCATTGCGACTAACGCGTTCGATTATTGCTTTTTTCAGCTGATCAAGCATACTGCCAACATCATATCGGCGCATACCGCCGCCTTCGGCAGCCAAAATCGGGCAGAAGTTGAGGAACTCGCGCATAGCTTGCTTTTGCTCGTTAGTGGTAATACTCCCTGATTTATGATTCAATTCTACCGCTTCGGCCACAAGTTTGAGCGTACGGTCGGGGGCAAAATCAAATACGTATCCTTGCGTTTTTAACATACCATCGATCTTTGCTGGGGTTTGGCAGCGGAAAGCAGTCTGCAGATAGGTAGTCGCCGAGTTGGTGTCGCTAAGCATAAATACTGCCGTCCACTCTGGAATAGACGCACCCGTAGTGAGGCGCTGGCCGGTAAGCGTAATAGTGTAGTCGTTATGATCTATGGCGTCACGTACGCGCTTTTTAGCATCTTTATCTGCCTCATCATCGGTGCTATTACCGCTGATGTTCACTACCTTAAATTTACTAAACACTGGGTGTTTATTTAGTAGTTTTTCCATAGCTTCTATTGCCTTTGTGCGATTTGGTAGTAGCCATAGCGAATGCTTGATATACCCACGATACTCATCTGTCGCGTAAGGAAATTTGGTTGCTACTTCGTCATTTACTAGCAGGTCAAGGAATTTATTTACCATAGTTTCATGGATAAACTCTGCAGTGTCGTTGCCATCGTCATCCTTGTGCACACGAAAGAACTCATGGAATTTAAATGCACCGTCCAATGCGTCCATATACGCATCTAGTGAGCCGACATGGCTTGCGACCGTATCGATATCGTACGTAAACATACTAAGTGCAGGTAGTTCTGCGTAAGGGTTTGGTACACCCGGATGTTCTGCATCCCAATTGAGCTTGTCACGCTGCTCCATGACGTAGTCCCAGGTGTAGATATCCGTTTCTTCGTGTTTGTGGAGAATATTAAACGGCGTACCCGATAGCTCGAGAGTGAAGTTGGCATTAATTTTTGATAGCGTCGCATCACCAAGCTTGCTCTGAGTGCCTTCGTGCGCCTCGTCTACGATCAACATATCCCACTGAGTACTAAAGATCTCTTTGTTCTTCGCAAAACCTTTGGCGCTTGATCCCGAAGTACTGTCACTTACGACATCTTCCGAAAGACGTAGGTCTTGCATTGATGCAAAATAAACAAATGGCTTGACTTGATTTAACCGTACGCGCAAGCTCTCGCCGTGATCTTTTGAAGAATACTGGTAGTCTGTGCCGGCAAAAACCTTATTGAAATCATCGTACCAGTCGGCGCTCACGCTTGGGCGGTGCGTAACGATAAGTACTTTTTCAAATTCGTTTTCTTTAGCAACCTGCATAGCTGTTGAGGTTTTGCCGAAGCGCATCTTAGCGTTCCAGAGAAAATGTTTGCGATTTTGCTTGATAGCCTTGTTCGTCCGTTCAATAGCATCGAGCTGATTCGGACGAAAATCAAATGGCTGCACGATATCACTAAGGCGTTCATCGGTATTTAGCGCTGCCCTGCCCTCTTTTGCCGCTTGAATGGCATTTTTCGCCGTCGCAAGATCAACCCGAAACCATTCCGAGCGTGCATTGCTAGCATTTTCTGGCGCTCGCTCATAGCCCGAGCGAATCAGTACGTTATGAACCATATAGTCCGAAAGGTACTTGAGATCATTCGTTAGTCCAAGCGTTGCAAATTCTAAGCGATAGCGTATGTCAGCAGTTTTTGTTTGCTGGCGTATACGATGATGAGCAGCTTCTTCGATTTCCTCTTGCGTAGGATCAGCCGAATTAAGCGTAGCCGCTCCGATCTTTAAACGACCAGCATGCTGTTCGCCAGGAATTGAGTAAATATATACGACACCGTAAGAAAATGTTGAGTGAAGTGTTTGTTCTGCATAGATGTTCTCGATCATGTGTGATTATTATACCCTAGTAGTAAATGGGCGTGCTAGCCCAAATAAAGTCGCTAATTATCTAAAACTTATCATAAAACTTCGCGATCCCGCTCAGCCAGTACTTGCCTTGCTTTTCGGTGACGATGGCGAGGCTGGTGATGGTCATGATAGCAATGAGGGCGTTTGAGCGTTTGTATTGCTGCGCCGATACGGTGTGGATACTTACACGACGATTGAAGTCTTTTGGGTAGGTAGTACGATCGTTAATCTCGAACCCCGCGAGCGCATGAGCGATAGCGGTCAGGCAAGCCAATACTCGTGAACGATACGTCGCCGAGGTTGGTATGTACGGTTACCGAATCGCCCTTGTGGGAATACTGATCTAGATCTATAGCTTCACTCATCTGTGCTATATTATACGTGCCTCATATCCATAGCCGCGAAATTACATCGTCTCCCTTTTGGCGAAAATGAAAACTACCCTTACCACGCACTACTGCACGCGGCAAAGGTAGTTACTACTCATACAAGCTTCTTGGCCTGCTCGAGACGGACACGCTGTAGGCGGGCTTGCTCGGTGGCTAGATTGTCAGCTGCCGTCTTGGCTGCGATCCTTGCGGCTTGGACTTGCGCGTCGGCAGTGATCCTCGCCGCGTTCTCGACGCCACGTGCCTGAGCTTCGGCTGTCCACTTTGTCCAATTGTTATCCTTTTCCTGTGGCGCTACCTTCACGACGAAGGGCTTGTCCTGCTCTGATTTGAGGCTGCTTATCTTTCTGCTCAAGTACACCATGAGCATGATAGCTAGTACGATGAGAAGGTAGACCAAAATGAGCAGTGCGCCCGCGAGGTCAGGAGTCACAATTACCACCATCTTTCTGAACGTCGCTAGACTTGTTTCTAGCAATAGTATATTACAACATAATTGAGTAATATGCAATCACTGTCACTGCTCATCCATTAGAGTTATCAGTATTGTCTATTGCACAGATTCATGGTATTGTCAGTAAGTCCCAGATCACATATCCCATGTGATCTACGAGTGAAGGGCGAGGACCTATGACCCGACGAACGGGCCGCTGGGCTCTGGTAGTAGGGCTAGTGCTTGCACTGGCAACCGCATGTTCGAGCGGCAGTTCGAGCAGTTCTGGCGGCGGAGGTGGCAACACTTTCTCGCCCCCGACCACAAAGTCGAGCACGGCAGTAGTCACGACACCGCCGACCACGTCGACTTCGGTGCCACGACCAACGACGCCGCGCTCAACACCGCCAACGACCTCGGATGTCGTAGACGCGACGGATAGCAGCAATGGCCCGTCCACATGCGACATACCTGGCCAACAGAGGGATCAGCGTGGTGCATGTGCGCCCTGTCCCGACTTCGAAGGGTGCTTCGACGACCCAACTGACATGGAGTACTTTTACAATGTAGTGATCGCGAGTGTGAATACGTTTTCGACCGCTACTTACGAAAAGATGCCTGCCCCGACAAAGTGGCTCTACATTCCTAGCGGCGTAACCGGAAAGGAAGGCTGTACGGAAGCCGGCGGAAGTGGCAAGCAAGCCTTCTACACTGAGTATTCGTACGAGTACTGCCCTGCCGACCAGATCGTCTACGTTGGCGAACTAGGCATGTGGCGCTACTACCAGCTGGGCGATGCAGCTCCCGCTATTGCGATCGCGCATGAGTGGGGTCACCATGTGCAGAAGCAGACAGGTGTGTACAAGGGCTACACCGGGCTAAATGCCGAGCAGTCGCGGCTGTACACAATTCGCGTCGAGAACCAGGCAGACTGTATCGCTGGTGCGTGGTTCGGATGGGCGGCTTCGCAGGGAGTTATTAGCCAGGACGACTATGCAGATGCCGACAATATCATAGCCAATATCGCCGACGACCCGCTAGACAACACCCGCTACCACGGCACGCTGCAGGAGCGTACCGATTCGTTCATCGCTGGTATGCAAAAGGGCATCTACTCATGTGTGGGGTTCTTTCCGAACACCCCCATCATTCGTCAGTAAGTAACTGACTCGCAAAAGGCGTATTTTCTCGTAATTAGTCCGAGAAAATACGCCAATTTTATTTTGTCGAACTATTTCGTCGCGATATGAAAACGCCATGGCAGCTCTACTGCACGACTAATTCCTACACGCGGTGTTGCGATAATTTGCTCATGAGGAATCGGGTCGGTCGAGACGAGTCGTAAAGGCGGCCGACGTAGATCATGGCCATTCAGCCGCTTGTCGATTCCAAATGCCTGACAGACTTTAGCGGGACCATTTGTGAGTTCGGGGTCACCTCTGCCATGACGATTCGCTCGCATAACGTCCTGGCCTTCGAGAGGCTCAACCGCACGAATAAGCACTGCTGCACCATACCCCACTTCGCCCACTACAACATTGCAGCAATAGTGCATACCGTACGTAAAATACACGTACAGGCACCCAGCAGGACCGAACATCACTGCCGTCCGCTCGGTCTTGCCGCGGTAGCTATGACTGGCAGCGTCTGTCTGATCGTACGCCTCTACTTCAATAATTCGCCCACGCAGAAGTTGACCATCAACTTCACGCTCGAGTATGCAGCCGAGTAAACGCCGCGCAGCTAATTCAACGTCCGTAGCCAAGAAACTTAAGTCATTCATAACCCTAGTATAAATAAAACGAAGTTGAAGGTGAAAATAAAAACGCCCCTCAGGTGAGGGGCTGACTACTAGTAGCCAAGAGGTACTCAGGCGAGAGCTCGACGTTCCACCGCGCTACGCAGCTGTCGGACACTCTGGTCATCGTGATAAAACACGACCGTCACAGTCTGGAGCGACTGCGCCCGTTCGGCGAAATCCTGCAATGCAGTTGCGATCTCAAGCATCTTGGACTCAGGCGATCCACCATAACGCGCCATCACACCGAAACGAATCGCCGGCATAGTGACGGTAGTATGGCCTGCCTGGTCTGCGGCCTCAAGCGCACGCGTCACGACATCGTAGAGCGAATCATCCAGGTCATCGATCGTGAACACAACATCGGTGAATGCACCGCTATGCCGCTGTTGACAGCGAGCAGCAATTGCCTTGCAGGTGGGATGATCGCGCAGCACCGACGCCGCGTAATCATGGAACTGCCTACCGGCAGTTCGCATAATAACAGCGTCAATACCGCCGAACCACATGCCACCACTATTGATGGCGGTGATGAGAGCATCCGCTTCGACCTGGGCAATGTCACCATTGACCACATAGATTTGCATGAGGGTTCCCGACTGTCGGTGGCGTGTGCCATGTACACTGGAAGTTACCAGATGTAAATTATTATAACATAAAATATACATAATGAAATACCCCTCTTCGTCCGTAAACGAAGAGGGGCAAAAGGAGGGTTAGATCAGCTCGACATTTTCCTCAGCCCAGGCAAGCGCCTGACGAGTGAGCTGACGAGCTCGGATCGTCGCTGCCGGCGGACGCTCACCATGCCACCACTGCGACCAAAAGAGGTCGAGCGGATTGAGGCACTCAAAACAGTCCAGGTGCAGCAGCTTACCATCCACATACTGCTCATTGCGCTCAGTATATACATAGGTGTAGCCACTCCGCATCAGCGCCTTGGCGCTGCCGCCGTTACTCTGGATCACTCCAGACTTGATACGGTGCAAGCCCAAGTGCTTGAATGCATACCAGGTGCGCGCGTGATGCGCGGCGCTGGCAATTCCCATGCCCCAGTATTCAGGACGGAAGATCTGCGAACCGCTGGTAGCTTGGCGAATGAAGCCACTGTGGCCATCCTCGCCAACACCATGTAGCCCTGAGTTGCCAATCGGAATACGCTGATCACCCTCGACAACCCAAATACCCCACACCAAACTCGCAGTATCCTTGCGCTCCTTTTCGAACCAGTCGTACTCATCCTCGAGCACTGGCGCATTGCGTCGCCCAAGGTAGCGCGTAACTGTATGCCGTTGCATACCGCCACCATGCGCGACATCGATGAACTGTGCCATTGATTCGCGTGACTGAGGTGCGAGTTCGATCTGCAGCTCTCCGACCCGGAACCGCATGATAGGACCAAATGCCATGGTCCTCTCCTTTCTTGTAATGGCCTCGCTTTTCGAGACCGGACAAACCTCCAACGATCAACAGATAAACCTTTTGGAGGCTTATCTGGGATCAAACTACCGAGTTGTTAGAAAGAGAGATAAGCCATATCAGCCACGCCATTATTCATGACGACAAAGCCAGCAATGCCGCCAGTCTGCTTGAGACTGCCGCCACAGTGACGATACTGATATGAAACTAACCTGTTCATAGTTTCATATTACCATACTCTTGTATATTGGTCAAGCTTTGTGTCGTTGCAAGAAAAAATGGTATAATGAAGTAGATAACTAAGGAGGTACACTATGAGCTTACTCGATGACATCAAAGCAAAAGCGGACCTAAACGGCGACGGCAAAATAGGTCTAGATGACCTAGAAAGTCTAAAAGACGGCGCCAACAACGAACAACTCGACAAATTAAAAGAAATCGCCGACCAAAACGGTGACCACAAACTAGATCTCGAAGATGTAAAAAGCTTTGACTTTGGCAAAGCAGTCGAAGACGCCAAGAACGCACTTGGCGGCCTGTTTGGCGGTAAATAGTCTCTATCGTAGTTACACGCTAAGTCCACCACAAAGAGACGTAGTTTGGAAACTGCCGCAAAAATAAAATACCCGCCCTTTTCGTAGGGGCGGGATGTTTTTTGGTCAGCTCGCAAGACCACGTCGCTTGACCTCGCTAAGGAGAATCAGGCTATACTCCAGCGAATGGAGCGTGCGCAAGAGACAAAGCATCTGATCGTGAGTCAAGGCAAAAAATCGTTCGATCCAGTCAGGCGAGTTGTCGAGCAGAGCGCCAATCGTCTCGGTCGCAGAGTTTCGCGACAGTTTCGTCAGCATCAGGTACCTATCGTCATTGCAGTCCACCATGTAGTGGCGAAGTCTCGAGACCGGCTCGTCGCGCAACGTTGCACACATACGGAAAGTGAAACTCAGCTTTTGTAGATCCGGGGCCACTACCTTATCGACAGACAGAGCCGGCCACTCATAGAAGAACAGGAAATCCTGAGGGTTATCCCTGGCAATTCGAGCAGTTTGGCGCAGCTCACGATGCACTGCCGAGGTATCACCGGGCGGCATTGCATCGGGTTCGGCAGCCAGCTACTCGCTAGCCGACGAGTCTCTAGTCCGCGAAGCACCGCCCACTCTACAGCGTGATTCAGTCGAACAATCGCTTTTGCTACCATGACAAGCTCATGCATAGAAAACTTACGTGTCACGAAAAGATCAAACGTCGACTGCGCGATCAGGTGCGGAAGATACATTGTCCTCGGCATCCCGCTCAACTTCAGTACGGTATCGTATGCTTCACTGTCTACGAAAAACAGCAATACCAGAGTAGAGGCATGTTTGTTCGAGAGCGTACGTACTTTGGTATACCAGTGAGGAGATCCCTTGTCATACACCATTTCATGCGCCTGGTGCGTAACGGAACTTTCGTGCAGAGAGACGTATGTCTCGAGATCTACAGCCATTGATGACCTCCAGAAGGGTGTGCGATCAGCGCGGTTCGCTGATGTCTGATAGAAGCTATACTATATTTATATATATTTTACAAATTAAAAATCCCTGCGATAAAAGTAAAGTTTTTACCTCACAGGGATATACTTTGGGCAATCACATGGCCTGCGTTCGACACGAACGTTATCGAGTCCAGCTAGCTCAAAAAGTGATACATCTGGAAAAGCTGCTCGCATTTCGCGTTCGGTGCGTTCCACCCCTGCTGTAATATAAATAGTCACACGACCGAACCCATCGCAGCGCACGCAGCGTGATTCGGTAGCTCTAGCGTTTGTAACAACTTCATACTCGATACGTTTACGTTGTGCACGAAGCGCCCCATATAGACATGCGATGACAATATTGGCTTCATCTTCACTCAGATCACACTTCGCCATTAATTGAGCTGGCGAGAGAAGCAAGATGTCTCGAATAGTACGTATCTTTTGCTCGCTCATCTTACCAATTGCGACACTTAGGGCACTCGTATTCCGCGCATAATCCTCTAGGCTCTCTATGAATTGCGCCGATACAGAGATTTCCAAGAACTTTGCCGCGAGTGGACCGTCATACTTGCGCACGGAGTCTACGACAAATCGTTCGACTATACCGCCGATCATCTCGCGATGTCGTTCGGTCATTTCACATACTCCTCTCTAGCAGGAAGGTGCGGCAAGTGACGTCGCACTGCTGGTATAGTGAATTATAGAATATAATTGATTTTCAGTCTATAAATATGTCAGGCAAAATAAAAAAGCTGTTTCTACAAAATATCACTATTTCGTAGAAACAGCTGCATTGACCGCTTTACATTGCACACAATCATCTGCACTCGGTCGATTTCGGTGATCTATCGCATCGCTAACGCCAAATTCTTGGCGCTGATAGGCTCGATGCGTGCGAGCACGTTGCGCTGGAGAGAGTTGAGCAAACCCGTCAGGGTTGCGATTGTCTCGCCGCATAGCTCATACTCCATCCTGTGAACGTAGAAGCGCATCGGCCTCTTCGTCATTGAACTTCTCGACAGGCCTACTGGATGAATCGCAGACAACCTGCCACATCAACGCTGCGCCCAACACAGAACTTTCTGCTTTTTCACCGAAATGAACCGTTGCAGCTTCATGCACGGCCGTCGTGGTGTTTGGCATGCAAGCTCGAAACCTATCCAGAGCATCGTGGATATACGATCGCACCGACTGGTGACCTAGACGAGCGAGCAACGAGCTTGAATTGTGTCGTGATCGATTGTGATCAGGTGCCTGTAGTGACATGACGAGCAAGTGAATTGTCTCGATACATGCCGCACCATGGTCGACTGCTTCAGGCAACAAACCTTCAGTGAAGGCGTACTCCGCGCTTGGCACCACGGCCGGGTGAAGACTACGGAAACCCAATATTGCCGCCTCACTGTCCAGATGTCGTGTGTACACAAGAGGACCATTTGCTAATCTGACAGCAAACCAATCGAGATTTGAGTCCGACAAGTCCTCCCAGGGAAACTTCGGCTGCGTGTCGATGCCCGGCATCGTTAGGATATCTACCATACTACATTTTATACATTAAAAACATATTTTTGTAAATAAAAATCCCTCTCGATATGAGTTACTACTCACAATCATAGAGGGTTAGTGTGACGCTACCTGCGCCCACGCTCGTAGAGCGATGAGTGTCGCTATGGCATCTCGCTGATCAAGCGCGTTTACTTGCGCATCGTTCACGCTCACCGAAGCCAAGTCACCGACCGTATCGAGCGCAAACTTTGTCGCGAAACGGCGCAGCGCCTGATGCTCATCTGGAGGGATGTATGCAAAGAGTGTTTCTATCGGATCGTTACGATAACCACAGAGCCTCAAAACTCTCTCGAACGGATAATTTGTGTCGCCATCCGTGATAGCGAGTGATGCGCTGTCGTAAGTGTCCTTCAGGAAAGACTTAGCCCTGTGAAGCACCGTAGCGCTCAAACGCCCAAGGGCAATACGAAGCAATGCAATATCGTGAACTACAAGCCCAGTCTCTCGCATGAGCGAAGCTGCGGACTTACGCACCAAGTCGCTGATCGTGCGGAATTTCCCGCCGCCCCAGATGATAATCACTATTTCAGCATCATCCGGTGAAGGATACCAGCTCGCAAGTTCAAGTATAGAGCCGCTATAGTAGCCTAGCATCGGCACAAACACCGACAACGGTACAAACGGGTCCATTTCGACAGCCATTCGTGCTTCATGGTATTCACGCGACCCATCATCTTCAGGAGAAAGCAGCGGCAGGTCATCTATGCGACGTGCGGACAGTAAAAGGCTATATCCCTTTTCACGCAGTTGCCCAGTAATACTTCTCAGATCTCGCTTATCGGCATGCGACAAGCCTGTAGAGCCACCGACAGTCGACAATGCTTCCATAGCTACCTCCGCCAGGTACGATCCATGATTCTCTACCACGGATATCTCCATATACTATACCATAAAACGGCGGTAAGCCTAGCTTAGTCTATTCCCACGGAAACGCGACATGCCCGAAGTGTCCGTAGCGTGCCGTTTGCTCATAGATGGGGCGCTTTAGGTCTAGCGCCGCAATGATGCCTCGCGGCGTCAGGTCGTAACCGTCAACTCGCTTCTCTACTCCATCGACTACAGCGGTTGCTTCGAGCGGCTGATCGTACCCGATCGCATAAGCTAAGTACACATACACTTCCTGTGCCTGGAAGCGCTGCAGATAATCAATCGCGATTTTTCGTGCGATGTATGCAGCCGAACGATCAACCTTGCTCGGGTCTTTGCCGCTGAAACAACCGCCGCCGATCGGTATACACGGACCGTAGTTGTCGACCACGAGTTTGCGTCCAGTCAAGCCCGCATCTGCGTCAAAGCCACCCTGATGCCAATCACCAGCAGGATTGATATGTAGCTTTGGGTTGCTATTTCGGCCTTTCACAAAATACGTGTCTACGTAGTCTTGCGTTCGTGCCCATTCTTTGACTGTTTGCTCTAACTCGTCGTGCGGTGCGTTTTGGAAGCTTGCAACGATCGAGTCGATCACACCATCACGTAGTGTCACTTGCGTCTTGCCGTCAAATGGCCAGCGCTCATAGAGATACTGATTGAGGTTACGTGCTAGCACTACTTCGAGCGGAAGGTACTCTGGTGTCTCGCTTGTCGCGTAGCCTACCATGATACCCTGATCACCCGCCCCACCTGTATCGACGCCATTAGCTATTTCTGGACTTTGCTTTGCGAGGTGTACTATCACCTCAACATCGCCCGCGATACGCTGGACAATCGGCTCGATACTTGGGTGATTAGTGCTCGTGACTTCACCGGTGATAAACACTTTGCCATGGCCGCCCACCGTCTCGACTGCTACGCGAGCATCCGGATCGCCTGCCAGATATGCATCTAGGATAGCGTCGGATATTTGGTCGCATAGCTTGTCTGGGTGCTTTGGCGATACCGATTCGGCTGTTTTGTAGTTTGTCATAGGAGACTCCTTTGTTTTGGTGAATATGTAAAATGACCGCCTGAAAGTTACAGACGGTCATTTCTCGAGAACAAGAATTGTCGACATATCTTTCCCTTCAGTAGGGCTGAATGAAGCACCATGCCTTACGGCTGGTTGCTAGCGAATCATAGAGTCAGTTCTCTCATCGCTTCTTGATATTGGTTATTCTAATGTGCGGTCAAGGCTAGAGTATAGCAGATTATTGCTATGTTTGCCACATGTAGATATCATGCAAATTAAAATCCCCCGAAGTGGATCCATGGGGGTTTCCACTTCGGAGGCATGCCACTTTTTTAGACGGTCTGAGGCTCCCTGCTATCCTCATTCATGAGCGCCTGAAGAATCGTTAGAAAGAGGATCAAACGATCAACTTCTTTCAGAGGTAGAAACTGGGCCACCCTCAATTCATTCATAGCCGCCAGCTCTTGCCAATTGACGCCGGTCAAAGCTAGGATCGAGCGTATATCACCAACAACTTTCGTGACGGACGACCCGTACTGATCGTAGCTATAGGCGCTATGAAGCATACCGAATCGTCGCGAGAATGGCGCGTAAAGCTCCACCTGACGCCTATGATACCTGTCAAAGACAGAAGAGTCGGTGAGGCGTGGACGAATCTGCTCCAAGAGCTCCTGCAGAAAGCGACGTTCATCAGCACTGATATTCGCAAAGCTCAGCTCATTCACTAGCGACCGTGCAACGTTCTCCGTAGGTGATGTCCCCGGAGTGTTGGGTGCGGACATGTGCGATTCCTCTCGTCTGGGGGAATGGACAATGGCAATACTACGAGAATTCCTCGTAGTATTAATATATAATATGACAAATTATATAGTTTTTGTCAATGCCATAAACTATCAGATGCGTTCTGCTTCAATAGTCTGTTTTGCGCTTTGAGCCACTTGGTCAAGTAGTGCTACAACTTCATCGTCACGAAGTGTGCGCTCATGACTTGTGACTTTCAGACGGAAGCTATACGTTGTCATAGCCTCGTTCTCTGGACGATAGATAGTTAGTGGCGATACATCTACCTGAAACTCAGATGCTGTTATTTGGTCGCGTACGACAGCGACGACTGATTCATATGAGACATCTTTGCCAACGCGTAGTGATATATCCTGTGTCACACTCGGATAGCGAGATAACGGCCGGTAATCCGGATCGGTCGATGCACTGATAAATGGTGAAAGAAATAGCTCGAATGCGGCAGTATAGTCAGACAATTTAAATCCACTGCACACAGTCGACTTTAGCTCGCCCACAACGCCGGCAAATCGCTCGCCAATCATCACCATAGCTGAACGCTCAGGATCAAATGGCGCACCAAGCTGCATGAGTGCACGATGCTCGCCATAATCAAACGTTGATAGTTGTTTGAAATGAACGTCCTGCGCATGTATGGAACCGAGCAGTTCATCGACATAGCGACGCGCTGCATAGTACGGACTCCCGACATTTTTTGGTTCGCGCTTTGCAGCATACACACCAGCAACACGATCGAACTCAATAGGCAGTCCATCATCATCGAGCATATCGACATGATGGCCCTTACCTAGCTCGAATAACGCAAATTCATCATGCCCCGACTTGATGTTTGCGTGCACCTGCGCAAGCAAACTTGGCAGTACACTGATGCGATAGTATTGTAGCTCAGGACTAAGTGCGTTGCCTAACTGGAATGCCTGCGTAGGGTCCTGAGCAGCACGAGTCAATACGTTGGCATGCACGAAGCTATACGTCAGCACCTCATTTGCACCGGCTCGCGACAGTATATTGCGGATATGGCGCTTGGCAAGTAGGCGACTATTTGCCACTGCAGGGCGAATACTCTGTACTGGCAATTCACGCGGTAGTTTGTCGAATCCATATAGGCGACCAACTTCCTCGACAACATCCTCAGGGAGCTCGATATCAGTGCGCCAAAACGGCGGGAAAACTTCCAGATACGTGTCGTGATCGTCGGGCGAGTCGACTCGACATTCAACATTCGAAAGTAGAGTAGTAATATCGGTATTTTGCAATTGCAGACCTAAGCGCTCATTGATAAACGTATCTGTCACGCGTACCACATTTGGTTGAGCTGGCGAGCCTAGGTCGAATACCTCACTTGCCTGCTCGGCAGTTGAAACGTCCTTCATGCTCATCATAAGCAGGCTCAAAATATGATCGTTTTGTAGTGGAGATTGGCCTTTGTTAAAGCGCGTGAGTGCGTCGGTAAATATGCCATGGCGCATGCTCGATTTGCGTACCGCATACATGTCAAACGAGGCGACTTCTAGCACGATATTCTTCGTATTGATATCGACTTCACTCTCGCCGCCGCCCATGATACCTGCGAGGCCAATTGGCCCCTCACTATCAGCAATGACAATATCATCTGCGGTAAGTTCGTATGTTTTACCATTGAGTAAGGCGACCTGCTCGCCTGCCTTCGCCATGCGAGCGCCAACTTTGGCACCGCGAATCTTGTCATAATCATACGCATGCGTTGGCTGCGCGGTGAGTAGCATGACATAGTTCGTCACATCGACGACGTTGTTGATAGGCTTGCCACCCATCGCCACGAGTGCACACTGCAGCCATAGGGGACTCGGCTTTACCTCGATATTGTGCATAGCAACAAACATGATACGCGGAACTTTGTCGGTTGCATCGTTGAATACATCGAGCTTCAGACCTTCACCATTTGCAAAGCCAGGCACATCGAGATACCATGTAGGGCTCGTAAACTTATGCCCGAGGATACCGGCGATTTCCCGTGCTACACCTAGCTGACCGAAACAATCAGGACGATGGGTAAACATCTTGTTTTCGATATCGATGATCGTATCGTTCAGACCAAATGCTTCAGCAAAACTAGCTCCCGGCGCAATCGCAACATCAGTTGGCTTCCACTCATCGGGATTGATTTCGATAATGCCATCGTGATCGCTATTGATCGCCAGCTCGTCACCCGCTGCCAACATGCCCTGACTTAGTACGCCACGCAGCTCGCGTGCGTCGAGCACAAACGGCTCGGCATCATCAAAGCTTGCCGGCACTGTACTCTTGGGCGGCAACCACACCGCAAATATCCCATCACGGGCATTTGGCGCACCGCAGACAACCTGCACAAAGCCATTGTCATCACGCGGTACATCCGCCACGACACCACCATCATCGACGGTGCACACACGTAAGCGATCAGCATTTGGATGCTGCTGCGCACCCACTATTCGGATGATTACTGCATCCTTATACTTAGCGAACAAGTCTGTGACTGCCTCAACTCCACCAAGCTGCTCGTTGATACGCTTCACGAGCTCATCGACAGGCGGCAGTTCGAAGTCGATATATTGTTTGATCGTATTTAGACTTACTCTCATATATCCTCCTAAAACTGCCTCAAGAAATC
Source organism: Saccharimonas sp. (SeqCode) (assembly GCA_049660945.1). Taxonomy (GTDB): domain Bacteria; phylum Patescibacteriota; class Saccharimonadia; order Saccharimonadales; family Saccharimonadaceae; genus Saccharimonas. The sequence goes on from JBASZO010000010.1 coordinate 142,649, forward strand.
TAATTTTGCACTCTCGAAGTGTCGTACATCCTCGATGCCATACTTCATCATGACGAGGCGATCGATACCACACCCAAAGGCAAATCCAGTGTATTCGTCCGGATCGATCCCCGCAGCTTTCAGTACATTTGGGTGGATCATGCCACAACCGAGTAGCTCGATCCAGCCTTCACCAGAACACACTTTGCATGATGGATCTACACCCTCACAAAACGGACAGCTCAGCGCAAACTCAAAGCTTGGTTCGGTAAATGGAAAGTAGTAAGGGTTGATACGAACGTCAAGCTTCTTGCCATAATATTCCTCGAGGAAACTCTGCAATGTTGCCACGAGCATGCCGGCATGAACGCCCTTTGCCACATATACACCCTCTACTTGGTAGAAGGTATGCTCGTGACGAGCATCGAGATCTTCGTTGCGGAATGTTCGGTCTGGCACAACGGCAGCTATCGCTTCACCGTTCGCCAGCTGATCGCGATACTTCTGGAGGATACGATTTTGCATAGTACTGGTATGCGCTGGTGCAATGAATGGATCGCCATCACGATCGGTCTGGACTGTCATAAAGGTGTCCCAGTCATCACGCGCAGGGTGGCCCTTTGGAAAATTGAGGCTCTCGAACATATGATACTGATCGTCTATCTCTCGCGACTCCTCGATCGCAAAGCCCATACGACCGAAAATATCGCTGAGGCGAGTGATTTCTTGCGTCAAAGGATGCTCAGTTCCTTGCTCTGAAGGCAAGAACGATGGCTGCAGCGAATTTACATCAAAGGGTGCCGTGACGTCGATCGAAGGACGCGAAACTTGCTCGAGCTCGGCTTTACGCTCAGCAACAGCCTGCTCAACCGCTTGCTTTAGTTGGTTCACTTGCTGGCCAAATGTAGCACGGTGCTCTGGCGCTTGCTTGGGGATCTGCGAGTAGAGCTCGCGAAACTCAGGAGCGCGCAATACTTCCTGTGGATTTGTCGAGTTAGCTACACGATCGAGTAGCGTCTGGGTGAGTGACGGAATGTCCATATGTCGTTCAGCCCTTCTATTTGTTTGCCTGATAAATAAAGAACGCAAAGACACCAAGTGCCATGATAAAGATTAGGAACCATGCTGGTGCAAGCGTTGTGGTCGTCTTTGTACCCTTTAGGTACGCGGCGTCATCGACACCATCCGGCGCATCATACGTTCCATCACCATACCCACCTTCTTGCTTTGCTTTTGCCGCTGCCTTTGCACGCAGATCAGCCGCGATCCGCTGCTGTAGCTCACTTCGAGATTCGTTTTGCTGTATATATCGTCCCATAGTTGTTACTTAGTATATCAGATGTAGCGCCGAGATAAAATCGCACAATTTACCACGAAAAGAGGAATTGCCCCTTGTGCTTTGTGGTATACTAATTTCATATCTATTAATGGAGGGATATGTATACATGGCTACAAAAAAAGCCGCTTCTACCAAGAAGGCGACCGCACGTAAGCCGGCCGCAGCCAAAACTACTGTCCGCACTATCAGTGCAGAGGCAAAGAAACCAGTGACTAAAGAGAAAGTTGTCGAGCGACCAGTTGTTGCTCCTACAAAGACAAAGAAAAAGGTGTCGCTTCCTAGCAACATCATCAATATCATACTGGCTGAACTATTCGGTACGTTCATCCTCACACTTGTTGCCCTAACATCACTACAAGATACTGCAGCACTATACGTCGGTCTTGCACTTGCTGTGCTTGTGCTTTCGATTGGCGTCGTGTCGGGTGCACATGTCAACCCAGCCGTCACATTCGGTCTATGGGCAGCACGCAAGCTTCGCACGATTCTCGTACCTTTCTACTGGGGCGCTCAGTTCCTAGGTGCTATCCTAGCAGTCATCGTAGTGAACTCGATTGCAAACAATGACATCCACCTCGACTTTGGTCACTTTACACAGCTCAACTGGTCGGTACTCGGTATCGAGCTCGTTGGTACTGCCGTGTTCTTGTTTGGTCTCGTTGCGGTAGTGAGCCGCACTGACCTGTCAAACCTAGGTCGCGCACTTGGTATCGGTACGTCACTCACAATTGCACTCGTTGTTGCAGGTACACTGCTTTCAGCTGTCAAAGCCAATGCTATCGCTGATTACCAGCGCAAAGCTTCCCAGCAGGGTGCAAGCCAAAATGCTACGGCACCAGAAATTCCAACTGCTGCCTATGTAAAGAGCGCAACACTCAACCCAGCAATTGCTCTCGCTGCCACCGACAGCACAAAGAGCGAACTAACCACTGGTAGCAAGGGTGAAGCCGAAGCAACCTACAGCCGCCTCACTCTCGAAGTCGTACTTGGTACACTCGTTGGTGCAGCCGTAGGCGGTAACCTATATTTGCTCATCGCTGGCCGCAACAAGAACGACTAGTTCTATCCGCGCGTCAAGAAATATCCGCTCATATGAGCGGATATTTCTTTTTTGTAATAATTATGTTATAAATAAATTATTGATGCTCATCATCGAGCGTCACGAGCGAGAGGATTCTCCAATGTTGAGCTGTTTTGCCGAGGCTTTCGTCCTCGATCTAGAGAAAGATCAGCCTGCGCCCGAAGAGTTCTTGGATGGAGCGCCTATCTACGGTAGAGACGACTCAACCCTGACCATTCGGTCGACCTCCGGCGCATCGCTGCATACTGGCGCGAGTACAGTCGTCAAGCTCGATCAGGCTCCCATCACATTCACCGATGATACAGGAGTTGTGAGAGAAGGATACGCAATTGGACACTATTCGGGAGCGCGGAATCTCATATTCATCCTTCAGCTATCCTAACCGTCGCTCTTGTAGGTAGACTGTAGTCCATCGATTATGATGCTACAGTCCGCCTACGAGAGGGCGGTTTTTCATATACAAAAAACTAGTCCTCTTGGCGGGGCTTATCGATCAGGAGTGGCTCGATGCTGGGGTCATTGCCCGCAATCTTGATCACATCCTTGTCTACCTTGGCGAGCTCTTTGTGGGCAGCATTGTAATGATTCACCGTCGTACCAAGTGCATTGCCAAGTTTGTTCATGTACTCATCGAACTTAGCGATATGTTGTCCGAGCTTACCGACACGCACCTGAATGTCCTTTGCCTGCTCCTCGATCTGCAGACTACGGAGGCCCTGCAGCACCGTCTGCAAATACGCCATGAAGCTCGTAGGGCTTGTGATGATCACATGCTTCTCACGGAACGCATACTCGATCAGATCGCGCGAGCTGCCACCGTTACCAACATTGTTGATGAGTAAGTCGTAGTACAGCGACTCGGACGGGATGAACATAAACGCAAAATCCATCGTTTTTTCGCTCGGACGAATATACTTGGACGTCTCGTCGATTCGCCCCTTCAAATCAGCTTTGACTTTGAGAAGGTATGCTTCACGCTCTTTCCCACTTGCTTCGATCATGCGGTTATAATTCTCGAGGCTAAACTTACTATCTATTGGTAGTATCTGCCCTTTATCCAAAAACACCACGGCGTCTACTGTCTCGCCATCGGCAAATTTATACTGAGTTTGGAACTGCCCAGGGGGCAGCACGTTCTCGAGCACACTCGAGAGGTAAAATTCACCAAACACTCCCCTCTGCTTTGGGTTCGATAGCACGTTTTGAAGGGTCTTTAGTTCGTCGGCAACATCTACTACACGTCGGTTTGTCTCGTCCAACTTCACAAGACGCTGTGTTACATCCGCCACTAACTTCGCGCTCTCGGTCAGTTGTCGCTGTACCGACTGCTGTACGCCCAGGCTACTTTTTTCTAGGCGGTCACCCATTGTTCGTTCGAGAAGTGTAATGCTTCGGGATAGCTCGGTCAAGTCACTCTTGATCAACTCGACACCAGGCTGTTGCATTGGCTGCGTAGGCTTGCGTAGTAGCAAATAGACGACAACCCCTAGTCCAAATACGATGACAATTAGCAAAATAGTGAGTAGACCTTCCATACTCACTATTGTAACAGTTCCTAGAGGTAATTTACATAAACGCGATGCGTGCAATCACAACCAAAACCACCGTGATCACGAGCGCCAGGATAAACGAACGAATACGTGCTATCCAAGCAAAAAGCCCGTAGCAAATACCGAACAATAGCGCCGCAACAAGTAATGCACCCCACCATGCAAATGGTGTGATAAGTGCCTGTAGTGTCCAGAGTGCAATCACCGTTGCGAGTACGACGAGTAGCGGTCGGTATACTCGCAAACGCACGAGTATACCGATACCTGCAACAATCCCTATGAGTTGCGCAATGACCATCGCGTACATTGGTGCTTGCGCACAGTCGGCAGGCGCCTGAGGTCGACACAAGACAGAGCTAAATACAAAATGATTGAGCAAGAGATACAAACCAACGACTGCAATGCCTACAAAAGCACCGCTAGCAATAATACCGGCTAGTTCACGCAGCGACATCGGTATTAGTGATGACGGGTGTGATTCCACAACGATGGGCTCTCGGACAGCTTTTGCGCTCACTCTAGTGATCTCCTCTTACTTTGTAGAATATTGTATCACTTTGTTGCACGTCGTGCCATAGTCTTGCGCGGTTTGTTTTTAGCATAAGCACCGTACCAAAGCGCCGCAATACCAGCAATGATGATGGAGCCAGCAATATCGAGTGGCGTATGCACAAGCGCCAGTACACGCCCTACACACATAAGGGTCGCGAGTAGTAGCAGCGTACCTGTTAGCAGGCGACTCCGCGTCGCATACCATACCGCAAACACGAGAAAGAACGCCAGTAGCGCGTGGTCGCTTGGAAATCCAGGGTTATTGAGGTACGCTGCCCCGGGGTCAACCCCCAGCTGTTCAAACGGGCGTTCATTGGCAGGCTGCCATATACTACCAGCAAGCTTGGCAAGCAGGTATGCCGTAATACCCGCCATGAACACGCGAGTATAGCGATCGTAGCGATCCCTTGCCGGCGTCTTGAGAAACAGGGCGCCTAGCGCCAAAATAACTATGACTATAACTAGTCCATCTGCAGCAAATCGAACAAGTATGTCGTACATAGTTTTTAGTATAGCACTAGCGCCATATAAGCTCTAGACAGGCGAATCAGTCGGTACTATAAAGAGCCTTCGTTTTCAAAGGCTCTTTACTAGTCGATATCCGACGTATTACACCGTTGCCATGCGTGGTGCACGTGTCAGTATGTAGCTATCGATCCGTTCGCGAGACCACCCACGCTCTAGTAATTCATTGCGTAGATAGCCGAGTAGTGCGACACGGAAATCGCGTTTGTTATAAAAACCGCAGAACTGAATCAGTTGATCCATATTCATACTGCGGCGAAGACGCCGGAACTCGTGGGGTGATACACCCAGAATCTCCGCGCGTATTTCGCACTTGCGGTCATGGGTCGCGAGTAGCCGGTCGAATTGGGATTCACGACGCTTTTTAGGAATGGCGATTTGGCTAAGGCCCGGCGCTGCTGCAGCAGCTGCAGTTACTACAAGTAGTGTCGCGACGGTCTTTGTCGATAGCTTCATTGTTACCTCCTTTGTTAAAGCATAGACGTGTTGTCTATGCACCTATACTACAACGTGAAAATACGTGAAAAGAAAGTAGTTTTTGCAACAGAAGTCACGAAAGCTAGGTACGGTCTGGACCCGTCTTAAGCACGCCCGATACCGCATCAAATTGCTTTTTTGTTAGTGAATAGTAGCACGCTAGCGCACCGTAAAGTGTCTCGCTTTTTTCATCGTACTCATAACGTAGACTACAGTTATCTACACCTTCATACCCAGGAAGCTGGGCTGTGTACGAAGTATGTTCGTTTATCTCTGATTTTTGAGAAAAGTTTACTAATTTACCCTTTACTTTGGTAGATTGTCGTAGCTGATCGAAACCTCCTAGTGTCACCGAGTAACCTGTGAGGGTGTACACCACATCGCAAGAATATTTATCCTCTTCCCCAAATTGGCGAGGCGTCGTATGATAACACTCTGATACATCAGCCCATACGGCATTTTGTTGACCTTTGAGGTCAGCGCTTATAGTTTTAAGCGACAAGTGAGTAGTTTGTATATCCCGACGCAAGCTCTCTTTCTGCTGAGCATCGTAGATACCGTAGAGGGCCGCCGCCACAAGGGATAGAACTACGCTACTTATAAGTATAGTCAGGATGTATCGTCGTTTATGCTTTTTCATAGTTTCCTCCTAGTGTATATAACGAGCACTATTGCTGCAAACACAGTAATGAGTATGGGGGAATCCTCGCACTGTATTTCCATAGGCCTTCCATCACCTTTTCGAGCGCTTAGAGAAACTACTTCAACAATTAGCCCTAGATTAGTATTTTTTCACGAACAGTACCCTATTTTCGTTTACACTATCGGGTTCTCCAATGTTTTGCCCCATCACCTGGGTGAAACCGGAGCTTTTCATGGTTCTAAACATCGGGCTCTCGATACTCGTTCGCTGTACGATATCTAGTCCAAGCCCTGTTGCAACTGTTACTCGGCGTTGTACAAACTCTTTGCTTATACCGCGTCCACGGTAGCGTGGATCATCGATGATGCCGGTTTCCGAGAGATAATAAAATCTCTCGGCGCCAATACCATACCTACCCAACACGCGACATGCATCGTCTCGTAGTTTCTCGTACTCCCTACCGCTGCCTGCATACTTTTGCGCTAAGAATTCGTCTACATTTTCATAACAGAAACCCCAACTGAAGCCGACGAAGGCTTGGTCTTGCTCGTCTTCTAGCACGAAACACGCTGCGTTTGGTCGCGCAAGTTCGCCCGTGATCGTTTGCATTTGCTCCTCTAGAGGGTACGCGTCAGCACGCACTTCCCCACATACTTCGCAGCGAGAACCGGCCGGCTCTGGCGAGAATCCATCTTCGCACCGCGAAACCTCTCGCCATGGTTCCCCGGCGAATACATTTGCGTAGGTAGTCGCAAGCCGGGCTAGTTCATCGCCCACAAACTGTGGCGGCGTGCCTTCAACTTGCCGGATACGAACCGGCGGTCGTTCAATACTTTTCATCGTTATTCTCCCAAAAGTTCCGTGGTAATTACCTGGTAAATCGTCTGCGCCTGCTCTAGATTGGCAAGTGGTACGTTTTCGTTCGCACCGTGACGGTTCTCGCCACCGGCGCCTATTACATAGGTCGGTGAATCGACGCTGCTCGCAAGCATTTGCACATCAATGAATCCTATGTAGGCAGGGTTCGCCTGCTGATAGTCAAGTCCTGTTACACCATAGCAGCGCCTGACGAAATCCGTTGCCTTGGTGTTATATGAACCCGTCCATACTCCCAGGTCAATCTCGACAGTAAGTGCTTGGACAGTTAATTCACGAGATATACACGCTGTTCGTATCATTGTTTCAACTGCAGCGGCGTCAAGATCCGGCGATGCTGTGCGGATTTCTAGTATACATTCGGCATAGTTTGGTATGACGTTGCCCGCACGTTGTAATGTGTCGGGCTGATCGATGTTCGCTACCGCACCCCCACGTAGATACGCCACATTCATCGTACTAGCACCTAAGTTGGAACTATAGTCTGCTAACTTTCTTTCGATTGTACGCATGACTTCCATAGTGCCAGTGATTGCATTTGTACCGTTTGTGGGATTACTTGCGTGACCGCTCTTGCCCACCAATTCCATATCGATCTTTATAAGCCCTCGACAGCCGCTGAGCACTTCCAATCCACCATCGAGCGATACTACTAGATCTGGTTGATTATCTTTGGTGAATATACCATCTTTCAGTAATTGCTCCATACCTGCAAACTGATACTCTTCGTCGATATACAGCAGTACCGCAACCTCATCGAGAAGTGTTGGCTCTACGTTTTGCAGGGCAATGAGTAGTGCTGCAATCGAACCTTTCATGTCAGCGGCACCGAGACCAAATAGCTTACCGTCTTTTTGGACCGGGCGCAATGGATCAGTCAGCCAACCGTCACTCGGCTGCACGGTATCGACATGCCCCACAAACACCAGGCGCGCCGGCTTTTTGCCTAATAAATACAGGTTCTCTCTGTCACCTCGTACAGGCGATGTCTTTACCTCAAATCTCGGCAAGTTGCGCTTGGCGTATTCGACCAAAAAATCAATTACTCGTACTTCATCGACGGTATCAGAAACATAGCTTGGCAGCGCGATCAATTGCTCGGCCAGCTGAGTTGTTTTGGATTTCATATACTTCTCCTAGTTTTCGGAGAGAAGCTTTTCGAGGATCGTTTCGTCGCCCTCAAATGATTCACCGCTCTCCATATCTTTGATAGAGAGTACACCGGTGGACAGTTCGTTTTCACCGATCACTACCACGTAGCGGCAGCCCATACGATCGGCATAACGGAACTTCTTTTTCATCGCGCCTGGCTCGGTGTGTACTATAGTTGCCGTGCCGAGCGCACGCATATGGGACGCAACCTCCAGGGCACGTTGGATCGCACCGTCATCCAACGGCATGATGATCACTCGCGCTAGGCTTTGCTGACTAGGCTGAATAATACCCGCTTCCATCAGCTTATAAAACAGTCGCGAAAGTCCGATAGATATACCGACACCGGGTAGCTGTGTATTCGTATAATTACTTGCGAGGTCGTCGTAACGACCACCAGAACAAACACTACCCACACCGGGTAAATCATTGAGAGTCGTCTCGTAGACAGTTCCGGTGTAGTAATCTAGTCCGCGGGCAATACGCAGATCAATCTTGAACCGACGCTCAGGAACTTGCAGCGCACGAAGCGTGTCAATGAGCACGCGAAGTTTCCCGACACCCTCGTAGAATGTTGGTGAATCGACGCCAAGTGTATCCAGCTTTGCCAGCACTTCATCGTTTGTGCCAGTAATTTCAGTGAACTCAAATACTTTTGCGACTTGCTGATCAGTTAGGCCGATCTCGCGCAGAGCAGAAACAAGATCATCGCGTGATAGTTTCTCCATCTTGTCGATCGCTCGTAGAACTTCGGCGGAAACATCAGCCAAGCCAATACCTTCAAAAAATCCATTCAGTACCATACGGTTATTCAGACGGATCGTAAATTCGCCAAACCCGAACTTGTCGAAAATCTCATTGATTACCGCTGGAAACTCAGCGTCGATTACTGTACTCTCTGACCCAATGACGTCTATATCGCACTGATAAAACTCACGGAAACGACCAGCTTGTGCGCGCTCGGCTCGGTGAACTTTGCCGATATGGTAGCGACGAAACGGAAACACAAGATCACTCTCGTGCTCGGCGGCGTAGCGCGCAAGTGGGACTGTCAGGTCAAACCGCAGGCTCAGGTCATTTTTGCCACGCTCAAACCGGTAGATTTGCTGCTCAGTCTCGCCACCACCTTTTGCCAATAATACTTCAGATAGCTCAAGGTCTGGTGTATCAATCGGTGCGTACCCGTACTTTTCATAGGTAGTACGAATAATGTCGAGTAAACGGTTAAACTCGATCTGCTCCGCCGGTAAATATTCATTGAAACCACTTGGACGACGAGGTGTGGTGAGGGTCTTTTTCATGCTTTATTGCTCCTTGGTCAGTCGCATAGGAAGGGTTTACCCCTCCAGTCTACTCTCGAAGTGAATTCGTGAGTAGACTTCCTCCCCCTAAAGCACGGCTAACGCCTTGTTCGCTTTGCTCATAGGATAGTTGATTCTATGCAAATTATTAATCTGTCCAAGGAACGAAAGGAGAATAAAAAAGACCCTTCCGCGGTCCCATCCTTGTTCCCTGCTTCATTACTGATTCAGGGCGCTTGGCACCGGCTCATGCTACTAGGTAGCGATTTCGGTTTGCGTGTTTTACGGTTCGCTTCCGTAGCGCATTTTGGCGCTCAGCTCGCTCCATCGTGACTGGAACTCAAGTGCTTTATACTTCTCATTATACTCTAGCTCAAGCAGTTTGTCAATAGCATCTATGATGCAGTGGCGTACGCGTGCGACAAATTACGGTAGGCTCGCGTTGTAAACGCATACAGCACAACTACTAGCATAATGAGGCTTGCGAGGATAAATACCAACGCAATACCACGCGCTTGCCCGGCTCCAACCAGCCAGCCAAACATATCCTTACCCGTCTGTGTATTCATAAATGGTATCAGTCCAAATTGCGCAATTGGACCAATCATAAAGGCACTAATTGGGGAACTCGCTGATTCAACTGCTTGCGCCAGCCCAAAGACTCTTCCCTGTCGTTTGAGCGGCACCACTTTTTGAATGATCGTCTGTTCAGCAGCTTCTGCAATTGGCATGAGACACATAAAGACCAGTATGCCGAGTGCATACAGCCACCACCATTCCCGAATCACGAACACGCCCCCAAGCACAGCAATACCAATATTCACGAGAAGCATAGTACGAACTGGATTTTTGCCAAGACCTTTCTTTGCAACAATCATACCGCCGATGATAAACCCGGTACTCGTCACACCTAACACAATACCCCAGATTTCAACAGGAAAGAGCGTTAGGCCATAAGGATCCATGAGCGCCATAAACACACCGCCTACAAGGTTATTAAATGTCGTAAATACGATCAGCCATACCAATCCCGGCACGGCACGAATCGCCGCAATACAGCCACGCAAATCGATTTTCTTGCCCTTAAGTTCGGGGTCGTGATAAATCTCGTTTTCAGGAATCCTCACAAAAAACCATAGATGCACGAGCGCAACCGCTGTCAATGCTACTGCGATAACAAGTGTCCAACCCATGCCTAGCATTCCAATAGAAAGACCACTGAAAACGCTTGTCACCATGAAGGCGACACCCTGAACCGTACCCACCATACCGTTCGCTTTGTCGCGTCCTTCGGCAGGAACGAGGAGCGTCACCGTGGTACTAAGGGCAATGTTGCGCATATTTTCGACAACCGCACCTATGAGTATCGTTCCGGCAAATAACCAAAAGATTACGCCGCCTAAATTCACAATCTGCTCTTTGGGAAATAGCAGGTAGACGAGCCCACCGAGCGCGAAGGCTACCAGCGTAAATACCGCTGAAAACATCATCACTGACTTCTTCTTGTTGTGGTCAACGATCGTACCAAAGATAATACTAAAGAACGCCACCATCAGCATATAACTTCCACCAATGATAGCTGTTGCTAGTACCGACTTTGTCTCTAGATACACCCAAAATGTAATCGCAAACCAAAGATAGCTTGTGGTAACATTTGCGATCAGCGTATTTAAGAGTACTTGCTGGAAGTGTTTCATCTCACACTAGCGTAACAGGTATATCCTCTTAATCACAGCTATATGCGATGACGCGGCAGTACACTCACCTGCTACTCATGACACTTATGTAAACCTCAGGCTTTTGTCAGAACCTCTCACTATGATGCGGAGTAACAGTATATAAATAGCAAAGGAAATAACCTTATCATGAATGGATTATGGCGCGGAGTAAAGAACGCCTTCCGAAATAAGATACGTACGGTATCGATCATATTGATACTAGGGCTTAGCATGGGACTCGCCCTGAGTATGCTTGTCGCAAATCAAGCAGTGACACAGAAAATTTCAGACATCAAAAGTTCTGTTGGCAATACCGTGACAATAACCCCTGCCGGTGCGCGAGGTTTCGAAGGAGGCGGCAACCCGCTCACTTCAGAAGATAGCGAAAAAGTCAGCAAACTCGACAACGTCAGCAGCATCACGCAAACACTGAGTGACCGCGTGACAAGTGATAGCTCTAGCTTGGAATCAGCCATAGAAGCAGGCATGCTAGGTCGTCGCAATGCAAACAACAGCGGGCAAAGCTTCGAAGCACCGCCACAAATGCAGCAAAGCAGCAACTCCACTAGTACGACGGAAGTCACACGAACCTTTACCCCACCCGTGACAGTCATTGGTACGACGAGCCCAAATGTCCTCGCCACCAGCGAGGGATCAAGTACAAGCACACTTAGCCTTACAAATGGCGGGGTATTCGATGGGGCAAGCAGTCAAAATGTTGCCCTGGTAGGTAAAACACTCGCGGAGAAAAATAATCTCAGCGTAGGATCGACCTTCACACTATATAGTCAAACTATCAAAGTCGTCGGCATTTTCGACACAGGCAATACATTTACCAACAACCAGGTTATTGTGCCGCTCAAGACACTTCAAACACTATCAGACCAAGCAGACTCATTGTCGAGCATTACACTGCATGTCGATTCCATCGAAAACGTCGCAGCAGTTACTAGTGCAACAAAAAGCGCGCTGGGCGATACTGCCGATGTAACCAATGCATCCGAACAGGCAGAGACAACTATCGCACCACTAAAAAATATTCAGACGATTGCAACCTATAGTCTGATTGCAGCAGTTGGTGCCGGCTCGATAATCGTGTTGCTAACTATGGTCATGATTGCGCGTGAGCGCCGTCGAGAGATTGGTGTACTCAAAGCAATCGGCGCTAGCAACATGAAGATTGCACTACAGTTTGCCGCCGAGGCAGTTACCTTTACGCTCCTTGCAACACTCATAGGGTTTGCCATTGCTGCAGTTGCCGCACAGCCACTGACGAGTGCTTTGGCAACATCCAGTGCATCAAGCACAACCACAGCTGGTCAAGGTATGGGTGGCCCTGGCAGAGGATTCCGCGGAGGCATGCAAGCTATTCAAGGATTGCGCGAAATATCTGCACAGCTTGACTGGACAATCATTCTCTACGGACTAGCTGGCGCAGTTCTGATTGCAGCAATTGGCAGCTTGCTTACCGCCTACTTCATAGCAAAAATAAGGCCCGCAGAGGTCATGAGGAGCGAATAAATGATTACTGTTAGTAACCTATCAAAAGTATTCAAGAGTGAAAGTGGAGATGTTCATGCGGTAAAAGATGCCAGCTTTGCGGTGAACGATGGTGAGTTTGCATCGATCATCGGCCGCTCGGGATCGGGCAAGAGCACATTACTTGGATTACTCGGTGCGCTCGATGCGCCTACCAATGGCAGTATCACCGTTGGTGACCAAGATATCGCAACTATGCGCGACCGAGCCCTCATAGATTACCGCTGCAAAAAGATTGGGTTTGTGTTTCAAAGTTACAATCTCATTCCAAATCTCTCAGCACTTGAAAATGTGATGTTACCAATGGAGTTTGCGGGAGTGCCCCACAACGAACGCCGTGCTCGGGCGGCAAAACTACTGAACCAAGTAGGACTCGACGACGATCAGATCAATCGTCGCCCTGCACTACTATCTGGCGGGCAGCAGCAGCGAGTATCAATAGCCCGTGCGCTCGCCAACAACCCGCAGCTCATACTCGCCGATGAGCCTACCGGTAATCTAGACAGCCAAACTGGCGAGATGATTTTTGACCTCCTCCATAGTCTCGCGAAGAGTGAAAACACCACAATCATCGCCGTCACGCATGATCTCGAAATTGCCGGCAAAACAGACCGCACTTTCATGCTACAAGATGGAGTCATGACGAAAAAACGCTAGCTGTAGTAGTGACACTTGTCATAAACTCCCTTTGACGAGGGAGTTTATGCTTTTCTCAGGGAATGCTCAGGAGCATAATAGATACTAAATCATATGAATATACTACTAGTAGAAGATGAACGAAAGATTGCTCACGCGATCAAGCAAGGGTTTCGCCAAGAGACGTACGTTTGCGAGACATATCACGATGGCGAAAGTGGCCTTGCGGCTGCAATCGGCAGCGAGTACGACGTGATTATTCTTGACCGAATGTTGCCTGGGCTTGATGGGCTCGAGGTATGCAAAAAAATCCGCGACGCAGGTATCCAAACCCCTATCATTATGCTAACCGCAAAGGGACAGATTCGCGACCGTATAGCCGGCCTCGATGCTGGGGCTGATGATTATCTCGTAAAGCCCTTTGCGTTTGCCGAGCTACTCGCACGTGTGCGTGCACTACTGCGTCGTCCTCACGAGACGATCAGCAACACGCTGCAAGTAGCCGACCTAACACTCGACAGCATTACCTACGAAGTAAAGCGCGACGATACCCTGCTACGACTTTCTCAGACCGAATTCTCTCTACTAGAGTACCTTATGCGCAATCATGGTCGCGTACTCTCTAAAGATACAATTATTACACATGTATGGGACTTCGATGCCGACATACTCCCGAACACCGTCGAGGCCTATATCGCCTACCTGCGCGCAAAGGTAGACAAGCCGTTTCCTGGCAAAACTCCCCTTATCCAGACTGTGCGAGGCTTTGGATATAAGTTAGGATAGTAACAACAGTATGAATCAATTTCACACCGCTACTCTCAAACTAACTGGCTGGTACTTTGCCATTCTGATGGCGGTGTGTATTACTTTTAGCGCGGTCATCTACCAAATCGCCTCCCACGAATTTGATCGACCGCTCCCCGCAGACAGTCAGCAGCGCATGCAGCTACTCAATTCGATCGATGCTTTTAGCGAAATCCGCGAGCAGAGAGCAGAAGAGAGTAAGCAAAATCTATTTGGCAACCTGATCGTGCTCAACACTATTACGCTCATGATTGGCGCCTGTGCTAGCTACTTATTTGCTCGCCGTACGCTTGCTCCAATCGAACAAGCCATGGAGGCACAGGCACGTTTCACGTCCGATGCATCTCACGAGCTTCGCACTCCGCTTGCCGTCATGCTAACCGAGAGTGAAATAGCCCTACGCGATAAAAAACCTACGTTAAAATCACTATCCGCCGTCGTAAAGAGTAATCTAGAGGAAGTAGAGCGCTTACAGAAATTGACTGATCGTCTACTGACGCTTAGCAGTAACCAGCCCCTCAATCTAGAAGAATTCTCTCTTGGAGAAGCGGCTCACTCCGCCGCACTTCGTCATGCGACCGCTGCAAAACAACGCAACATCACCCTCGATGTGGCGGTAGACGATTTTACTGCCGTCGGAGATAGCCAAGCTATCAGTGACATCGTTGCAATACTGATCGACAATGCAATCAAATACAGTCCGTCCAATACTACCGTGACAATTAGCTCGGTCGAGCGAGGAAATTACCTGGAGCTGTCTGTGGCAGATGAAGGTAGCGGCATTCCCGATGCCGATATTGCACACATTTTTGACCGTTTTTACCGCGCAGACCAGTCCCGCACCAAGACTGCGGTTGAGGGCCATGGCCTAGGACTTGCACTTGCGAAACGACTCAGTCAGTTAAACCATGCCGTCATTAGCGTTGCTCATCGCAAACCAAACGGTACGATTTTTACCCTGCGCCTCAATAAGCCCAAATAAAATAGACGCTAGAGAGTCAAGGATTCCTCCTCAATTCCCTAGCGTCGTTCACTCTAGCGCCACAACAGCGGATCAGTGTCCAGGACATAGTGCCCGGGTGCGGGACCCAAATCACTCTTATCGACGACAGGTGCCACCAAACTGCCAGAATGCGTAGCAAGCCAGCTCGTCCAGTCGCTCCACCAAGAGCCAGCATGCTCATCCGCAGCCGTCTGCCAGTTCTCTTCGTAGGTATCTGGCCCCACGAAGTAATTTGCTCTCGATCCAACGCTAACGATGGCACCAATATGCCCACGCGGCACTAGTACCAAACGCCGAGTGCCACTGCTCTGCGAGATTCCAGCAAACGAACTACGCCAGGGGACAATATGGTCAGTTGTACCAGCGACTGCGTACACTGGTACGGCAATATCACCGATACCGACCCGTATACCCTTTACGACGAGCTTTCCCTCGGCAAACTTGTTGTCGATGTAGCACGTCTGCAAGTACTCGCGGTGCATCTCGGCAGCCAGTCTCGTACCATCCGCATTCCATGCCAACAGGTCCATGGCAGGAGCAGGTTCGCCCTGCAGCCATCGTTTCTGCGCCGGACCAAAATACAGTCCAGGCAATGCCAGTAACTGCCAGCCCAAACCCATTTCCCATTCGCTCAGGACGCCCTTTCGGCGCGTCTGCGCATACACACGGTCGACAAGCTGCTGGTCGATCATCGCGCCCATCTTACCCGTATCGAGACCGAAATCAGTCAGGGTAACGATGAGCGACAGTGATGCAACGCGGTAATCACCACTCGCCCCGTCGTATGCCGCAGCAATGCTTGCAAGTGTTCCGCCAAGGCAAAGACCCGCAAGTGCTACTTCGTCATCGGGGCTGATGAAATCCATCGCAGCCAGTACGCCGTTGACGACATAGTCGTCGACAAACGCCAGATTGCGTTGATGCGGCTTCGGGTTAACCCAAGAAATCATATAGACGTCTTGACCCTCTGCCACTGCCTTTTCCACCAGACTACGCCCCGGAGCTAGGTCCAGAATATAGTACTTGTTGATAGGCGGCGGCACGATCAGCAGTGGCACACTTCGCACTGTTTCGGTCACAGACTCGTAATGGATGAGCTCTAGGAGCTCATTCCGAAACACGACTGTTCCTGGCGTCACCGCCAGGTTTTCACCGACCCGAAACTTCGAAAGATCAGTGAGCGCGGGATTGCCGCGGTTGTTCTTCAGATCATCCAGGAAATTCTGTAGTCCTTGCAGTACCGACTGCCCGTTCGTTTCGATCGCTTTGCGACGCGCCTCAGGGTTACCAACTAGCGTATTGTGAGGATCGAGCGTATTTACCCAAATCTCTGACAAGAGTCGATAAAGTGTCTGTTGTGCAAGTGGCACACGCATCGTTGCTAGTTCGGTAGCTTGACGAAACCCAACAGCAAAAAGCGAATACATACCCCGCACGACCGCATCGAACACGGCAGCTACAGGTTCCTCTCGCCGATCATCATTTGTCATGACAACCTACTCTCTAGAGTGAATTGTTAAGAGTGCCATTGCACCTTCACTGCATTATAACAAAAATTACACTATATCAACTTTATTATGTAAAACTTCTATTTTTTAGACGCTGAAGGCTTCATGATAATCAAGAATATTCCAAATAGCAGGCTGACAATCCCAATCAAAACGCCTATACCCATCACAATACCACCAATTACCGTATCCGCACTTAACCATCCCAGCTGTGAGAATACGTAATTCCAGTCATGCTGCACTGTTTCCCCTGGACCAATGAGCGGCAGAGCTTGCGTACGGGCATCTGCCATATACCGCCCAGCGCTCATAAAACCGAGCATCACCCATAGCCCCGTAAACACTGCCGCAAAGTACGACTTCGCCTTCAGCGCCGCGGCAAGAAGAAGTAAAGTAAACGACACTTCGCCAACTGACCCGGCAGCGGCGGTCACAATAGAAGGCGCCCACATCGTGACGATATGCGAAGCTTCGTGCACGCCAAAGTTTATAAAATACATCCCCAGGAGGATAATATTATTCGGCTGTTCCGCTTTGAAAGAGAGAATGGAGATAAACAGATACAGGAAAAATATCCATCCCAGGATATACACCCAGACTGGCAACGACATGAATGGACGCGTACTGTTATTGTTCATGGTACTAGTATAGCGGTTTACGCAATGAAAAACATATGCATTATGCCGTAGCTAGCGAAACGACCATACAGCGAGGTGACTAGACGACTTCTATCGTTGCCACGAGAGGAATGTGATCTGAGGCACATTCGGTATTTGGAATCGCGGCAATATCAAAATCGTAGGCAACTCGCGCGGCGTCGAGGCCTCGCGACGCGAGCAGATCAAGCGCGACAAGTTGCTGATTGACGATAGCCGTTGGTTCAGTATCGGTAACATTGACGAATCCAGCATCGCGCACGAGCTGACGCACAGGACCGCCCGGGCGATCATTGCAATCCGCAAAGATCACCGCTGGATCATCGGGACCACCAAGTCGCGCTAGCAATTCGGTTGTCTGAATAACGCCAGCATGACTCACGCTATCATTCGGCGCCCATTTGATATGAGTATTCGCAAACGCCGTCTTGCCTATACGAAAGATCTGCATGACATGACTCGAATTATCGGTATAGGCATGACTCTCAAACCCTACAACTTCTATGCCTTTTTTCACCAGAGTCAAGCAGCCATCGGGCTTACTGTGTGTTTTAGGCGTCCAAAACAACTGCCATTTACTATCACGTTCAAACCTATCGCGCAGAGGCGCTTCAACTTCCTGAAGTCCAATCACGTCAATGTCTAGCTCTTCAACTAATCGAACAATATGACCTAATCGTGCTCCAGTAGCCATAAGCTCAGGATCAACGTGAGAATAATCTCCGTAACTTGTATATGCATCGGCCAGTACATTAAATGTTGCAACTCTCATGTAGCTATACTACCACGCTAGCGCGGCGGCAGAGGAAACAACACGCTTGTCCTGCGCCTGTACTCGTCCCAACCAGATTTGCGCGCAGACCGCTTTTCGGCGAGCGGCACACCAGAAACGAAGCAAATGAGTACCGTGATCGTAGCGGCACCTACAAGTCCGAGCAGTCCGAGTGGCGTCTGTAGCGCAATGAGTGCAATTCCCCACCACATTGTTACTTCACCGAAGTAATTTGGATGACGCGAATACCGCCACAAGCCAGTTGTCATGAGTTCAGGACGCTTGGGTTGAGCCAAAAACATTCTAAGCTGCCTGTCCGCGATGAGCTCAAACATGAACCCCACTATCCAAATAGTAACGCCCGCATACACCAGTAGTGAACCCTGTGGAGGATACTGGTGAACAATGATGACTGGCAGGCTAATCACCACAGCGAGTACTGCCTGCAGCAGAAATATCTTTACGAGTACTTGCACGTTCCTGTAGCGTGCCGGCCACGCCTCTAGTATCTGCGTATAGCGTTCATCCTGCTTATCTGAACGCAGGAACCGCCTATAAATGTGCCATGCAAGGCGCAATCCCCATACGAGTACCAGCAGTTCCGTCACTACCACCCACAGGTCAAATGTCGGGCGAACGAGTTGCATGCCCACAACAATCGCAATAAAGCTGAGACCCCATGCAATATCGATACTATCGACTCGCCTGGCTCGCACGGCATATACAAATGTGACAAGTTGCAAGATACCAGCACTTACAAGTGCGGTTATCAGGAGATTTACGAAATCCATTTGCTCACCACCAAGTAGGTGATACTTGCGACTGCAGCCGTCAAAACTGCACCCCACAACAGATCTATGACGACAATTTTTGTGCTAAAACCTTTTAGTACCGACAAGCTAGTCAAGTCATAGGTTGCGTAGGCTACGAGGCCAAAAAGAGCGCCGTACCCGGCAGCATAGGCAAGCGAACCTTTTTCGATTGCTGGATTGATCACAAACACCACAATACCCATCACGTAGATGATATAGAACAGTATCGCCGGCAACATATTTGGTTTGTCGAGGAGAATACTTCCCATCTCGGTCTGGTACAGCTTTTTTGCTATGAATCCTAACCACACAAAGTCAATCAATCCCATGATACCGCCTGCGACCAGCAGTTTAATGATAAGATCCATATTTGTATCCTTTCTTAGTACATGTATTACTGTCATTATACTCTTTTGACAAATAAAAAACCCTTATGTCTCGAGTAGCTAGCAAAAGCCACTGAGAGCATAAGGGTACGAACACCAATCCCGTTTCAACAACTAAAAATTGCAGCAGTCGATATAGCCGTTGACGACCTTCACTTTGTCGAGCTTTCCCTCGATAGTCATCGGGCATGAAATCTGCAGACATGTTGCAGCGCCGAAATTACTTCTGATACACGGTTAGTCACAAGGGTTAACAAGACATTCGCTATTATCGGAATAAGCTGAGTAGGTAACCGAAGCCATTAACAGCGAATATAGCCATCACTAGCAGTGCGTAGACAATAATTGTTACTAATAGTCTTTTATTTCTTGGTACATTTTGTCTTGCAAAAAATGAAGGTAATCTAGAAAGAATCAATACAGCTGCCAGGACTATTAGTACTATTTGTTCCATGCCATAATCATAGCAAACATGGGTAATACTGCTAAGTTATTATCCGCTCCCTGTACTCTACGTAAGATTCTGAAGTTTGTGGACGTGATTAGGTGGGAAAGAAATACTCTATTTCTTTCACGCTGACAGAACGCGAGTTTCAATAATATTTTCAACCGATTCGTACACATCTTGTTCAGACCCGTTGGCGTCAACCCGAATAAGATCTTTTCGATCCAAAGCTTCAATGAAATGATACTTAAACATTACATCTTCAAGCCTGTCACCGCCCAGATTCAGATGCGCTTTATCTGTAAGACCACGCTTTTCGATGCGATCCCGGTGAGTTTCGAGGGATGCTTGCAAGATAACCGGTAAAACTAGAATCTCGGGCATATCTCGCTTAAGAATATCTAAGCTATCCCATACTTTCGGCGCCGACATGTGCGTGTCCATGATTACCGTAACACCGTTTGCAAGCTGCTGCCTCACTAAATGCCACATTAGTTCATAGGAAATCGGAGATGCTTCGTGGAAGTTTTTACCAAGCGCCGCGCGTAAAGCATCATTGATTACGTCCGAGCTAAAGATAGGATAGTTATACTTACTCGACAATTTAGCCGCAACCGTTGTCTTGCCCGCTCCAGCAAAACCACCGATAATGATAAGGCTAGCATCTTTCTTCATAGATAGATTATAACAAAAGAAAAAAGCCCTAGGTCACGAAGACCTTGGACTTTTTTTCTTAGCTGGGGATGGAGGGATTCAATATATTTCTCCTGGCTGGGATGGAGGGATTCGACTCGCATCCTGCGAGCCCGGAAGTCAGGCAAATGAACATAGTTCATTTGTGACATTCCCTTGCGAACTGCTCCAAGCAGTTCTCACCCCGAATGTTCTCGACAAAGTCGAGGCATTCTGGAGTTCGAATCCCACTCCAGAACAAAGTAAAATCTCGTA
>JBASZO010000011.1:0-7400 GCA_049660945.1 Saccharimonas sp. (SeqCode)
TACGAGATATAAAGTCAGGATCGATCTTTTCAGCGAATAGTCCAGGTAGTGCAGAGCCCCCGCCGCGCAATTGTGCAATCTTGCGGACACTCTTGCCGACAATTGTAGTAAATGTTTGTCGCATCACGGTCTATTATACTACGTTCTTCGCTATGGCTGGTGGTACAAACCGAGCCACTAGGGTACAATAGAGTTATGTTTATTGTGGGCTTGCTCTCGTGGTGGTACGGTGCTGGTTGGCGGCGCTGTGCGGTGTCGGTTGGCGATGGTCTGTTAAATATCTATGATTACTTCTCGATAGATCTGCTCATCAAGACATTATTTTCACCCTTTCGTCAGATATCTGCCGGGCAAGTAAATGGCCCACTCGGCGTGCAGTTTCGTGCCATGCTCGACAAACTAATATCGCGAGTGATCGGAGCAATTATGCGCTCAGCGGTAATTGTGATTGGTTCAGTGGCGTTGCTTCTCTCGGTACTACTGGGTCTTGCACGAATCATTCTATGGCCTCTTGTGCCTCTAGTGCCGGTGGTGGCTGTTGTGCTGGCGATGTCGGGGTGGGTACCATGGACGATCTAAGGTTTGATCACGGTGCGATGCGCGCGCACGTTGCCCGTCTGGGCGTGCTGCTGCATGGAGTTGTTGTGCTACTGCCATGGCTTGCACTATCAATAATACTCGGTGGCGTGGTGTTGCTGGTTGTGCTCGGCTGGTCACTCGGATGGCTGCTCGTGGGAATGTCGGTGATTCCTGCTATGCTTTTTGTGTTTCAGCGACGCTATATCGATCATCTGCCGGCTGGGAAGGGTGATGATATCGCATCCATCGTAGCTGGTGATGTGCTAGGTCGGCTTCCGCTGAAGCCGACACCTCAGTCTGTTGCCGAGGCGACTGCACATACGAATAGCGGGCAGTTCATGGCAGTACGATTTGGTCTGAGTCCATCACTTGTTGCATCACTCGCATCCGATAATCCCGCTACAATGCCCGAGTTATGGAAGTTGGCGCATGATATTCGTGAACGTAACGGTGTACCACAGATAAGCGGCAGTGTGTTGGTCGTGGCAATCGTGCGCAGTTTTCCAACGTACGAATCAGTGCTTGCGCAGATACACCTAGATGACGAAGATCTTGACCGTGGTATCCAGTGGCAACAACATTTGACTGAGTTGGTTGAAAAGCATAGCAAACCTCGTCGAACGGGCGGCATCGCACGTGACTGGTCGTTTGGGTGGATTCCACTGCTGACACGCTTTGGCCAAAACATTAGCGAGCAAATGAGCGGCAATAGGGCGCTACTAACCGTTGACACACCGGGGCATTCAGAGACGATAGATCAGTTGGTCGATACTTTTGGCAGTGGGGGTCGGCAAAATGCCGTACTCGTGGGTGAGACTGGTGCCGGTAAGACGACGGTTATTCATGCTTTTGCCGAGCGACTACTCGATGCTGAGGCAAAGGTGCCTGAGAGCTTACGGTTTCGTCAGGTATTCATCCTCGATTCAGCGGCGCTTATTAGCGCAGCTCCTGGGCGTGGTGAGCTAGAAAATCTGATCGTACAAGTGCTTAATGAGGCGTATCGAGCAAAGAACATCATCATTTGCCTGGACAACGCGCAATTGTTCTTTGAAGAGGGAGTGGGCGCAGTAGATCTGAGTAATGTGCTGCAGCCGATTCTCGAAGCGGGTAATTTGCGTGTCATATTGTCCATGGACGAGCAGCGGTATCTCGCGATTGGTCGTCGTAATCCCGAGCTAGTCAACGCAGTTAACCGCATAAATGTCTCTGGTACGAGTCAAACAGACACTATGGCAATCATGCAAGAGCAGCTCATCATGTATGAGATCCAGCGCCATGTTACGTATATGTATCAGGCGCTTAAAGAAGCGTATCGTTTGAGTGAACGCTACGTCCACGACCTTGCCATGCCGGGTCGATCATTGAAGCTCTTAGAGTCTGCAGCAGGGTTTAGCGAGTCAGGACTCGTCACGATGAACTCGGTACAGCAGGCAATTGAGAAAACACTCGATGTAAAAGTGAGCGTGGCAACCGATAGCGACGACCGGGCTCGACTGCTCGGTATGGAAGACCTCATTCATAAACGCATGGTTAACCAAACTCGTGCAGTAAGTGTCGTGAGCGATGCCTTGCGTCGAGCGCGTGCGGGAGTACGAAATCCTAATCGCCCAATCGGAACCTTCCTGTTTCTCGGTCCAACTGGTGTAGGCAAGACTGAGCTATCGAAAGCACTCGCAGATGTCTACTTTGGCGGTGAAGGCAAGATGATTCGGCTCGACCTAAACGAGTATGTACAGGCAAGCGATGTGGCGCGCCTGATAGCAGATGGTGCCGACGACCCAAGTAGTTTGACTGCTCAGGTTATGAAGCAACCGTTTAGTGTTGTGTTGCTCGACGAGATCGAAAAGGCCGCACCAGAGGTACTCACAACCTTGCTGCAATTACTCGACGAGGGAATCTTGCGTGACGTAAAGAACCGTGAAGTAAGTTTTCGTGATGCGATCGTGATAGCCACGAGTAATGCCGGTGCCGATCGCATCCGCGAGTATATCGAGCGTGGGTACGATGTTGAGCAGTTCGAACAGCAATTTATCGACGAATTGATTAGCTCAAATCAATTCCGTCCAGAATTCCTCAACCGCTTCGATGAAATAGTAGTGTTTCGACCATTCAAACGCGATGAGCTAGTGCAAGTGCTCGATCTCATTTTGGCAAGCGTCAACAAAACACTAGAGCCACAGAAAGTCTCGGTCACTGTAGACGATGAGGCGAAACAGATACTTGTAGACAAGGGGTACGACCCGCGCCTCGGTGCTCGCCCGATGCGCCGCGTCGTACAAAAAGCAGTTGAAAACACCGTTGCTAAACAAATGTTGAGCGGACAAGTAAATCCTGGCGACACTATTCACATTAGTGCCGATCAGGTTCAGCAGATATTTACTACGCACGATACAGTGCAGCGCCTAGCTGAACCCCCGGCTCAGTAGTATACTGAAAAACACTATGACTGAAATTACGATTGAACGACTGAAGGCCTACGACGAAACTGACGCAGTAGCATTAGGTGAGCTTATGACGTACCTAAGCGAGAAGTGTGACGGAGCTCCGATTCCTGAGGATTTGATGCGTATGATTATCGAGTCAGAGCATCACGATCAAATTGTCGCACGCTGTAAGGCGCGAATTGTCGGGGCGGCTACGGTGAGTTTGGTGATGAATGTTGGCCGAGGAAATTACGCCATGCTCGATGCATTTGTAGTGGATCCTTCTATGCGAGGCACAGGTGTTGCTGACATGGTATGGCAAGAACTAATGAGGTGGTGCGAAGAACACGCAGCGCAACGGCTAGAATTTACTTCTAACCAGTCTCGCGCTGCAGCACATAAGTTTTATTTTGCACACGGTGCTACAGTACGAGAAACGACCGTATTTAGCGTGAACCCAGTAGCTGATTAATTCGTAATATGAAAAGCGACCGTAGGGCATATACCGTCGGTCGCGTATTAATTGCAGGGCGCTCCTGCCTTATCCGATACGCGGCATTAGCCTGCTCGGATCCAGCTCTTTACTCCAGTCGGCGACACTGATGAGCACATCTTCGATACTTGAGTACTGATCTGGTAGGGCATCGAGTAGTCGAAGAAGGAGATCGATGTAGCGTTCGGCGGCGGATGCGGAATGCTCCTCGCCTTGACGCACCTCAATCTTCACCAGGATACTTGCACCGAACCCATCGTAAACAGCGTCACCTTCTTCGTTATTATCGTGATAAGCGAGCAGAGTTGGTGTGATGCGTCCACGTGCCGGTACGACCTCTCGAAGCAGGGCTTCGTTGATTTTGAGGCTTGGACTGCAGCTGATTCGTACAATGACGCTAACTCCTGGAGTCGCCACGTCGTGGGTTCTGGCGAGAATCTTCTCGTGAATGATGTGATAGGACATGACACTCCAATCAGTAGTTGGTACGCAAGGTGTTTGCGTACACGGTGTCAAGCATGTGTACTATATCATAAAAATAATAGATATACAATTAGTGTCAAGCAGAGAAACGACTACTACTCGCTATTGCCGTCTAGATTGACCTTGATAGTCACGTAGCTGGGTGCTGCATTTTTGTCTGCAGTTTGCCATTCTTCCTGTGTTGGAACCCCATAGATTGCCATGTCTTGTGCGGCTTTTGTTTTGACGTTTAGTCGTAAGTATTCGCCGTCGTTGTTTTTGAATACAGTCTGTTCTGCAACGGAACCTTCGTACTCTGTTGCAACTTTTGTAAAGCCAGCAGCGGTAATCTGCTTAGTGACATCAGCGAGGGTGTTGGCCACCGTGTCATTGTGACCGTATTCTACACTCGACGCATACGTCAGTTTTTTGTTGTCGCTATGTTTGCGCTTGTCACCAAATACATCTGACTTCGCCACATGATAGCTATCGCCTAGTTGGAGGTCGGTGTAGATAGAGTGAATCTGATCGAGACGGCTCTGCTCGTAGCGAGCCGTGGCCATACGCTCGAGCAAGTAAATACTCATCGACACGGTTGCAAAGGTGATAAATACGAGCACGGCGTAGCTGACGATGCTGCGCTTGATCATGAGGTGCGTTGGAGACACTGATACATGTCGTGTTCGCGTGCGTGTAGTCTTCTTTGTCATAGCTATAGTATAGCATATTGCTTATGTCTTTTACGTCAAGTGGCCAAGCTAGTACTTGTTGCGTATAAAAAAGCCCCGAGTCAGTGACGCGGAGCAGTTCGCTCGACGTACTTAGTCGGGGTTATTTGTGACTGAGGAGCTGAATGCGTTGCATCAGATCAGCGTGAAACTCTCGCTGCGATTTTGCTTTTTGTTCACGGTACTTGATCGCATTCATCACGGCCGTGGCAAGCGCTTGCATGATGATGAGCGCAGGGTCGACCAACATTGGGCTACTGACATGGTTGGATCGAGGTAGCGCGGCGTAGACGTCCAGAATATCGCCACAGGTGATAGCGGGTGTATATTCCTGCGGATAGAACCCACCTGCGTAGTGTAGCAGACGTCCATCTCGCAGTAGAAATAGTCGATAGTCTGGTGCGGGTGCGCGCTCAGCTTCGCCATCGAAGATCTGTATCGCCATCTGGTCTGAAAGCTCTGCTACTTTCAGACGTTCTTGCCACCGTACAGTCAGCCTTTCGCCGTAAATAGGCTCGCCGTATTCGGGACGGTAAGATCCACTGTAGCAAAACGATGATAGCTTGCGCCAACCCACTAGGTCGGCAATCGCAGGCTTGAATCGTACGAAGAACTGCAACAAAATGTCTCGGTCTAGATCTGCTTCTCTGAGCTTGCGAATCGAAATGCTGCCGCTTGGGCTCAGAGCTTCACGTAGAAAGCCGGCCAACATCTCTGTCTTTTCGTCGTTACTCATGGGCTTACCCATCGCAACTCCTCTCAAGGTTCTCCATCTCGGGCTTACCCGATCAGGCGCGGCAATTTGCCTGAACTGTATTATAAGATGCGATCAATAGAATGCAAGCGTAACTGCTACGGTCTACTACGCGTCGTCTGGCACTGTGTGAGCGGCAATGCCAAGTTCGCCGAGCATGTTTGTGAGTGTCTTGGCGGGTAGGCCAACAATCGTGTCATAGCTACCATCGATATGGTCAATCAGTATGCTAGCACTGCTTTATATGCTGTAACCACCGGCCTTGTCATGTCAGATCCGATCGCGTAGGCGTCGGTGTGGCGATTGGCTAGCAAAGGATGAGCTTTGGTCTCCATCGTGTTTTAAAATCCTTTCTGGTGACGAGAATCGAGTCGGGCTTGGAACTGTTTGATTTCTTGCTCTAGGTCGACGTCGAAGCTATTGGCAAGTGTAGTGATAGATACGAGTAGGTCTGCTAGCTCTGAACCTAGATCTACAGATGACTCTTTGCGCTCTTTGGCGCCATTAGTTTTGCGGATTGCTTCGGCAACTTCACCGAACTCCTCGATGATATAGAGTAGCTGTAGCTCAGTGCTTGGCGTGAGTTTCGAGCGCTTCGTCCAGTCATCTCGTACCCATTGCTGTAGATCATGTATGGTCATAGGTTCTCCTTTGTGCGTTCGGTGCACGATTAATATACGAATCTCGTGCATATTCCGAGCACCCAACCAACCATCCAAAAGTAATCAAATTGTCTATCGATAATAGTCTAGAAAGCGCCTACCTGCAAGTTGCTGTACAATGAGAGATATGAGTAGTACAATCAAAACCCTCGTAAACGATGCTAGTGTAGAAGATTTTATCAACTCTGTCGACGGTGATGTCAAAAAGGCAGATGCGTTTACACTGCTCGAAATATACAAAAGGGTAACTGGTCAGCCTGCAAAGATGTGGGGTGCCAGCATCGTAGGATTCGGGCAATACCACTACAAATCAGAGCGCAGTAGTCAGGAAGGCGATTGGCCATTGGCAGGGTTCTCTCCGCGTAAGCAAAATCTGACACTCTACGTCATGTCGGATTTGCACGACTACGATGACCTGCTGAGTAAACTTGGCAAGCACAAAACGAGCAAAGCATGTCTCTATATCAATAAACTGAACGATGTGAATACTGAAGTGCTCGAAAAGCTTATCGCGCGCTCGTATGAAGATGCCGTACGAGACCTCGGGACAGAGTAGGTAGTTGCTTGATTGTTGTGGTATCGGACGAGCGCAGTCTAAATAATGAGTATGTAGATTTATCGTGGTACCCCCTTAACGGTGCGATTTGGAACCAGGATGTTTATTATTTGGGGGTTTCCTAAAGTATTTTCGATGACATATGTGTTATGAAGTTGGAGGGGAGCTATGTAATAGTTTGGCAGTATCTACTTTTTATGATGGTTGTTTATGTTCAGAGACAGAAATAAGAGAGTTAAACCCGCGCATGCCAGTCCAAGCGTAATGCTAGCGAGGTTAATAACCTCTTTCGATGATCGATCTCGCTCGACAGCACCCGCACACCTAAGGTCTGCCTCATTTATCGTCACTAGCCCATCGGCAGAGATAGTATTGTTCGCCTTCTGGCAGTTGCTGTCATTGACAGTAGATCGTTGCGAGTTCCAATACGTTAC
Source organism: Saccharimonas sp. (SeqCode) (assembly GCA_049660945.1). Taxonomy (GTDB): domain Bacteria; phylum Patescibacteriota; class Saccharimonadia; order Saccharimonadales; family Saccharimonadaceae; genus Saccharimonas. Next base: position 7,092 of record JBASZO010000011.1, read on the forward strand.
GCTAAAAAACACTATCATTAAGAAAAAGGTAAGTATTGATGTAAATAATAGCCGACCGTCTAGTAATTGTTTTTTTGTCTTCATATAGCCCTATGTGGTGTAATTTCGAACCGTTGAATGATGTCATTTGGTAGCCTTTTACAACTACGCTCGGAACTATTTTAGCACGAAGTGCTAAAGCTCAGCCCCGCCGCCTAGCGGGCGACAAGCGCCCGCTGCGCCCCGCCAGAAAAAACCGTCCTTTGCATTTTTGAGATTTCCCCCGCCGAGATTTTTTAGGATTTGGAAAAGGTCGGATTTTTCTGTCGG
>JBASZO010000012.1:0-1543 GCA_049660945.1 Saccharimonas sp. (SeqCode)
CCATTTGCCGGAATTCGGCACTGTTATCGCGGCAATTAGCTCGCCCACCTTGCTGCCAACATTGCAATTGATGACCAAATGCCCAAGCAGGTACTACATGCTCCCATTCAATACGTTTAGCACGCTCTGGGTTTTTGCGTGCTTCATACCCACAGCTCGCCCAATCAGGGACTAATAATTTTTGTTGAGCCGAAAAGCGGCAGCCGCTATAAAAAGCAAATTGATGATTTTTATAAATCTTTTGAGCCAAGACTAGCTTGGATTGGCTAAATGAATAATCAGTGCTACGTGCAGCCAAGGCAGGGGCTTCTAAGCTGGCAATATCTTCATCCAGCAAGTCGCCATCTTGGGTCATATAGCGCTGTAGGCCCGCGAAGAAGACTTTGCGTAAAGGTTGCTGGTCAGCAGTATACGCATCAGCTTGGTCTTGGCTAAACAGTGCTTGAGGGGTGGCTTGCGCATAGTCAGCGCTTTCAGCTGTTGCTATAGGCAATAAAAAAGTGGAGATCAGAACAATAGAGTAAGTTCGCATTACCAAGCTTAAGCCAAGTGCAAAGGGTCTACCTTAAGCGGGTCAGATGAGGGATGCAAGCAAAGGCTGGCTACTGTTTCTTTATAACCACTAGAAAAGTTTGAGAGGCACTGAATCAGTACCTCTCTAAACGCTGCTAATGAACTGTTTAAGCGCTAACCAAGCCGAGAGCCATTTCTACTTGATGCAGAAATTGATTCTCACGTGGATCGCTCTTGTCTGCAGTTGCAATGTGCTTAAGTACATTCAAGCACTCATTTTTAGCTTCAGAGCTGGTAAAGGCTTTGCATTCTTGATGAATGAAGGCTTCGGTCTTTTCAGGCGTCTCTAAAGCTTTACGGACTGCAGCAATTTCACGCATGGTGAACATGCTGACATCGGTCACAGAACTCCACGCGATTTTTTGCAAGCTACGATTAAAAGCATCTTGTTCACTGAGGGATAGCTTTTTATCTTGGTAGCGAGCGAGCAGCATTAAACGCACTAGGGCTTCATTCTGCGCTTGTTTAGCTTGCTGCTCTTGCTGTTTAAGGGCTGATTTTTTCATCTCTCGACTCTTCTTATGGTTATTAATTAAGCTAATGAGCTTGGCTCAAGAAACTACTTGTGGTATGGGGTAAATTATACTCAGCTCTTTATAAAACAAGCAAATAAATCAAACAAGCATCATAAAGTAATTTAATTAAGTAGTTTCCCACAAGTAGGCATCCATTGCCAAAGCGCCATAAGTCACTTCGGGTGTGAAGCGAGTGATGCGATCTTGAGCAGTACTTGCGCCAAAGGCAACGAATAACGGCAGAATGTGGTCTTCTGTCGGATGAGCGGCAGCTCCTTGCGGGGCTTTTGTCCGATAATTAATCAGATCATCGCTAGCACGCGCTTGTAATTTTTCGCCTAGCCAATCACTAAATTCAATCGCGGCAGGTAAAGGTTCAGGCGTGCGCGACAACCAGCCAAAGTTATGTGTAACTGCGCCTGAGCCAATAATTAACACGCCTTGACTGCGTAAAC
>JBASZO010000013.1:0-1818 GCA_049660945.1 Saccharimonas sp. (SeqCode)
ACCTTGTTCATCTTGCTCGCGTAGCTTGGCCATTTTTTCGCGAGTCTCGTCCAGACCTTGAATCAGCTCTTGACGGGCTACATCGGTGGTTTGGAAGGTGCTGGTAAAATACTCTTGGGCTTGCTGCTCTAGCTCTTGCATTTCAGTGGTGAAATGGGAAAACAAGCTATTGGCCTGCTTTTGCTGCTCTTGCATACTGTGTAAGGTTTTGCTGGATTCACGCAGCATCGATTCTAGCTGAACATTAATATCCGTGGCTAAGCGTGCATTTTCCTGTTGAGCAGAGAATTGCATTTTTTGATTTTCGATTAGTTTTTGTGTGAAGCCTTGCGCCATTTTTTCTTGTTCGCGTAGGCGACCTAAACCTTCATCAACTTGGCTTAAACCTTGAGTGAGTTTGCTGTGCACATTGCGCACGGCTTCAACCGTATCGGTTAATTGACCATCCCAATAAGTTTGTACATATTGGATACGCTCACCGAGTTGAGTTGAAATGCCGCGCAATTCACTCTCAGCTTCTTTAACCCGATTGATGGTACGCTCAGCCTCTTCGGCAATCACACGGCTCGATTGGCCTTCACGATTAATCTGCTCAACACGAGTTTTCAGTTGAGCGTTTAAATAATCGGCATCTTGAGCACCATGTTGAATGGTATTTAAAATCTCAGCGATACGTTGCTGGTCTTTCTCAGCGCCTAAACGAATTTTGCGCACGTCATGTGCGTCTTGTTGGTGTACTTGGGGTCGCAGCAATAGCAGTGCGCCCAAGGCAGCCATCAATGCAATCGCAATGATGACAACATCAATGAGGTTTACCATGAGTTAGTTGTCCAGTTAGATGCCAGCCAAGCCTAGCATGTTGAGAATAAAGGTTTCTCGCACGACTTACCATAAGCTTAGTTAGATGAATAGAGGCTTAGTTCACAGGCCTGCGAAACTATCCCTGAAAGCTTCTGGCTTTAGCACCACTAAATACGACTTACGGAAGCCGGTCATGTGATAAGTGGCTTTTTCTGCCTGTACACCAGCGCCCGTATAAAAATCTAAGCGCCCCGGACCTTTAATTGCTTTACCCCGATCTTGAGCAAATAATAAGCGCCAATCTGCACCAATGATCTCGCCATGCTGGTCAATACGAGGAATTTCCGCCAACAAAATCGAGCCTAAGGGAATAAAGTTATCGTCCACTGCAACCGTATGCCAAGGGATGACTTCTGAACCAATCGACGTTTTGGGACGGGTTTCGGTTTTCTTGAAAAAGACATAGCGTGGATTTTGGTGCAACACTTCGGTAATTCGTGCCGGATGCTGATTTAACCACTGACGAATACTCTCATTGCTCAAACTGCCTTGATAGCCTTGACCTTTTAAATAGTCTCCGATACTGACATGCGGCTTATTGTTCGTACCTGCATAATCCAGAAAAATTTCATGTCCATCGGTAAAACGTGCAATGGCTGAGCCTTGAATATGCGAAAAATACAGATTCACCACATCATTCGTCCAACCAATTTCCAAACCTCTACCACGTAAAGCGCCTGCATCAATTTCTGCCCGCGTAAAGCTACAATCGGTGCCTAAGGGTAGTGAATAAATCGGATAACGATAAGTCTCATCAGGCCAATTTTGTACATCCACCACGGGGGTAAAATAGCCGGTATATTGTGCTTGCCCTGCATGCTTGGCCGAAGGAATTTCTAATAAATTAAAGCGCTCTTGTAAACTATAAGGCGTTTGTCCATGCTCCCAACGCATTAACTCTAAGGCAGTTTGTAGTAAGACTTTATTGGGTAAATTCGCCCAACCCTCGCCCTCTAG
>JBASZO010000014.1:0-6469 GCA_049660945.1 Saccharimonas sp. (SeqCode)
CCGCCGGGGCGCCCGAGGGTGGCGGCGTCGATCCGCCGCCACCGCCGCCGGTAGGCTTACCGCTGGTGTCACCGCCGCCGTCGAGCACCTTCTTGGCGCTGTCGCCCTTCGACGACGCGGGAACGGGGACGGGCCGGTTCAGCACCGACTTCGCCTCCTGCTCGCTGGACATCGCGTGGTACATGTCGAAGCCGACGAAGGACAGGAACTTGTACGTGATGTACGGGGCGAACGCGGCGATGAACATCAGCACCACCCCGGCGATCGGGTCCGAGATGGAGGCAAGGTCCGCCTCGATCGGTGCGGACACTTGGCCGATGGCGACGAGGAAGATCACGACGAGGACGAGCTTGGAGAAGATCAGCGCGATCACGAATGCCGCCCACTTCGCGAACCACCCCTTAGTCGCATCCCACGTCGCACCCGCGAGAGCGATGGGTCCGAAGACGATCGCGACCAGCAGGAGGGCTTTGCGGATCAGCAGGGAGAACCACACGATCGCCGCCGCAGAGATGGCGAGCCCGGCGAGGAAGATGGTCAGGATCGCGCCGACGCCGGGGGCGGCGATGTTGATCCCGGCGAGCCCGGTGGCGAGGAGCCCGATCTGGGTCCCCATCCCTTCCATCGTGTTCCCGGTGGCCTGCACGATCCCGACCGCGAGCTGGTCGGTGATTTCCAGCAGCAGCGCCGTGAGCGTGATGACCAGGAACGATCCGAGGACGGACTTCGCCAAGCCGAGGGCGGCCCTGCTGAGGGCGGTGGGGTCGCGGTGGATGAGGCCCGTGATGAGCTGGAGGCAGAAGAACACGAGCATGATGAAGATCGCGACGCCGAACAGGACGTTGTAGACGCCGACGTACTCCGCACTGGTGACATCGACCAGGGTGGTGGTGTCGAAGACCCACCAGACCGCCTCGAACAGCCACGCCGCAGCCCCGGCCATCGCCTGGCCCAGCCAGTCGAACGGGGCCGAGATCAGCGTCGCCGTCGCTTCGCCGACCGCGTCGCAGACGGAGGAGATGACCGGGACATCGCAGATGCTCACCGCACCCACCCCCGAGGTCGGGAGCCATGTCGGGTGGTCATCAGACGGCCTGCCCGACGCCCCAGAAGAAGTTGATGAGCGTCACCGCTGCGCCGCAGATGATCGCCGCCCCGCACGAGACGAGGACACCGACCTTCCCGCGCGAGGCGAGGTGCGGGTTGCTGCTGTTCGCGCCGAAGCCCCACACGATCGCGGAGACGATCAGGGCGAGGACGGAGAGGATGAGGCCGACCGTCATGACGGCGCCGACGATGATGCGCAGTTGCTCGATACCGGGAAGGCCCGAGCTGTTGGGGTCGATGTCGATCACGATGGGTGCTCCTGACTGTTCACGGGGACGTGTGCTCGACGGTCAGGTGCACCGGCCGGTTCCGTAGGCTGGATGGGGTGAGCGATCAGACGGTGGTGTTCCTGCACGGCATCGGGCAGGGACCTGAGTCCTGGGATGCGCAGCTTGCGGCGCTGCCGGCGGGGATGGCCGGGGTCGCGGTGTCGTTGCCGGGGCTCCGCGACGGCGACCCGGCCGCGTTCTCCCTCGCTGCGGCGGCACGGTCGGTGCGGGACGAGCTCGACCGGCGGGGTGTGCAGGTCGCGCATCTGTGCGGTCTGTCGCTGGAGGCGATGGTCGCCACCCGGTTCGCGCTCGATTACCCGGAGCGCGTGGCGTCGTTGGTGCTCTCAGGCGGGCAGGTGCATCCGAACCCGGTGCTGATGGGTATGCAGAATGCGATCATGCGGGTCCTGCCGGCGCGGACGGTGACCGCTCCGGGGATGAGCAAGAAGACGCTGCTCGGTGTGCTGGACACGATGCGCACGGTCGATCTCCGGGGCGAGCTATCACGGATCGCCGCGCCGACGCTCGTGCTGTGCGGCAGCAAGGATCGCCCGAACCTGCCGGCGACCCGCCAGCTCGCCGCCGGCATCCCCGGTGCGCAGCTCCAGATCGTTCCCGGCGCCGGCCACGAATGGAACACGCAGATGCCTGACGAGTTCTCCACCCGGCTCCGCGCGTTCTACTCCCAGCACGCCGCCTGACCGGCCTCGTAGTTCCGGTCAGAGCCGGGTGCCGACGTCGAGGAGGAAGTTGACCCAGGCGACTCCGGCACCGGCGAGTGCTGCTGCGCCGAGGGCGACGAACAGGCCGGTGCGGGCTTTGGTCGCGGCCTGGTAGTTGCCGGAGAAGGAGGCGATGGCCCAGATGATCGCGCAGACGATGAGCATGAGCACCGCGATGACGAGGACGAACATCAGCAGCGCGCCGACGATGGCGCGCAGGTCGCTCGCGCCGCCGACGCCGCCGAAGTCGGGGAACACGTCCATCAGAGCCCACCGCCTGCCGTGCAGGAGGCCAGGGCGGTGTCGCCGCCGCTGATGCCTTCCGCGCCGTGGTCGGTCAGCCACGCATCCCCGTCGACGGGTTCCGCGCCTCGCCCGCCGGGGTAGACCTCGAAGTGCAGGTGCGGGCCAGTGGACATCCCACTGGAGCCGACATCGCCGATGTGCTGCCCGGCGGTGACCGTCTGCCCTTCGGTGACGTGGATGCCGTGCTGCCACATGTGCGCGTAGTACGTCGCGACCCGCTGGCCGCCCACGGTGTGTTCGATGACGATGAGCCCGCCGTACCCGCCAGAGAACTCCGCCAGCACGACAACTCCGTCTGCGGCGGCGAGGATCGGGGTGCCGTCTGCGGCGGCGAGATCGCTGCCGGTGTGGAAGGAGCGTTCCCCGGTGATCGGGTGCGTGCGCCACCCGAACGGGCTGGTGCGCACCCAGGTGCCTTCCGGCATGGGGAACACGATCCGGGTGGTCTCTGGCACCACCGGAGCACCACCGCCCCCACCGGATGGCGCGGGTCGGGTGAGGGCGGTGAGGATGGCTTCGGCGACGGGCTGGTAGTTCTGGTACCTGTCCGGGTACGCGGACACTTCGACGGCCTGGGCGGCCTCGCCGGGGTCCATGCTCTGCCAGCCGGGGATGTCCAGCAGTCCGCGCGGTGAGGGGTAGTTCGGTCCGGTCGGTCCACCGAAGAACGCGCGCGCCTGATAGGTCGGGTCCATCAGCTCGGCGACAGAACCCCACCCGCTTGCGGGGCGCATCTGGAACAGGCCGAGGGAGTCGTGGTCGGAGCCGTTGCCGTCGTTCGGGTAGTTCCCGGATTCGGGGTAGGCGCCCGTGTTCGCCAGCATCCGCAGGTGCGATTCCGTGAGCGCGGCCATCAGCGCGATCACGACGCCGGGGCGGCCGACTCCGGCGGTCTGGGAGCCGGTGGTGATGATCGTGGCGGCATGGGTGAGCTGCTGCCGGTTCAGTGCGACCGTCTCGCCGTTGCGAGTGGTGGCGGTCAGCGAGTCCGGGATCGGCCCGACGATCAGCGACCCGGGCGCGCAGGCGGTCATCGCCGGGTTGACCACGGCCGCGACCCCGACGAGGACGACCGAGGGTCCGAGGAACAGCAGGGCGACAGCGAGGGCGGCGAGCTTCTTCAACACGACGGTCACTTGCTCTCAGCGGAGGGGGTTGTCGAGTTGGGACAGGCGCAGCAGCTCACAGCTCGTGCCGGTGATCCCACGGTCGGTGACGACCGGGGTGCAGACGATGAACACGGTGAATGTCACCGGACGGGAGGCCCCCACCGGCTCGGTGCCCCAGGTGCCGTCCCGATGCCGTGTGCCGTCGATGGTGTAGGCGACGGCACCGTCGGGTATCTGCCCCGGCGCGGCCTGCGCGACGGCGATCTCCCACGCCTCCGGGATCACCGCGGTGTCGATGGTGAGCCATTGGCGGGTCTGGTACTGGCGCAACTGCGCCCACGCCTGCGGGTTCGGCAGGTAGGCGCGCACATCCCCGGCCAGGGTGTCTGCTTCCTCGTCGGCGGCGACATCGGCGAGCATCTGGGCGTAGTCCACCGCCTGATACCCGCTGGTGGTGTCCCAGGTGAACAGCGCCACCGCGGCCGCACGGGCGAACGCCTCGGGGCCGCCTGTCTGCGGCACCGCCACCGGCCCCTGCCCATTCGGCCCGGCGGGCGTCGTGGTCGCGGACGGGACAGAAGGCCCGGCGGGTGTGGTGTCGGTGCGGGGTGCTGGGCCGCGCAGCAGCCCGTAGACGCCGACGCCCACCAGCAGGAGCAGCACCAGGCCACCGGCGATGGTGGCGATCAGCAGACGGCGGCGACGACGATCGTCGGGAGCGGCGGGGTCCATAGGGTCCTCCCAGGAGGCGACAGCGAAGGGTGGTCGCCAGGAAGGTGCACACCCCGACCCCGCTCGTTGCCGGGTGTCAGGCGATGTGCTCGGCGCGCTCCGCCTCGGCTCGCGCGGTGCGGGCGGTGTCGGCGAACGCGACCGTTCCGGCGATGGTCTCCTCGAACCGGGACCATTGCTCCTCGGACAGTGCCGGGCCGACGTGTTCTGGGTCGTGGTGGAGCCACCAGCCGGCCATGTCGTCCCAGGTCGCGACGAACATGGTCAGCGGGAACGGCACCGCCTCGCCCGGCTCCACGGCCGACAGTGCCGGCCGCTTCGAGGGTTTGCGTCCCGTGGCCTTCGCGGATTGGACGCGGGCGAGGGCGTCCTTCGCCAACTGCTCCAGCTCGACCGCTCGTGCTTCCCGCTCGACGGCGGCCCGTATCTGGGCGGCCGCGGTGCGGGCCTGCTCGCGTACCTCGTCCGGTTGGGCTGGGTCTGAGGCGAGTTGGTCGAGCTCGGCGAGGGAGAGTTCGGCGTTGACGCGCAGGTGGGCGGGGTAGACCTTCCCGCCGGCCTTGATCCGCTCGACCTCCTCCGCCGCGCGCTGCCGCACCGGCTCGGGCTGGGAGGGGTCGGCGGCGAGGTCTTCGAGGCGGCCGATGCGCTCCAGGGTGGTGTGGGAGTCGCGGCCGGTGACCATCAACGCGGCCTGCACCGCGGCCTCGCCGGGGGTGGTGTCCCACGGTGCCGTTAACTTAACGTCACCGTCCTCTCCCGCATCGGCGGCCGACTGGAAGCGGGATGCTTCCTGGCGGCGGGCGGCGTCTTCGGCGAGCAGGGTTTTGAGTTCGCGGTAGAGGGCGGCGGCCTCGAACTGGGTCAGCGGCTTGTGCAGCAGGTTGTCGTCCTGCTCCGCCAGGAGCTGCCCGAGCCGGTCCGAAACCCCGGACCGCACCCACACGTTGACGGTCCTCCACCCGAGCTGTCTGATCGCGGCCAGGCGGCGGGCTCCGCAGATCAGGTGCCCGTCGAGGGTGATGGTGATCGGCTGGAGGAGGCCGTTGCGGCGGATCGACTCGACCAGCGGGGCCAGGTCGCCGTAGTCCTGCCGGTGCCGGCGCCCGACGCCGATGGAGTCCACGGCGCGCTCCAGCTCGATGTGCCCCGCCGGCGGGGTGCTCATGGCCGATCGCCCCCGGTGTCGGGGGCGGCGAGCCCGGCGGTGAGGATGATGTCGTCGTCGCGCAGCAGCGCCCGCAACGGTTCCCGGTTCAGCAGCCTCACCAGCAGGCCGCGGCCGGCGTTGGTGCGCGCCAGGGCCGGGTCGGGGTTGCCGAGCACGACCCGCAGCAGCGTCGTCCACGAGTTGCCGGGAAGGTCCAGGAGGGCGCGGGCCTGCCGGTCGCGGCGCAGCGTCTCGAACGCCGATGCCCGCGACGGTGCCTCCGCGAGCCGCCCGGTGATGTACTCCACCGCAGCTCTCGCGGTCGCAGGCTCCCAGCCCACCCAGGACAGCAGCGCGATCGTGTCCTCCACCGCCGAGCCGACGTTCATCGTCCGCTCCAACCGCACCTCGTCGTCTGCGGTGGGCTCGTCGTCGGGTGCGTCGGCGAAGGGGTCGAACTGGAACGCGGGGTGGTAGTCGGGCAGCGGGTTCTCCCGGTCGCTGAACCGCTCCGCGTCGTGGAACACCGAATAGCGTGGCCGGCGGGCCTGGTGCACCGAGCACAGCAGCCCGTTGCCGCGTTCCTCACCGATGCAGGTCACCTGCACCGCCCGGGTCACCACCGCCCACGGGTCCTCCGCACGCCGGGTCGCAGCCCCGCGCATCGCCTCGAACGCCGCCGAGGCGGCCTCCCACGGGTCAAGGCCGTGCTTGCGGGCAAGGGCCGCGTATTTGTCGGCCGCGTGCCGCATCAGCGCGGCCGCTTCCGGGTCGTGCCGCCACGCACCTTGCCCGGCCTCATGGAGCCTGGTGAGGAGGGCGCGCAACGCCTCCGAGTCCTCGAACCGGCCCCGCTTGTCCTGACTGTCTGCCTGTGTCATCCCGGCACCTCCTGCACAGCAGGTGCGCACGCGTCCCCCACGCTCGTGCTCGCCGGATCACGGAGGACGCGCATGGCTCACCCCAACCCGATCCCGGACCGCGACACCCAGGAGTACCGCTCCGCGCCGCCGCCTCGGCCGAACGCCGTCACCGGCGGCAGCCTCCGCGCCCGCTCGCTCACCACCCGCG
>JBASZO010000015.1:0-77130 GCA_049660945.1 Saccharimonas sp. (SeqCode)
GACGTGTAGACCCCGATGAAACCGGCGACCATCAGCAGCGGCATTGCTACCGCGATGACGAGGTTGTGGAGGTTGATCTTGTTGTACACTCCCTCCGTCTCAGAGACGAAGAACAGTGCCGCCGCGACCAACCCGATCCACAGGAACCACATGCTCGGTGCGAACACCAAGTACAAGAACCCGATCAAAAAGGCGAGACCCAGAGCGGTGACACGAGGCCACTGCTTGATCGCGCCTGCCAACAGGAACGAGAAGGCTAACACCGCCGTGACCGCGATCAGTGAGATCTCGATCGTGGGCAGTGCCGGTAGTTCCGGCAGGCCGACTTCCTGCACGTACGAGACGCCCAGGAAGATCAGGCCAGCCAGGCCGAACAGCGCGCAAAGCGCACCGCCCAGCCGACTGCGGTGCCCCGAAAGCGCGATACGCGCTCCGGCGGCAACCGCCACCAGTGACAAAACGAGTACGAGGAAAGTCATCACCTCGCATCACTTCCTTTCATATCCATTGGTTTGGGTTTGTTGGGGGTAGTTCTATGCGTGAGCGCCGGGCTGGCGCTCGGTCGCGAGCCAGCTTCCCAGTCGCCTGATGCGACCCGGCTGACGCGGCTGCGTCTGCTGGTTCGCGGTCATCAGAGCGACCAGCGCATTGACATTGAGTGCCGTTGCGTTGACCGTTGCGATGACGTCATCCAACGTTGCACTTCCCGGCGTGAGCGCGGGCAGCGCGGCGATGGTGTTCGTGGTAGGCGACGGCGCCTCGGGACGAATGTCCCTGCAGCGCAGTCGGATTGCCTTGGACGCGAGACCAGTGTTGAAGGCCTTGACGACCTCCAGGTACGCCTCGTGCTTCGGCAGGCGCGGACCGTAGTCCACCCAACCACTCGCCTCGGCGGCCCAGTAGGCTGCCCGGATATCATCCCGGAAGTCGAAGACTCGGTTGACGAAGTCGCCCGAGACATCGAAGTACTTCAGGATGTAGCCGTAGATCAAGTGTTCGGCCAGCGTATACTCCTCGAAGGAGTCCGCCACCTTGTCCTTCTCGACCGGGATGACCTGGTAGGTCTTCGGGTCGAACTTGGTGATCAGGTGGGCGGGGGTCGGGTCTGACGTTGCGGTGTTGGTGGTCATGGGTGTCCTCCTCAGGACATGGATGGTTCTCCGTCGCGGTTTGCGACGAAGATACCCAGCGGTCTGCAGAACAGCTGGGGGCAGCGAGGGGCGATCGTAATCGTCCACGCACTGTCCCCAGTAGTTCTGCTAGAGAGGAGTATCTAACTGATTTTGAAATTACCAAATTTCGTGTACTCTTGCTGCTACAAGAGCAGCTACAGATACCGCGATGATCGTGATCTCTGTAGCTACCCCTGTAAAAGTTGATAGTACGTACGCTCGATACCAGAGGTATCAAGCGATAAGGTATAGCCTGATTGTCAACGTACTCGACTGTTTACATGAGCGATTTCCACCTCACTCACTGTGACCCTTTCATCTTACCACAAAAATGCAAAAAAGTCAATAATACTGCTTAATAACATAACCTCTTTGCCCGAAAAATAAGCATTTTACCCATTTACCCCTTGAAAAAAGGGTTATTTTGGGGTAAAATAGGGTGGATTTGGCACTACGGTCTCATCGTTTAAGGCGAGCCTACGAGCGATTGCAAGGCAGTCGATGAGTAGGGAGGACACCAGGCTGTCCGTGCTTGCGCAGAGGGCTAAATCAATAGTACATTGCAGAATACCTAGCATGGTCTCATCGTCTAACGGTTAGGACACCAGGTTTTCATCCTGGCAATCGGAGTTCGATTCTCCGTGAGATCACCATATTAGGATTTTCAAAACATCCAACTTGAAACAGTTCGTTTACCCCTGGTAACGGGCTGTTTTTTTGAGTTCCACCGACTAAATCTTCGTAGTTCGGAACCATATTGAAGATAGCACCGAAAAAGGCGGCCTTACGGAGCGGATTACTGAGGTGGATGAGTATATCAGACAGGTGTTCCACCAAATACCGGGCGTATTGTAAAACCACCTGTATATCGACCGTTTCTGTAGGCTGTTCACTAGCTGTTTGTAGCTTGGCGATTTGCTGTTCAATGTTCACGACTTCTTCCTCCATTCGTTTGATTACGGTTTCTGACGACACCATCTTCATGCGGTCGATGACCGCCTTGATTTGCGTTTCAAGCTCCTGACGGCGCTCCTCGAGCTTCTTGTCATCCTGAGCGGTCTGCACTTGTCTTTCGTTCCACTTGACCTCGATAGCGCTTAGGAGAGTGTCTAGCTGCTGCGGGTTAATTTGCAGCCGCCTGACGACATCTTCTACGGTTTGCTCGAACGCAGCCTTCGGTACGCGAAAGTAGTGACCGTTCTTGCTGCAATGGTAGGCAGGATAGTATTTACCCATCTTTCCGCGCGATGCACTGCCCAAGAGCGTACTGCCACATTGTGGGCAAGCTACGACCTTCTTGTATGCGAACTCGGGGTTATGCATGTTCTTATTAACAAGATGCTCAGGCGGTCGTTTGCGGTGTACGGAAACGTTATTGTCGGCATCAATCTCGATGAATAGCTTGCCACGATTTGCTTTGTTAAATACTTCTATTGGTACGAGGCCGTCAAATTGGGCTTTGATTGGCTCGTTATTCGTCCATTTCTCTTTGATGATACCAGCATAGATAAGCTTATGAGAATAGTAATCAACCCTCTTGGCGGTCATCTTGTGCCCGCCAATATGCTTTATGACTTTAGTATTGTCGTATTTATCTCGGACGTACTGCAGGCGTGTGGCGAAGCCGAGCCTATTAAGCTCATCTGCAATCTGTTGGTCGGTATAAATGCCTTCAGCGCGCATAGCGAATAGGCGCTGCATGTAAGGTGCTTCTTCGGGGTGAGGTATGAGTATAAGGCGCTTGCCGTTCGGTGTGTTCACTTTCTCGCTCGCATATCCATATGGTTGCTGCCTCATCCAGTAACCGAGCTTGGTGTAGTGTATTTCAGCACCAATCATACGGGTCATAATGTCGCGCAGTTCGTCTTTGGCCCGTTCGGCTTCTAGCAGCTCATTCTTAAAAGATGGGCTGTAATTGCTCCAGTAGTAGTCGAAGCCGGTATGCTCAAGTGTATTCACGCGGCGGCCGTCTATGACACCGAAAGTATCCATGAGTATCACATTAAGTGCATCGAGTTGTTCTTTCAGCTTGATATATGCAGAGGAGCCGCCACGCGTAAAACGGTCGATTGCTTTGATAAGCACGACTTCAACGGCCGGATTATCTTTACAGCGTTCGACGATTTCCTGCATTGGCTGTTCGGCGTGTGAGGCTGACTCGACCAAGATGACCATGTCGATGACTTTAATATTGTTATCGGCAGCCATGCGTTCGCCACGTTGGCGCTGTTCTTCTGGCGAATCACCGTCACGACCTTGTTTGTCGGACGAGACACGTATGGCGAGTAGGCCATTGCGTATTTTAGTGGCTTGCTGGGGTTGCATCGCTTGCCTCCAAGATAGCAATTAAATGCTGGCCGTTATGACGGTCTTCAAGTATCTTCTCTACGATAAGGTCGGCAACAAGTTCAATGCGTTGGGCGCTGGTATAGCTGAATTGCTCAGCTGGTAACTGGCGTATTCTGTTCTTGCTGCCTTTTGGCCTCGGCATAGTACCCTCCGTCGAGGCTCCATAACAATCCGGCTACACAGTTAAAAGGGTTATTTTTGTGGGCGACCTGGCTTCGTTTTTTCAGCCAGTTCTTTTTCTATGAGTTCAGTCAGCGCTTTGTCGCCGACCTTGGAGAGTCCGATGAGTACGAGTTGCACTAACGTCATGTCACGTTCGATAGCCACCGTCTTTGCTCTACGGCGTACTGCATGTGACATATCTATCTGGACGCGTTCTCGTTTTGGTTCGGTCATCGAGGAATATTATACAACAATAGACCTCTCGTAACAATCACTTGCCGCACTCTGCGCAGTGGCCCTACCCCTCGATGATGTCCAACAGCTCTTGGTCGCTGGTTATAGCAAGATAGTCCTGCAAATCGTAGTAGTCGGAGGCACAGACTTTCATCAGTGCCTCCTTCTCTAGAAATTCTCTGTCAATCATGACAGGTCAGCCTTAAATTCGCAGATGATGCGATCGGCTTCATTGCCGTACTGCTGCTGGAATGCGAACTCGATATTCTCCAGCACTTCCGTAACCCGCCGCTGAGTGGCTATACGGTTGTTATCTGCCAGTCGGTGCAATATCATGCGCCGGTCGTGTTCGTTAAACGATATCGTCATGGTTCCCCCAAAGGGCGGCGGCTTACGCCGCCACCCTTTCTATCTCATGTACTAGCAGGTCTTTTACGCGTGTCGGCTTAAAGTACCTGTCACGCTCTATGGGCAATCCATACCCGACCAAACTCAGTTCTTCTAATGAAAAATAACCGAACTCGGTTTCATGCCCAACCACCAAGCCGAAGCATGTGTCCGCACCGTCGTACTCCATAACGTACCAAGTCCATTGCGACACTGGGTGGAAGAACTTAGCGTAGGCAATCTTGTCTGGCGTTTCGATATGTTCGGTGGCGTATAGCTTTGGTATTTTAGCGGCGGCAGCTTTAGTGAGTAGCTTCATCGAGTCGTGCCTCCATGTCGAAAATCCAGTCTTCTGAAACGCCTCCAGCCCGCAGGATGCCGAGCGCTTCGCTAAATGATTTATTGCGTATGGTGATTTTCTCACCAGCAAATGTTTTAACGGTAACTGTCATAGGAACCCTCCTTTTTAGTTGTGTAGCCGAATTGTTAAGGAGCCAGTTTCGTCTTACTTAACTCTAATATAATTGTACCCCATGGGGTACACAATAACAATAAATATATGCATGAATTACAACAAATAATTACCCTATTCCGGGATTGGGTAAATTTAACCTTATTACATCTGTTATAATTCGTTCTTTTTCTCTCTTCTTATATATAAATATATAGAAGTGAATAGGAAGGGTGATGTATGCTTACAGTATGAAGGTAAAGTATGCCAGGTCTACATTAAATGCAGGTCAAATTGGTCTGTTGGAGTTGATATATAAATATCGTTTTGGTAGTCCTCAATTACTAGCAAATAGTCTTGGAGTAAAACCACAAAATGGGCTATACGAGAAATTGGAAGTATTGGTTAAATATGGCTATTTAGGAAAGCGGTTTGAAAAGCACTTGAAATTACATGGTGTTCCATCCGCATACTATTTGACACCACAGGGCTTGAGGATATTGCAGGAACACCTAGGGCACGAAACTGTAACTAATGCTGTCATAAAGGGCAGCTATAAAGACAAAACCGTCGGCATGGAATTCATAATGCATACTTTGAACGTTTACAAGTACACCAGCCTGCTCAAGCGCCATTATCCCGCGCTTAAAGTCTTCACGCGGCGGGACATTGCTCAGTACGACTATTTCCCAGCACAGCTGCCTGACGCGTTCTTTTCGCTGCCAACTGACGACCCGAAGCAACCCAAGAGGTTTTTCTTCGATTTGGTTTCCGACTCCGCGCCACGCGCGGCACTGGATAAGCGCATAGCGAACTATTGTGAGTTCTTTGACGAAGGTGGCTGGGATGTGACAGGCAGCGAAATGCCAGCCTTACTGCTTTTAAGTGAATGGGGCGCGGCAGAGAGGCGTATACAACGCAATGTGCGGGCACAATTGAACCGGTCAGATATGGAAGACATGCGGATTTACACCAGTACCATCGTAGCACTCGACAATATGACTGCCGATGCGCCAGTCTGGACGAGTGTTGAAGACACCGATGAACTAGCGTCGCTGGATTCTATATCGTAACCTCTATTGCTACGGCAATAGAGGTTGGCTCTTTTCTTTAGAAAAGAGCATTAGTAATGTGGTGGCGTACTACTCCGGTGGACCCTAGCTATGCTAGAACGCTTACGGTACACTTATACATAAGGCGTGCTGGGAAGTCTGGTCAGCGACCGACTTGCTATGCTTAAAACTATTCACCATCACCTTCGACGTGCAGTCCATGTCACCCGCTTACCGGCCGTAGCGGCGTACTTACTGCGCGACGAGGCTATCAGCGGCAAGTTCATCTTAGGTGCTGTCGCCCTAGCGCTCCTGTGTGCCAATACGGCATTGGCTAGCTGGTATGAGCATCTCTGGCACACCGAACTAACTATCGGCCTCGGCAGTTGGAATCTAACCTACGATTTGCAGCACTGGGTCAACGAAGGCCTTATGGCCATATTCTTCCTAGTGGTCGGCCTGGAGATAAAACGCGAGCTGGTAAGCGGTGATTTGCGTCACCGCAAAACGGCCCTGCTGCCAATCGGCGCCGCCATCGGCGGTATGGTACTGCCTGCTTTGCTATACGTATTTTTCACACACGACACACCGGCAGCGCAGGGCTGGGCAATACCTATGGCGACCGATATCGCTCTGGCCGTCGGTGTTCTGACCCTCGCCGGCAGACATATCCCTAGCTCACTCAAACTATTCCTGCTGACACTCGCAATCGTTGACGATATTGGCGCGATACTCGTCATCGGCTTATTTTACGGCAGCGGTTTCAATGTAGCCTCGCTACTCCTAGCGGTTCTTGTGTGCGGAGCGGTGGTACTGCTAGGGAAGAAAGGCTGGTTGCCTCTATGGCTGTATGTAATCTTGGGCATATCCCTCTGGCTAGCGCTGCAAGCCGGTGGTATCCACGCCAGCATCGCTGGTGCGTTGTTAGGCCTGGCGACACCAATAACTGCACGTCGTACTCCTGGCCAAGATAATCTTGCGGAACGCGTCGAACGCCACGCCATACCGTGGTCAACGCTTATTATTGTGCCACTGTTTGTCTTTGCGAATACCGGCATCGTACTGACGCTGAGCGGATTTGCTGAACCTGGGGCACTTGCGATGGCGGCTGGCGTTGTGGCGGGGCTCTGTGTTGGCAAAGTCGCTGGCATTCTTGGGGCCAGCTGGTTGCTTACGCGGCTAGGCTTGGCAAAACTTCCAACCGGGACTACATGGCGGCAGATTACTGGCGTCGGGTTGGTGGCTGGTATCGGCTTTACCGTTTCGATATTCGTGACCGAACTTGCATTCGGCAGCCAACCTGGTCTAGAGAACAGCGCCAAGCTGAGCATCTTTGTCGCTTCGGCTATCAGCGCACTGCTTGGCCTTACTACACTTCGCAGCTATGTAAAACGTAAGAATCAGGCCAATGATTAGTAGTCGCAACTAGACGACTAGTTCGTCGAAACCAGTCTGAGGGTCAGGTTCACGTTTGAATACGGTGTTATCTAAAATACCGATGACGAGCTCACAGGTGGTTCGAATGGTGCAGCCTTCTTTTACGTGGCCGCCCATAACGTGACCACTTGTATCTGAAACTGAAATATGGAGATGGCAACCATTTTCTGAAACAGTACCGTGCAAGCTATCTATCTCAAGGTTTACCGGTTCGATGTATTTTACCTTGCCGTCAATAACAGGCACACGGATTTTTGAATTGCTCAAGCTGCCTACGGCGGATAGGATGACACCAGCCTGTACATGGTGCTCTTGTACTAGCTTCTGGATCTCTTGTAGTAAATCTTGACCATCGTGTAGCCGCTTCGTAACTGTCTTCATAGCATAACTATAGCAGACAACAACTCTCCGCCGGTGCAGTAGCGACATTTATGGCGTTATCTGGTTTAGACTAATGATGAGATACTGCAGTTGGAGCTTGGCTTCATGCGACGATACCGTAATGTACTGACTACGAATGACTGTATATTTGCTAGAATACCTACATGAACATAGAGCAAACCATCCGAGAATATCTGCCACAGGTCGTACACTTATCACTCGCCACAAGTAAAGACAATAGGCCGTGGGTATGTGAAGTTCATTTCGCCTACGACGAAAATCTGAACATATACTTCCGTTCGCTCACATCGCGTCGCCACAGCCAGGATATAGCCGCGAACCCGAAGGTGGCGGGAAATATAGTTCGCCAGTTCGCAGTTGGAGAGTATCCGCTGGGCGTATACTTCGAGGGTACTGCCGAATTGCTTTCAAGTGGCGTGGCACAACACAAAGCTTTCGAACTCATAAAGGCACGGCTTAACGCCAGTGATGACATCTTGGCTGAAGCTGAGAGGCCCGATGGGCACCAGTTCTATAAGGTTACTGTTGCCAACTGGTACGTTTTCGGTAAGCTTGGCAACAGCACTAGCGGCCAGAAGTATAAACTTGAATGGAACGGAGGAAATAAATGAATTACCGGCCGCACCACACGGCGATTTCGGTTCGTAACCTAGACAAGTCGCTGGAGTTTTACAAAGCCCTTGGCTATGAGCAAGTGCACCGGTACGACGAAGCAGACGGTTCCATGTCGATCGTGCACCTAAAACTGGGCGGCTCATTCCTAGAGATATTCGCATACAAGAAAAACGAAACCGAACCACCCGTTACCTATGAATATGCTAACAATCTGGAGGATATCGGGGTCAAACACATTGCGTTGCAGGCCGACGACATCGAGGCTGCACTCGAAGATATGAAGGCCAAGGGCTTTGCGAACGACGATACCAAAATCACGTTCGGCAGAACGAAGGTCAGCTATTTCTTCATCCAGGACCCCGATGGTGTATGGGTGGAATTCGTCAAGGACGATAGATACAATTGACTGAATCTGAAAGAGTACCGATGCCCACAAAATCTCCCGGAAGTAAAAGAGGTAGTGATATGATAAAGATATCTAATCAGGGCGTGTATAAAGGAGAGTATGTATGAAGTCTAAAGGTATAGCATATGTGCTTTGGTTGGTGGGTTTCTTTGGCATTCTAGGATTCCATCGATTTTATATCGGTAAAATTGGCACGGGTATCCTCTGGCTTGTTACAGGTGGCGTGTTTGGTGTAGGTGCGCTTATAGATTTATTCACCTTAGGCGGACAAGTTGAGCAGTACAACACAAATAAAGAGCTGAATCATATAAGAGCCGCTACGCTCGCAAACTCGAAGGCAGAATAGAGGCCTATTATATGAATGATTTGCCGAATACTACATTGTTTTTGCTGATGTCAGTGGATGGAAAGATATCTACTGGTGAGGGCGATGAGCGCGATATGGACAAAGATTTGCCAGGTATTGCGGGCGTCAAAGAAGGTTTGCACCAGTACTATGAGCTCGAAGAAAAGACTGATCTATTCTCGTTTAACACGGGACGGGTAATGGCGAAGGTTGGCTGGAATGAAGAAAAGGCAGAAGTAGACCAACTGCCTGTCACGTTCGTAATCCTGGACAACAAACCGCACCTGACTGCGCTTGGTGTTGCGAACTTGTGCAAGCGAACGAAGAAACTTTACATAGTTACGACGAACGCCGAGCACCCGGCGCACACCAGCGCCGAAGCTAACTTGGAGGTGATTTCTTACGAACACAAAGTAGACTTTGCAGACTTGTTTCGGCGACTCAAACAAGCCGGTGCCGACAATCTGACCGTGCAGTCGGGTGGTGAGATGAACGCCCAGCTCGTCCGCGAGGGGCTAATAAATAATGTCTCAATCATAGTGGCTCCGCTCCTTATCGGAGGCAAGGCCACTCCAACCCTCATGGACGGCCCATCGCTTGCAACCGAAGCCGACCTCCACTTCCTAAAACCGCTCAAACTCGTAAGCGCCGACATTCTCGCTAACTCCTACCTCCACTTGAGATACGAAGTAAAGTAGCCATTGCCCGTAACCACTGCTATCATGAAGATATGACCGAAGACCCCATAGTAACGACTGCACTACAAGAGCTTGCTCAATTCAATCCAAAGTCAGTTTTCCTATATGGCTCACGTGGGCGGGGCGATGCCAAGCCCGATAGTGATTACGAGGTTGGTGTTATTTTTGATGATGACAAATATGTGCAGCGCAGCGACATTCACGCAGCGATTTCTAATCCAAACGTAAAAGCTTACCCGTTCAAGTGGGAAGAACTGCTGCATGGCACCTTCGGGCATGTGTTTCAGAAATCCATTTATCTGCGAGAAATCATAAAAGGTGGGCGTACTATTGCGGGCGACCATTTAGTGGAGCAAATTCCGCCGCCGCCCATCACCACACTCGACCTTATACAGCGGCTTCGCTTCGACATTGGTATGGCACTGGCTGCACTACTATCCTTTCGAGCGGGAGATATGCAGACGAGTATGGAAGAGTTCAGCAAGTCGTGTTTTTTCGGTGTCCGCTGCCTAGAGATTCTAGAGCTCAAAACATTTCCGGTTGGGTATGACGAAATCTACGAACTTTCGGCAAAAGTCATTACCGATGCAAAGTATAAGGCAGTTTTGGAAGCGGCACGCGCGGTTCGAACAGGCGGTACAACCGCCGATATAAACATTCTGTACGATAACATCTCACTTCTCGACAGCTTCATCGAACCAAAACTCATCGCCGCCTTCAACGCCAACGGTAACCAAACGATTATTTAGGGCTAGGCATGTAGTCATGCGGTGGCAGGAACTCGGACTGCCACAACTGCCACACCTGGAATCTTTTCATATGCTTGTTTTACTTTGACTACAAACGCTTCCCAGTCATCATCACTCGTTGACATATCGTCATACACAAGGAAAATACCCCTTTGGGCACTAAATTCGCGCATATATTTCTGTAAGCTCCGATAGGACGCTTGGGTTTCAAGTTTTTTTGCATGTAGTTCACCATGCCCCGAGCGTTTCAGCTCAATTACAATCGGACCGTAGAAATTATAGTATACAAGATAGTCAGTGGCGGTGTTATCTACAGCTTGTGACTCTCGTAAAACACGCATACTCTCCGCTGGAAAGCCTTTACGCAATAGTATGTTCTGTAATTCCATGAAGATATACTTCTGTTCTTGCTTTTCGAGTTTAAAAGTACGACCCTCTTGGGCAACCCATGATCGCCAATCATTATCAAAGGCAGCATGAACGATTTCAAATAGCTTAGCATTCGAACTCACGGCAACATATCTCTTGGTGCTTAATTCGTTATGCCTATTAACAGCATCCGCAAAGACAGTTGGTTTGCCGACTGCTTCAAGGTAGCTTCGTTTCAGTGCGTTTAGGCGATTAATGTATCGCGCTGACACTACATTATCCTTGTAGCCACTTACATGCTTCTCTAATTTACTTAAGGGCTCGTAGTCACCATCTATAATAAGATTTGAAAAGTATTGGTCAACAGCCTTCCAGAGATAATAAGCATAGTTTTCCCAGCTTACCCCTTTGCTCATCAGGTCTGCACCCTTTTGCCACATTCCGAGGTATAAGTCGATGTATTTAGGATTCTTCACGCCATAAAGCGCTGTGATAGTATCACCGTCACGCAGCTCATGCTCTCTAAAGTCAACCGTATGCGCGCCTGTTGGTTGCACGAATTCGTAAGCACTTTCTTGGATATATTTGATTAGCCATTTCAGAGCCTGATCGTTGCTATGCTTAGTGATTAACAGGGCATTTGCCTTTAGGGCAAGAGCCTTCAAGTTTCCGTCGCTAATATAGGTCTCAACGACCTGCTGAAGCCTTTTCTCATTCGGCAAGAATGACTGGGATAACTCAAGGGCTTTCTCCCTGTTCCATATAGCGGTGCCATCTTGGTCGACGACCTTATCTAGAATTGGAGCCATGTTATGCGCGCTGTACTTTTCAGCAACCTCAAGCAGGTTCCCAATCATAAACTGTGCCCTATCGGCATTAAGGTCGCTGTATGCGTCAATAAGCACATCTTGTTCTATGGTAGTCATCTCACCTACGACACTGAAGACGGCTTCCAAGCTATCGTTATAAGCAAAGGGGATGAGATTGATGAGCTTTGCACGATACGTTGCGATATCCTTACGTTGGGTCTTAGCGCCAAATTCTACGCTCAAAGAGAATACATTGAGAAACCTACTGATATTATAGGACTTTGCACCATCCGCAGAACGAGCCGTGATTTTTACCTTTGTATCAGCGGGGTCATATGGGTCGAGGAAGTACTTTTTTGCTTCTTGCCACAGAAATTCAAGGTCTTCTTCGGGAACTGATTCCATGAGTCCGTTACGACTGTCATTAGTTAAGTCCTGCATTGCTTCGGCTACGCTTTGAGGGTTAGTTTCACGGGCTTTCGTTATATGATTCCTTAGCTCTTCAAGTGCCGGGTTTTTTGATCCGCTCTTCTTAGACTCGGCTAACGCCTTGTCATACTCCTTATACATATCGGGGAGTAGTGCGCGAGCTTCCTTTTCAATATCGATAGCATTCGGGTTGTCACTCTTAGGCAGCGCCCTAAGAATGGCGAAAAGCCACCACTCAATATGTTCGGGTTTAGCTTCCTTGATAGCTTGGGCAAGCTTTGCTGTATCATCTTTTCGCATGATACTCGCTAGGGCATGACTAAGCTCATCGGCTAGAATACGCTTTCTGTCGCTCGTCACGGCAAGGAGTTCAGAAAAATATAATGGGTCTTTTTCGCCGATAAGCCCGATGGTCTTAGCAATAAATGATGACCGTACTGCGTAATAGCCATATTCAAGCTCAAGGGAATTTACGACTAACTGCTTAAGTTTGACTAACCACTGCTGATGCCAATTGGTTTTTATTGCATCTAGAAAACCATCTTCTTCATCTTTGAAAAGTGAGTTATGCTCAATGAGTTGGAAGAGTATATCGTTGTCTGTCGATATAGTATCCAACGCTCCCTTGATGCCTTCTGATGAGTCAACACCGAGTAAGCCATGTCGACCATAATGCGACTCCGGGTTTTTTATCCCAGCCACGAATATTTGAATTGCTTCAGAACTGTTACGGTTTAGCTCGTTTGCGAGCGACTGCAAAGAGTCCAGAATCATTGAGTCCGTACTAGATGTGAGCGGTAAGAGTTCTGCCAAAACGCTCTCATCCTTGAATTCACCCAGCGCGTCGACCATTTCACGTTGAATATGCGCTTCCGGTGATGTCTTTGCTAGTTCTATCATTCGAGCGCGAACGGTAATGCGTTGCTGCTGAGGAAGCTTGCCTAATGAGGCGGTATAGCCAACAATCCGCGCTGCGTTCACGAGTTTTATCTTCGTGGCTTCGTCGTCAGCTTTTGCGTTGATTACTTTTAGCAGTGGCGGAAGCTGGTCGTCGAGGATGTAGTTCGCTAAATTAAAAGCAATTTCATCTGCTATGGGCAGGCTATGGTCAAAGTAGTACTTCGAGACTCGCTCATAGATGTCTCTTTTATAATCCTCGCTGAGTTTGAGCGACGTCGAGCCAGTCAGTAACCTATGCCACGACTCATCTACTGCAACGGCGTCAGGATTGTCCTTAAGGTTTGCAAGTTCCGGGAGTAGCTCGGGCATCTCGTCAATGAGAAATGAAACAGTATTCTCCCATGAGGGATATAGCTCACGGAGGTTTGGCTCGATAGCAATGTCGAATAGGGCATGCCACTTATCCTTCAGGTCTAGTATGGCTTTGGCGGCAAGATATTCTTGCATCTCGGCGTTATCAAAGCTTACGTTATCATCCTTATCTTTCTTTAATAGGCTATGAACATACAGGTCATCGACTGTAGTTTGCGACAATAGTGCTAGTTTCGCATCTGACTTTGCGTCATCCAGAAAAGTCGTGAACTCTCTTTCGCTCACAGTATTTACCTGTGCGATCTCCATAGTTAGTGCTAATCGCTCGAGAAAACGACGCTTAATCTGCTTGAGAGAAGAAGCGTTTTTGGCGTCTTCTGCTTTAAGTGCGTTATCTACGAAGTTGTCGAAAATGACTGCCCTGTTAATATTTTCCGTAACGGACGGATTCGCCTTGATAAAGTCTGCTAAGAACTCAAGATATCTGGGGTTCTGTACAACGAGCGGATCTTCTCGTCTGAAGCGTAGACTTTTAATGATGGTCTCGATTTTTGCATTTGAGATACCTAGACTGGACAGGAATTGGCGAGATTGTTTGAGTTCCAGTGTTTCAACCATTACGTACCGAGCGTGAGTAAGGTCGGAAAATTGTGGAGTGTATTGCGTAAAATAGTGCAGTCGAGAGGCAATAATTATTTTATGGTTAGCATGGTTGCGTATGTATTCCTTAATGCGGCGAATGGCGTGCAATATGTCCGTCTGGGCTATTTCATCTAGGCCATCTAGTAAAACAACCGATTCATCCTCTGGCTTCCAGCCGAGAGCCTGTGCGTTTATGAAACTATCTATCGTTTCCTCTCGACCCCTTGTCTTAAGGTCAACTATAACTTTCTGTTGAGCTGCTTGTCGGCGGAGTTCCATAAGAAGGCGTGTCTTGCCCTGACCCGGCTCGCCCACGACGAATACCAACTGCTGGCTCAATATGTCCCCTGGTGTAACGTGCGTATCTTTATGCGCCCAAGCCAAATAGCGGCCATACTGCCTATAGTCGTCGAGGAGATTCTCGAAAGACACGGCCATTAATAAATTTGGTGTGATGTAAGGTGTTTCTTCTCTCATTCTACCTGTTATTTTAGCACCTGAGCGGTAGCCGTGGCCTATAGATTAAATCATGCTAATACAGAGTCATGACTTTCTCGCTGTTCCGGCAAATATACAGTAGGCGCTTGTCGATAAAGACTACTTTACTGAACAGTGGGTTTTGGTCCAGTTGGTAACTGAGTCTTCGGCGCTCAGGCCACTGAGGCTGGCAGAGATTGCGCCGGATGGGTTGTCTTTGATAGATTGGAAAGTCTTTTTAAGTGTAGTGACATCGGGCTCGATTTCTTTGGGGGCAACGGCTTCGAGTTTTGAGAAGGCATTCACAAAATCGCCTAGCTCGCTCCAGGAATAATTTTTCCCAAGCTGAGGTGTTATGCTATTGGCATGAGATTGCCTTGGTTTAAAAAGTTCTATCGTTCTGTTCTTATGAGGAAGACCCCGTTATTTAGTTTAACCGTCATGCAGTTTTTGTTAATGTTTGTAGTCATAATTGGCGGGACGGCTGGTGTTATAGCGTCTCAACATCGGCAGCCAGCAACAAAAGACACAAGTACTCATCGACCAACAAACGAGACGGATACTAAAGCGGCATTACCGAAAGAGGACATAATACCGCAAGACAATACCCAACAGAGCACAAGCAGTCAGAACTCAACAAATCCAACCGGTACTAACGACTTAGGAAGTACTTTGGACCAGTATGGATGTGCGACCAACACTCCAAGTTATAGTCAGTGTGTCAAGAACGCAAAAGCCCTATGGTGCGATACTCAAGTATCGGCTCCATCTTCTGTATTTAATTCAGCGACGCTTCAAGCCAGAACGGCCTACAACACAGTGATGAATGAATGGGAGGTCATGCAGTACAAGACCGTACACAGTCCAAAGTCAGAATACTTAGCAGATGCAAGTAACAAATTTAACACCCTATACGAACCGGCATTCTCTACTTATACCACAGAAGTACAGTCCTTAAATTCACAAGGGTGTAGCATTGCATACCCTGTCCACGAATCACCTGGACAATACTTGTAGCGCATGACAAAAACAAGAGAGGCTAATCACGATGACTGATGAAAACGAAAAAGACAAGCGTAAGAAAATAATCATACTAATTTTCATGGCGAGCCCTTTATGTGGTGCCCTAATTTTTGGCATACTTGGAGCGTTAGTGGGGCTTATTGGGGACAGTTTTACGCCATTATCGGGATTTCTATGGGGTCTCGTTGTGGGGGTTCTTGTGGTAGTTATATCTGGAGCTGGCGTATTGAGCTGGGAATGGATAAAAAAAGAAGCAATCAAAGGAAGAGTACTTCCGTATATGCTATGTGGTATTGGTGCAGCCATTGCCATAAGTGGTATTTTTGCTATTAATTTAGGTCGACCAAGTTGTGAGGAGCAGGGGGACGCACCTTACAGTAATTGTGTGACATACGCGAATGATGGTTTTGAGGCAACTTCTACACAACGTTGGCATAAGTTCTGGGGGGCCTTACCGATTGCCGTAATCATATGTTTACTAATTGCCTTCATCGCGCACAATCAAGTAGAGAAAAATCGCCCGAAACACTTTAAGTCAGACGAAGACAGATTTACTGTCGGTATATTTCCAGAAACTATTTCGGTGAAGATGCATAAGGATGGAAATAACTACAAATACGCAATTGAAGGTGTCGTGGAGTATGCAATATATGCCATACCCTTAGATGAACGCCTCAAGAGTCAGCGTGAGATACAAGAAACAATTGAATCATCTCACAAAGAAACAGTATCTTCTGCGCTTGGAATTGATGTTGATAAAATCCAATATAGCAAGGGCAGTAAGCAGGGTTCACCATATGTGTACGGATCGTATCCGATTAGAAAAGATTTCTCTTGTTATTACCTCACACTAGCGAAGTATGGAAAAGTTTACGGGCTTATTATGCATATAAGTCATAGTGAACACGCAGGTAAATCTTCTCTCGATAAAACTTTCTTCGAATTTGTCGATAGCTTTCGGTTTACATAAAAGAGTACTTAGGGGGTAGATCTACACGTTAGTGCACTTTTCTTGTCAAAACCTGCGTCAGACTCGCGGTAAACTCTGCATCCGCTCTGTACTAGAAATAGGGTATTCAGGTATTTGAGTCTTCGACAATGTAGAATAATCTTATGGATGCTAAGAAATCAATTGCAAATACCGGAAAAGTGATAGTTACCGGTGGCGCTGCAGCCGTTGGTGGTAACTGGAAAACGGTAGTTGCCGCGGCACTTGGCGAAAGCTTATCCATTGTAATAGACAAAGCCTTTGCTGACATGTCCCAGACACGTGCGGCGCAGTTATTTGATAGTGCTGAATTTGTTAATCAGGTTGTAATGGAAAGTAAACTTCCCACGACCTTACGGTCGGGGCATTATCTGTTTCAAACCAATCCCAATTGGTTTGCGAGTGGGTCATTCATCCCACGGCCTGACGGCCGGGGAATCCTGAGCCAGGATTAAAAGCTCAGAGGATTACGCTTCACTGGTGCTAGATATATGGAAAAGGTATAACTTTGAGAGTTCGGAACAAAGGCGAAAATTACTAAAGGCGATCCTTCAAAGAGCTACCTACGAACAACAGAGGAGCTACGAAAACTTTAGCAAGATTTTACTAGTGACCCAGCAAATTACAGGCATAGAACTAATCGTTCTCGCCGCCTTTTATATGATTGGAGCTTACGCATATTCGGATAACCCTCATGGTTCAAGCGAGGAAAGTTTTCAACTAAATGCTAATGAGATGGACAGACTTTTAAAGGATAGACGTCTGTGCGAAGACACCTTGCCGGAACTTGCACAAGCTTTAACTCAGCTTGGTAATTACGGCCTGATTGCGGAACGTCCGGCCATCATAGGAGGTCCCTACTACACTCCATTACACTTTGATAGGACATTTCTCAGCTATATTGAAAGCTAGCACAAGTCCTGGCATATATTTTTTGAATGCCAATACTAGCGCATGCCGCAATGAATCTTGGTCCAGTTTTTTACTGAATCCTCGGCTCCTAGCCCGCTTAGACTAGCGGAGATCGCGCTAGATGGGTTGTCTTTAATGGATTGGAAAGTCTTTTTCAGCGTGGTCACATCGGGCTCGATTTCTTTTGGAGCGACGGCTTCGAGCTTGGAAAAAGCGTTCACAAAGTCGCCAGGGTCGCTGGATGAATGGCTGAATACCTTAACGCTGTATGTATCGCCTGTAGCATGGGCTAGGATATTCGACTGCTCACCGTATACCTTGCAGTAGCTGGCCACACTTCGTTCCGGCTTATGTAGCCCGAAGAACAAAAGCCCTACGACCACAAGAACGAGAAGTGCGGCGGCGATATAGATTGGTCTCTTCCGGGTCTGTTTCATGGCTAAATGCAGTATACCGTATGTCACATCTAAGTATCGACACGTCCTTAGGCTATGTGCTTCGGAATGCACGAAATTACGAAAACTCTATGTTGCAGCTATTCTTCTTTGAAGTGTAAGAGTCTTCAATGCGTTGCAGATTCTCCGATGACATGTGATAGATGTTATTACCACTGGCATCTTTTGTCACAGATACCGCGTTTATTTCTAGCGTATGATTATAGTCTTGTCTGGCGGTCTCTAAGCAGCGATTACTCGCCGCAGTTTTACCAGATTGAATGGCTGCATCCGAAGCGGCCATGGCCTTTGTCGGATTCGTAGTGCATTCCTTTTCATCTATTGTTTTATCAAAGCCCGCGATTACACTGTCGGTGGGAGCGGGATATGAGCCATAAAGCGTAAATATCTTGCTATTATTCGCATAGATTTCATCCTTACAGCTTTTTATTGATGCTTCTAGTTTTGCTTTTGTCTCTTGTGCGGCGATTTTATTGTTATGGGTTATCGTAAAGAAAGTAGCACCACCATATAAAAGCATGAAGCCAATAGATAAGGCTATACCTCCCAGGGCAAGTCTTCTTACTCCACGTATTCGTCTAATGGCTTTTTTAGAGTCTTCGGGTGGTTCAATTGATGCTATGTTTGAAAGACTTATTATTCCGAGAATCAAACCGACCAGGGGGATAATAGCGCCTAAATAGCTCCAACCACCCGTATTGCGTGCCCTATTTAGAGCAGCGACATCTTCTTTGTCCATAGACGCCTTTTACCCTCAATCTTCATTAATTAATCAAAGTATAGCAAACAATCTATGAAGATACTGCTTAAGGTTATGAAATAATATTTGCTAAAATGCAAATATTTCTTATATAATCGAAACCAAACAATAAGGAGAGGGTAATGACTAGAAAATCTTTGGGAGCCGTTATGCTTTTCGCAGCTATCGGGGCGCCGCTTGTTTTAAGCCACCCCGCACTCGCCGCCACCGGGGGTGACATCAGCAATGTCGAGAACTTTATTCGCAACGTCATAAAGGTGTTGGCTGGTCTTGCAGGTCTGGTTGCGACCGGCTTCTTCGTAGTCGGAGGTTTCAGCTACATCACCAGCTCAGGTAACCCTGAACATTTGGACCGGGCAAAGCGCACCCTTACTTACTCTGCGCTGGGTCTTGCTATCACCATCGGTGCGTTCGTCCTCAGCAACATCGTCACTACACTCGCTACCAACGCTTTCGGGAGTTAACCGAACATGCACGAACTGCTCGCCATGCCGATGACGCTCATGGCGGATTCAAGCGCTGCCACGTCAGTGATGCACGCGTACATAGTGCCCGTTATGCGGATGCTGTGTGTCGTGGCGTCTTTGGCGTGTGCGTTCTTTATAGCCACAGGTGGCTATGCGTACATGACGAGCGCGGGCAAACCGGAGCAGCTTGATCACGCGAAACGAATTCTCAAGAACGCCGTCATCGGTCTGGTCATCGTCTTTGCCGCCGGAGCGCTTACGGCGATATTGGCGCACGCATACGGCAACCCAAGTGCGGCGACGGGTACGTCATTGCCGAAGCTTCAGGCCGTATCGCCTGATCATGTATCTAACGGACTAGTCTCAGTACTCATAAAGGCCGTGACAGGCTTCCTGAACAATATCATCCAGGCGGTCGCACAACCGTTCCTCGCGGCGCTTTCGTTCTTCACATCATCAACCGAACTCATGGCCAGCAACTCGGCAGTCTTCAACCTGTGGCTTGGCGTGGTCGCGATAGCGGATGCCCTGTTCATAATCGTTGTCGCGCTACTAGGCTTCCACGTGATGAGCGCTACGACGCTCGGTTTCGACGAAATAGAATTCAAACATCTGCTGCCACGCTTTGGCCTCGTCTTTTTAGCCATGAATACGTCGATTTTCATCATCGACGGCGTTATCGGCATCAGCAATGCCATGATAAGAGCCTTAAACGCAGCAGGAGGTGGCACATCGGTTTGGGGCGTCTTGTCCAATGTGGTAAAAGATGCCGACGGACAAGGCGTCGCCGCACTACTCATCATGGTTACATTCCTGATATTCACTGTCATCCTGCTGGTGTACTACGTCGGCAGGCTCATAACGCTCTATGTGGGTGCCGTTCTGTCGCCAGCGGTCTTACTCGCTTGGCTAGTGCCTGGTTTTAGGGATTTTTCCGAAACTGCCGCGAAAACGTATCTCACCACCATATTCGTCTTGTTCGTCCACGTAGTGATTTTGGAACTGGCCGCTTCGCTGTTCAAGGGTATGTCGTCGGCAAGTGGCAACGCCCTCCCGGATACACTAATGGCGATGGTAACTGGCCTAGCGACGATTATAGCGCTGCTCAAAACACAGAGCGTCATGATGCAGTTCAGCTACGTCAGCCTTGGTCCGCGAAACATGCGAAAGCTTGGTGGTCAGTTCGTGAACGGCATTAGCTATATGGCAGGCAAAGGCAAAGCTGTAGCGGTAATTGCAGGCGAGACTTCCAAAAAGAATATCGGGCATGCTGCTGGCTCCTCGTATATCCCACGACCAAAGAAAGCCGAAGGAGTGACCGTCATCAGTAGCTCATCATCTCGGCCAGCCGCCAGTGCCACAAAGCCTAGGCCTAAGACCGGCTCGACCGTGGTAGCGCCAAAGGTAAAACCTAGCAGTACCAAAGGAGGTAAATCATGAGGTCCACTGTCGTGCCGGCACAGGTAACTACCGTCGAAGACAAGGTTGCGGGCAATCTTGGCATGTCTCAGCTCATCCTGCTCGCTACGCCGGTGTTTATCGGCGGAATCTTGTATGTAATACTACCGCCTTTCACACAGACCGCCACCTACAAGCTTGTGGCGATAGCGTTAGTATTAGTGATTTGCAGCATACTGGCAGTGCGTGTAAAAGGCGTCCTAGTTTTGCAATGGCTGCTGGTGCTAATGCGCTATCACACCCGACCGCGCTTCTACATATTCGACAAACGGAGTATGCACGGCCGCGCGGAAGCGCATGTACAGTACGAAGCCGAACCGATAGACGAACGCGCCGAAGAGATAGTTAAAGTTCCGCATACGTCACTATTGTCGACTGCCGATGTCGTAAACCTACACGACATTATCGAAAACCCTGCCGCTAACTTGTCGTTTGAGACGAATAGGAAAGGAAAACTGTATGTCCGTATTACGGAAGTCAAACCGGAAATCTAGTGCTCGCCAACAGATAGATATCAAAGGCGTCAAAGACGACATTTTACTCTTGCCGGGCCACAAGTACCGGATGGTGCTTGCCGTCTCCTCGGTGAACTTTGAGCTTAAGAGCGAAGACGAGCAAGACGCCATTATCGAGACATACGAGAGCTTCCTGAACTCGGTTGGCTGTCCTCTGCAAGTACTTGTCCGCACGCGCGAAATCGATATGGATAACTACCTAAACGACTTAAACGAGAGGGTCGGCAACGAGACCGTGCCGATTTATAAGCAGCAACTTCAGAACTACGATGAGTTTATCCGCTCGCTTATAGCCACGAACAAAATCCTGACGAGACACTTCTATGTCGTGGTTCCGTACGATGCGACCGGCAAAGATGACTTCGACTTTGTGAGAGAACAGTTGGAACTGCGAATCGATATCGTGCAGAAAGGCCTAGCCCGGCTGGGTATGCAATCACACACGCTGCGAAGCCTGGAAATCCTCGACCTGTTCTATACGTTCTACAACCCCGCGCAGGCCAAGTTGCAGCCGCTTACGCAGCAGGCTTTGGAGTTGCTGCACACCAGTTATGTACAGAAGGGGCAGACAATATGACCATCCCGAATCCGGTAGTAGCCGCCAAAGAATGGAAACGGCAGCGCGACGAACGTCCCAAAGAACTAGCGTTGTCGTTTGGCGAACAAGATAACACCGACGTACTGTCATATGCCGGTCTCGAAGAACAGGCAGATTACCTCTGCATCGACGGTGTGTACCTGCGAACTCTGTTCGTTTCGGGCTATCCGTTTATCGCATCCAGTGGCTGGCTCGACACGCTCGTAAACTTCAACCACGATATCGATATCTCATACCACCTACACGAAGTCGACGCACTCCAGGCACTCCCGAAACTGCACCGCAAGATTACCGAACTGGAATCGACCAAACGGGCGATGATACGTTCCGGCAAAATCGTCGGTTCGGAAGTCACCGATCCGCTTGAATCCGCTATGGAGCTGCGCGACAAAATCCAGCGCGGTCAGGAAAAACTATTCCAAATGAGCATCTATGTGGCGCTTCGAGCCGAAAGCCTTTCAGAGATCAACAAAGTCACAAAAATTCTGGAAACAACACTGTCGGCCAAGTTGTTTTATACCAAACCAGCCCGATATCAGCAGTTGGAAGCGCTACAATCCATACTCCCTCGCGCCGAAGACCAGCTCAGCCAGAAACGGAACCTAGATAGTTCGTCTGCAGCACTCACGTTTCCATTTATGTCATCTGAATTCGTCCAGGAATCAGGCATCCTCTACGGCGTCAACAAATCGAACAGCTCGCTCGTTATCCTCGACCGCTTCAGCCTTCATAATGCCAATTCCATCGTGTTTGCCCAATCCGGCTCCGGCAAGAGCTACGCGACCAAAGTAGAGATACTGCGTCAGCTCATGCAAGGCACCAAGGTGCTCGTCATCGACCCAGAGCGTGAGTACAAGCTGTTGAGCGAGTCTGTCGGAGGTACCTATATAAAACTTTCGGCCAAGAGTAAAGAGAAAATCAATCCCTTCGACCTGGCGACTACCTACCGCACTCGAAATGACCTGTCCGAGCATATCCAAAACCTGACCGAGGTAATTAGCCTAATGGCGGAAGGACTAGACGCGAGCGAAAAAGCGGCACTCGACAAGGTACTCATCGCACTCTACAAGAGTAAACGCAAGAAGCAACCGATACTCAGCGACCTTTACCACGAATTGAAACTGTTGGAGCAGATGAGCCTTTGCACCCGTCTGGAAAAATACGTGCACGGCTCACTTGCCAGTGTCTTCAACGCACAGTCCAATATCGAACTCAAGAACCGGCTTGTCATCTTCGACATTAAAGATTTGCCAGAATCTTTACGACAGATCATGATGCTCATCATCTCTAACTTCGTCGAGAACCAGGTGAAGGCGCAGCCGGAGAAACGGCTACTGATTATCGATGAAGGCTGGCTGCTACTAGAACATGAGGAAAGTGCTCGGTTCGTGGCTGGGCTAGTGCGACGGGCGCGTAAATACTACTTGGGCGTTTCTATCATTTCGCAGCAGGCGAACGACTTCTTGCATAGCGATTATGGCCGTGCCATTGCATCGCAAAGTGCACTCCGCATACTGATGCGCCAGGACACAACCACCATAAAGAACGTGGTGTCTGAGTTCAACTTGAGCGAATACGAGCAGAGCTTCTTGCTGACATGCGAACGGGGCGATGCGCTCATCATTGCCGACCAGAACCACGTCGCAGTCAAAGTGGTCGCATCTGACAAAGAGCATCCGCTCATTACTACTAATCCGTCGGAGATATATAGCACTTGAATCCTGTACTTATACTGACTATATCTGGAACATCTAAAAAACAGCTCATGACCGTGCTGGCCGTACTCACTGTCGTAGTAGCCCTGCCATTTATGGCTGTGTTCTCGCTGGGAGATGACGCACTATCGTTCCTGTCGAACAGCGACGGTAGTGATACTGTGTACGCCGTATCGACCGACGTACAAGGTTTTTACGAAGGGCCGGAAATCGCTGGTGATACCTATGCTTGGGGAAACTGTACGTATTGGGCGTTTGCGCTGCGGCTTAAGGCTGGGAGCCCCATTCCGACTACGTGGGGCAACGCGAATACCTGGGACGACCGCGCAAAAACCGACGGCTACCTCGTTGACCATATACCGACAGCCGGAGCAGTCTATCAAACAGACTCGGGCGACTTAGGGCATGTCGCATATGTAAGCGCCGTAGACCCTACTACAGGCGACTGGACAATATCCGAAATGAACGTCAAAGGCCTGAACATCGTCGATACCCGAACCTTCAAAGCAGCTACCGCCCAATTCTTCAACTTCATCCATTAGGGGTCGTTGCATTGACAGCAAGGCATTTTATTGACATAATATACTTATGAGTGTTCCCTATTCTCATGACATACCACCACTTATAGAAGTTAGCGAATTGCCAGCTGACCCTGCTGTGCTGCTCCAAGATCGAGGCTATGCGTTCTGGAACAGCGAGCCGACTGGTGTCTGGGCACCTAAGGCCACTGAAACGCTCAATGCAATACAGCAGGGAGCCGATATCGTAACACTGAGCGGTCGCAATGGTGTCGGTAAAACTATGCAGTTCTTACGATTGCTCGAGTGGACATTGGATGACCGCATTATCATGCATCAAGCGCAGGAAGCAGCACACTATAACTATGTCTCAGACACAGAATTCGTAGTGCTCGACGAGTTTACTAAACCGGCGGCGGAAAACCGTACAGAACTTGTTAACTATATGGCAACGCAGCTTCTCGAAACCCCAACCGTCGTCATTGCACCAGCTGTTACGCGACGGTTGCGTCGAGATAATCTCGATGCAACTATCGATGCGCTTGCTTTACGGCGCCCTAACTTGGCCGTACACGATTTAGGTGACGTAAATATTGCTCCGGTGAGCATTGAGGCCGCAACTGTTGCCTTGAAGGCCGTAGAGGTTGATGAAGAAGCAATCGCTTTCTTTGCAACGCAAAGTGCCCTGCGAAATGCCCGATTATTTGAGAGGCTCGTATTTTCACCCAGCACGCTACAAGATAACGAACAGCTTAGAACAGCTGATGGAATGGTTGAGCTACTGACTGCCTTAACTCGAAGAGGGAGAATGAGAGGCGATCATTATAGAAACGCGATCGCTTCCAGTGTCATGCCAATAGGCTCGGAGGATGAGGATCACGTCTTATTCCGAGCGAATGAATTCACGACCGACCAGGCAATTGAGATGTACAATTTCCTAGGCGTGCCACTGCCATCTCGCTACGCATTTGATGTTGATGAGCTTGGTTTTGATCCTTACGATAAGAACTAGAGTTCTAATCGTCCGCACCCACACCTTCAAAGTCGCCAATGCCAATTTCTACAACCTCATTCATTGATTCGCTGCATTTTCTACACTATCTAGCGCAAGCAGCGAATGCTACTGTAGAAACAAGCTCGTGAGGCTTAGGACTTGTCAGAATGCGTAGCATCTGATGAAACAAAAACATACAAAAACAAGGAGGGTTATATATGGCTGAAACACACCCGAGTGGTATCCCAGAAGCGGTGCTTAACAAAGTAATTCCACGTCGGGGGCGTATGCACGCGTATCCGACACTAAATCCTGCGAACACTGCGCTGGTAGTTATCGATTTTGATACGGGCTCTGTGACACATGGCACGACAGAAGAGATACGGTCTTTTATGCCATTAGTCAATTCCTTGGCCAAGACCGTGCGGGAACATGGTGGCACTGTCGCCTGGGTTACGACGCCTATTGCAAAAGCTACGAAAAATATGCGTGCCGTCTACGGTGAAGCATTTACAAAAATGAATGAGGAAGAAGGCGCCGAAGGTGGAACAGCTCATACCGTATGGCACGAGCTCGATGCGCTTCCAGATGATGTGTATGCCACCAAGCAAGGTGCCAGCGCGTTCTTCCCTGGCAAAAGCAACTTACATGAACAGTTGCAGAAGCGCGGCGTTACATCGCTGCTTATCGCAGGGCTGGTTACGAACGTTTGTTGTGAATCAAGCGCTCGTGATGCCTGCGAACTAGAGTACGAAGTTACCATGGTGAGCGACTGCTTGTGGGGACA
Organism: Saccharimonas sp. (SeqCode); assembly: GCA_049660945.1. Classification (GTDB taxonomy): domain Bacteria; phylum Patescibacteriota; class Saccharimonadia; order Saccharimonadales; family Saccharimonadaceae; genus Saccharimonas. Next base: position 25,649 of record JBASZO010000015.1, read on the forward strand.
TAAAGAAGGTCAGCACGATGCTACGCTTGCAACCTTCTACCGAAACTTTGGTGATGTAAGGCCGTCCTCTAACATTCAAAGCCTGATAACTGAATCGACAATGTAAATGATATGAAAGGAGCCTAGTATGTTACCACCAAGATTAATGCCGGGAGACCATGTACGATTCGTATCGCCAGCTAGTCCCGTTCCACGAGATGGTCTCAACGCTCAAGTCCTACAGGACATGGGCTTGGTCGTTGAATACGGAGAACATGTCTATGATGTAGACGATAGTCTTGATTACCTCGCCGGTACAGACGAAGATCGGTTAGCGGATATAAATGAAGCCCTCCGTGACCCAGATGTCAAAGCTATCATAGCTACGCGTGGTGGCAAGGGTGCATACCGCATTGCTGACGGCTTGGATTTTGAAGCTGCCCGTAAACACCCCAAGCTCTTAATAGGTTTTAGTGAAATTACCATCTTACACATGGCGCTTCTAAAACATTGTGGACTTGTAGGTTTACACGGCGCACCTTGGGATGAGAGTTTCGGTAAGGAGACTGCTGCATCATTCGTAAAAGCCGTAACGACTACAGAGCCAGTGATAGTCCGCACTACGACCGACGAACATACTCACACATTAACCACTCACGGCAAAGCCGAGGGCATACTCATCGGTGGCAATCAGGACTCAATCGCCACAGGCGCAGGATGGGCGTTACCGAGCTTTGATAAGGCGATATTACTTATCGAGGCAGTTAATTTACGCCTTGGCCATATTGACCGACAACTTACGATGCTCATAAAAACTGGGATTATACGGAATATTGTTGGTATCGCCATCGGGCAGTACACGGACTGCGGAAGCGCTACTGAACCTACGACCGATGTTAACTGCAACGAAATTGACATTTTGCGTGACCGTTTTGGATTACTGGATGTTCCGGTCTTAGGTGGTTTACCCATAGGACACGGTAAGAATCCTATCGCCATACCAATCGGCACTATGGCCACCCTAGATGCTGACAAGGGTTTACTGACTGTAGGTGCTGGAGTTAAGGACTAACCGCATTTTCAAAGCAGCGACCAGAGGTATTAAGGTATAATCAAGCAATGAGCGAAGGCACTACCATGACCAACGAGTTTGATAAACACACAATCATAGAACGAGCCGTAACCGAAGATGCCGAGGCGGTGTGTGATGTACTGCGGCAAACTTGGCTAGATACCTACCCTAACAAAGAAGCGGGCATTAGCTATGAAGACATTAAGCTGCGTATTGAAGGCGTGAATGGGGAGCGTATACCCAGAAACATTGAGCGCTGGAGAAAAAGTATTGAGTCAACAGATGGCACTAGGGCAGTTTATGTGGCTCGGATTGATGGCAAAGTCTCAGGAGTGGTAGCACCTGGCTTTATTGAAGGACAACGCAGGATAGGTGCTATATATGTACTGCCGGAAGCACAAGGCAAAGGCATTGGAAGTCAGCTCATGCAGAAAGCACTGGAATGGCATGGTGACAAAGAAGACATATATCTATTAGTTGCCAGCTACAATCAACACGCGATTGATTTTTACAAACGGTTTGGCTTTGAGCAAACCGACAATCCTGTAGTGGACACGGGTGATGTATATGGTAATACACAGATACCCGAAATTGAAATGGTACGCAAAGCACCTACGCATAGCTCAGCGCCTTAATTACTCGCTACTATGTTCTGCAAAGTATGCTCGTAGCTTTTCAGCATAAGGAAGCCTTGCTCGTGCATCCACAAAACCCTGCTGGTCATGATTCTTATATAACTGGTCATCTTTATAGCGTGGGTACACGTGAGCATGAAAATGCCACACGTCTTGATTACCGGCAGGTTCGTTATGCTGTCGGGTGGAAGTTCCGTAGCAATCATATGCGCTGCGGATGGCTGTAGCAACTTTCTTCACGGTCATATACACCTCACCGAGTATATCGTTTGGGATAGTGTAGATGTTTTCGTGATGGGCATTAGGTATGACTAGCACATGTCCGGTGTTATTCTTCCACCACTTAGGTGCTACAAAGGCTGTCGTGAACTCATTCTGGAATACAATATCTTGTTTTTTATTGTATTCAGTTTCTTTACCGGCTAAAAATTCACAAAAAGGACAAACATAATTTTCGGGCTGGTGGGTAATCATATAACGTATTATACAAGACCGGCACTAGTATCAGTATTTGGTTGCATACCTTGAAGCGGTGTAACCATCGCCACCTTAGCCGTATTTCGCAACAATAGCTATGGGGCTAATGTTTTGAATGCTTCAATAGCTGATAGCAAATCTGCGTATGACTCAAAGCGGTTTTGTTCAGTGATAACTGGTGCAAATTCCGCCAGGACGGACGCTTCTTCCTCCTCGGTCAAATTTAGGTAAAACTTATGCTCCCCATTCTCGAGCTCGGGACGATACACAATGAAATATCCATCAATTGACCCATCGCCAACAAATAAATCAAGATTAGCTCCGTCTTCGCCGGTGTAGCCTTCAATATCGCCATAATCTACGGGGTACGTCACGCCCTTTAGTGGATAGTCAGAATTTGCTGTGCCAAAATCTTTATATTCGCCAGCCTTTTTCTCGACTCGGAAAGTATCAAAAGGCTTTTCTAAACTCATAGCTAAATCATAGCAAAGTTAATAGTTTTTCTCGAGGGACTTGTGGAAATCCGCTACAAATGAGTATTATATCTGTAAGTTATCTATAGCTGGTGGGCGTAAGAGAGGGATGATGCTTACCGGTGACAAACTGACAAGTTGGCTGAATACGCTCCGAGGCTTCCTGCCATGGGTCATTGCTGTAGCGGTTATTGTATCCTTGGTTTTCCTTGTTCTGAAACTGTTAAGTGTGCGCAGACTAGTGCGTAGGAAGTCGGTGTTTTTAGAACTCACACCGCCCGCTAATACTGCCCGGGCACCTCGCGCAACGCAAGAGCTATTTGCTGTTATTCATGGCCTGCGCAGCAATCGGACACTACGCGACAGGCTACTACGGCGTGAGGTCGTTCTGTCTTTCGAAGTATCATCGACGCGAAAGCAAGGCGTGCGTTATCTCGTGCGGGTGGATGCTCGGCATGCGGACAATTTGCAGCAAGCCATCGTCTCCTATTTACCACAGATAAAGGTTACGGAAGTTCCTGAAACTTTAGCTGAGGATGGTATGCAAGTTGTTGAGTTCAAGCAGACAGGTCACTTCGCCTTTCCACTTGCGACTATCGGTTCGCTAGACCAGCACGACCCAGTAGCATACCTAGCAGGTGCTCTAACGAAGCTACGCTCAGATGAACAGATACGTTTTCAAATAGTACTAACGCCGGTTCGTTTACGCGAGGCTTCGCTACTCGCACATAAAATACTCGGCAACGAAAATCTCTTAGTCCACTTGAATAGCAAGAAAATACCCTTGTGGTCGGGGCTTATGGCTGTAATGAACAAAGTGATGTTCGCCGCTACCGACGCAATTGGCGATGTGTATCACGGCTCTACTAACCGGGCATACTATAGCTCGGAGCGAACTAATGATGAGCGCACCCAAATTGCACGCAAGCAACGACCCGCTCGCACCTTGAGCGCCTTTGAGTTGGAGCTTATGGAAACGATGCACAAGAAGCTCAACCAGCCACTCTTCCGCGTGAGTATTCGGGCCGCCGTTGCTATGGATACGCCAGAAGCAACACACGAACGATTAAATGTTATCAAAACATCACTGCAGGCTTACACTGTGCCGTCCTACCAAACCTTACGTGCTCGCTACAATATGCCAATTGTACGAAGTATTCGCCGATTCAATTTTACTCATCACTTACCATCGTTTTTTGCCAGTAATTCTTTGGTGTTGTCTTCGTCTGAGCTGGCAGGTCTGTATCATTTCCCGCTGGGCAATACTTCCCAGACGGATAACCTCATTACGTCGTTAAGTCGTACGCTACCCGCACCCGTATCGCTGAAGCAAGACAATAGCCTGGATGTTGTAGTCGGACAGAATGAACATCACGGCGTAGCCACGCCAATTGGACTGACCGAACAAGAACGCGAACGTCATGTTTACATCATCGGTGGAACCGGCAACGGTAAGACAACCTTGTTGCAATACCAGATTGTGCAGGACATGCAGAATGGGAAAGGTTTAGCTATCGTTGACCCGCACGGCGATATGGCCGAGACACTGCTTCGCCATGTGCCATCCGAGCGAGTACAGGACGTTATCTACTTCAACCCCGACGACTTGGAATATCCAATTGGCCTAAACCTTTTAGAGCTGACGCCCGGTTTAACAGGCAACGAGTTGCTACGCGAAAAGGACTTGATAACTGAGTCCGTCGTTTCCGTCTTCCGCAAGATTTTCTCCGATGACGATAACGGCGGCCACCGCATCGAGTATGTCCTGCGTAATGCCGTACAGACCGCCCTGACCGTGCCGGATGCCACGCTCTTTACTGTATTCGACCTTTTGAACGACCCGAAATATCGCAAGTCAGTCACAAGGAACTTAGAAGATAAAAACCTGGTCAACTTTTGGAAGAACGAACTTGGCAAGGCCGGTGATATGCAGAAAGTTAAGATGGCCGCCGGTATCACCGCTAAGATTGGCCGCTTCCTATTCTCGGCCTCTGCGCGGCAGGTTTTGGAACAGCCCAAGTCCACTATAGATTTTGACGACATTATTAACTCCGGCAAGATACTGATTTGTAACTTCTCGAAAGGTCTACTTGGTGAAGACACCTCCGAACTGTTCGGCATAACCGTACTTGCCAAACTTCAGTTGGCAAGTTTGCGTCGCGCCCGTCTTGCGCAGCAGGAGCGCGGCGCATTTTACCTGTACGTCGATGAGTTCCAGAACTTCGCTACACAATCGTTTGTACAGATGCTCTCTGAAAGTCGGAAATACAAGCTGTTCATGGTCATGGCCGAGCAGTCCACCTCACAGCAGGACGACCAGCAGATGGTGAACATCATCTTAGCGAACGTTGGCACCGTCATCTGCTTCCGCACGGGCAACCCACAAGATGAGCGATTACTTCTGCCACTATTTAGTCCTTACATCGAGCAGGGTGAAATAAGTAACCTGCCACCATTCAACTTCTACGCAAAACTCTCCGCCACCAAGTCCCAAGAACCGCTCTCCGGCGAAACACTATTGCTTGCAAATGACGGTAGCGCCGAAATAGCCACTGAGGTAATACAAAAATCCCGTGTTACTTTCGCTCGAACACAATCACCCAAGCCTGAAACCCCAGTACCGTATGAACCAAATACGAAACTCGCAAAGAAACAGCCCAAGAGAACAGTTGAACCCCAGGCTGTCGTCATGCTTGATGTAGCCGACTGACCTCTGTAAGTAGCTTGATAAAATAACATTTTTATGCCATTATGTTCTCACTTCGTCGAGATGCAGATATCTTCATTTCCGAGGTTCTTTGACAAGCAGACCACACAAGGTGAGAAGTAAGCACATACAGTAGTGTTCTTACCCCTCATCTTGTGTGTTGGGAATAAACACACGCTCGCTTTTGCGAGGGGTCTCTGTACCATGAGGAGAATTGGGAGGTGCGCCATGAGTTTCGTAATTTCACCACGCGATTACGAAGAGATGGCCAAAGCGCTGAAAGCTGCTGGGCTTGACGAGTCGAAGTCACGCCAGGTGGTCGACGCGCTGTTCACCAATGGTCACATGCTGATCGACTCGAGGACCTACCACGAGATGTACGTCAGTGCGAACACCTACGGGGTGCCGTCCTGATTACGTCTTAGTCCACAATGGTTCCACTCTCGAAAGGGCCAGACTCATGGAAGTTGTAAGCAACGGGATTTACGAGCGATGTGGCGTGTGTGGGCAAATGGTTCGTCTGAATAAGCGCCTGTTTGGTAGCTTGCACATCTGTCTAACAGATTGTGAAGAAGCCGAACGGCACCTGGACATTCAGACTCGCAACGTGTGGTCGCTCAAAGGACGGCGTACCGAGAAGTTCTGCGCGCGTTGCGGAGAAACGCTTCCGGCAGAGCAGTAGTACCTACTAAGGAAGGATTTCTTGTGAACGAGAAGAAACCTGAGACCGTAATTAACGAGTGGTGTGCGTTTCATCTCGATGAGACCGCATCGCGCTGGCCAGCTGGCGGGGGTGTACACGAAGGTGCCAGGGTGGCTCCGAATGGATTCATCTATGCCGGAGATGGCATCGTTGCAGCTCTGACCAAGGCTGGATACAGGATTGTATCGGCCTGATGCAAGCTAGCGAGTTTGGCAAGTGGACGTGGGTTCAAACCTGGATGTTCACGGTCACTCGTGATATTTTTTCCTAACCCCATGTCTGCTTGTCGAATTCGCTCCATAACTGTGTAGTTATGCTGATGAGTCCGAAAGGACGAAAGCGAGAAATCAAGTACTAAGCTTCTGGGCGTTGTGCTTTGTAGGCTTCGTAATATGTATCGAAGCCGTCTTCGCTCATAGTTGTAGACACTTCTTTTGCAACGGTCTGCATGAATGCTAGCAGTGAAATGGCATCTTCACGGGTAGCATTTTCGGGGTCATGGTATTGCAGGTATTTCATCGCCGCCGCAATCAGGTTTTCGTCTGTGATGCTCGGCCGTGTATCAAAATCGTTGTCGTTCATGATGGCGTTCCTATATATTTATCTAGCTTAATGAAAGTAAGCAACGCGCTCGCTTCTGCACTAGAAGTAATCCGCCTCATTATCTCACAGCTATCACTGAACGATAAAATGTTCAGACTGCCTTCCCATACAACCTCATTATCAATGATGGCTAGTTTTCTATGGTGTCCGGCGGTGTAGAGCACCACTATATCTAGTGCATGGAACAGTGCCACGGCTTCGGCGGCCTGCGCTTGATATGTACCGTCATGGTCTTCGGGGTCACGGGTGTTGATGACGACTCGTACCCCGTGCTTTCGTAATTGCTCAAAAATGGGCAAAAGCATACGCACACGCCTGCTGGTTATGAATGGGCTTTCTATGACAAGTTGTTTCTTGGCATGCCGCATGTCGTACATGAAGGCATGGTAGAAACTGTTCTGGTCGTATAGCTTTGAGCTTGGCGGCGTAGTATTGCGGCGACTAAACATCTCGTCCCTCCGAAGTGTCTAGGTCGGCTAGATAAACTTGCCCGTCAACATACCCGACACCAAGTTCAACCATTCTGCTGTATAGCGTAACCAAATCTTCCTCCAAAGAGTGCCACTGAAATATACGAGGGCTCACCAAAGTAAATACCCCTCTACGAAAGAGGGGTATTTACTTTGGTGTGTTTTCTTGGTGCAGCTTCCTACGCTTTCGCAAAAATACGCTTACTAGCACAGAAAGTGATAATACTTGCTGCGAGCGCATAAAGAATAGCTACCATAACAGCAAATGTAGTATCGCCCTCTGGAGTGATTGTGGCAGTCAAAACAACATTGTGCGCCATATGAGCGATCATTACGAGCAGTAGGCTGCCGCCAGATACGCTGTATAGCCAGCCGTAGATGATAGCGGTAGAAATGAGGCGGAGATAGGTTAGCGCGGTATCGGTAAGCCATGCCCCCTCCATTCCGCCACTAATGAGGAGTGGCCAGCTATGCCAAGTAGCCCAAATAACACCTATGATGACACTTGCCCAAAACACTGAAAATCGCCGTTGCAGGCGTGGCTGTGCGAATCCGCGCCAGCCGAGTTCTTCGCCGAGCCCACCAGCTATAATGGCAGCAATACCGGGAGCGAGTGCCGCAAAATCGACCCAAGGTGACGGTGCTTCTGCGCCAAAGAGTTGCGAGAGTAAATGTGCTGCTCCCACGACACCTACAGGCAGTAGAATCGCACATGCATACCACTTTGGGCTGACTCGCCATTTCCCGACTTGTGCAAATAATGATTTGACTGAACGCCAGCCGCCAGCGATACCGGTAGTAATGACAGCAGCGAGTGAGGATGCATAGGCGATGACAATGATAGCTGGAGAGAAGTCGCTCGAAAGGTCGACGTTTTCGGCGATCAACCAGCCGACACTGCCGAGTGTCAATATAGCTAAGATCGTACCCCAGGCCAATAGTTCCCGTCGAGTGTTTTTGGATTTGGTGATCAGCTGGGACATAGCCCCAGTATAGGGTGTGTTAGCATTTGAGGCAAATAAAAAAGCTCGGCAGTAACCGAGCTAGTAAGGAGGAAACCCTTTACTGAGGGGTGAGGAGACCGATACGGCGGGCTTCACGGTAGTACGCCGGGAACTCGTTTAGCAGTTTGCTCAGGATGAGCTTCTGCAGTCGATCCTGCTGTTCCGCTGTGCGCTTCACACCTGGGCCGTAGCTTCCTGGGGGCATAACCTCCATGGCGTTGAAGAAGCCACAGTTGTCGATGAGTCGCGAACCCTCGGGCATTTCGTTCAGCTGCTTGTTGAGGAAGTGGAAGTCGTTGTCGACACCCACGCCCACGAACTGGATGAAGATCGGCAGCTGTGAGATTCGCTTGATGTAGTCAATGATCGCAGACTTACTGTCCGTCGGTTCGCCGTCGGTGATGAAGATGGCAAAGAGCGGTAGATCCGACTGGAACTTTACGCTCATAGGTGCGCCTGAGTACCCAAGGTCAATGCCTGCGAAGGCATCTACCTGGCTCACGATCCACTTGAGCGCTGCGAGGTAGTTGGTGCCACCTGCCCAGTTTTGCCGGTAGGTTCGCTCGATCAATCCGAGACTATCGTCGATGTTGACGTCGCCCAGACCGATGTTTGACACCCTCTCGTTGAAGTAGGTGGATGGGATGATACCATCGTCATCGAATGCCGCACTGACGGCATACGCGATATTCGCGAGATCAGGAACCAGGCCGCTTGAATAGTTGCGGTTGCGATTATTCCAGCCCTGCATCAGCTCGTTTGAGGGGCTCGAGTCGAGCACCAGCACGACAGCTGCACTGTCGTTGGGACCTAGACCCTTGCTCATATTGATGGTCTGAACATTCTTGACCATCGACAGCATACCGATCTTCCTGAGTCGGTCCTCAGCTACAGCCATGGTGGAATTCCTTCCGGTGTGAGGTGCGTGATACGGATGTATCAGCTTCGATAATATAACATCTATATCATGCTAAGTCAATCAGCATGCAGACACGCTATAGAAGAGCATGTGGTTTCTCGATGATATAATATGATTCATATGGCAGAATATGATCGAGATAAATATGATGTGCCGTCCGATCAGGCGAACAACAGCAAGCTGAATAGTTTGCGTGCGGCAGTTTTGGGGGCTAATGACGGTGTTGTGAGTGTATCGGCTATCGTCATGGGCGTTGCCGGAGCGACGAATGATGTGCGAACAATTAGCTTGACTGGTCTTGCGGCACTTATTGCTGGGGCGTTGTCGATGGCAGTAGGCGAATATGTATCGGTCAGTAGTCAGGCAGATGCTGAAAAGGCGTATATTCGTGAAGAAAAGAAAGATTTGCGCAATGATCCTGCTGGCGAGCTAGATGAGTTGGCACGAGAGTATGTAAAGCAGGGGCTAAGTCGGGCGACCGCGCAAAAAGTGGCTCATGAGCTCACGAAGAAAGATGCGCTTCGGTCGCATTTACGCGTGCATTTCAACCTTGACCCAGATGATATCAATAGCCCATGGCAGGCGGCAATTGCGTCGTTGCTCGCGTTTACCGCAGGCGGCCTCGTACCTTTCCTAGCAATTCTTGTGTCGCCAGCCGCAGGGCATGTCCCGGTCACGATTGTTTCTGTATTCGCTGCACTTATCATCATAGGTATGCTTAGTGCAAAAGTAGGCAATGCATCGAAAGCGCGCGCTATTCTCCGTGTAGTATTTGGCGGATTGGCGGCGATGGCGATTACGTATGGGGTAGGAGTCTTGTTTGGTACAACCGTTGGCTAACAAGCCGTTGCGTGGCGTAAATTTGGGCGGCTGGTTAGTGTTGGAACGGTGGATGACTCCTACATTGTTCGCGGGCACTGATGCAGAGGACGAGTATTCGTTTATGAAGACATCGGGTGCACTTGTCAAGTTACGCGCCCATCAAAAATCATTTATTCGCGAAGAAGATTTCGAATGGATGGCAGCAAACGGTATCAATGCAGTCCGTATACCTATAGGGTACTGGATTTTCGAGGGAGAAAGCCCCTATGTTTCGAGTATTGGGCGACTGGACTGGGCGGTACGCATGGCGACAAAGTACAATATTCGCGTTTTGATTTGTCTACATGCAGCACCTGGGAGTCAAAATGGCGAGCATCACAGCGGCAGGCAGGGCGATGCAGCATGGTTTCAAGATGCAAGATACCGCGAGCGAACCATTGCGATACTAGTGCGACTGGCTGAACGATATGCGGATCAGGCGGCGGTGTGGGGTATTGAGCTGTTGAACGAACCGCACGCATGGCGTCATGTGTTGCGACTACGGCAGTTTTATAAACAAGCCTACACTGCGCTTCGCAAGGTTGCGCGACCGGGCTTGGCGACAGTGTTTCACGATGCCTTTATGCCTCGGGCTATGTCGGGAGTGCTGCGCGCGAAACCGGAGTACCCTGTTATCATGGATGTTCACTGGTATCAGTTCTTTCTTCCGCCATGGCTTCAGCGAATCTTGCCATTCTGGTGCACTAAAATGCTGGTGCAATCGCGAGCCTGGCTGTTTGAGCGATTATCTCGTGCGCAACCGGTGATTGTTGGCGAGTGGAGTGGTGTAATAGGGGGCGAGACGCTGCAGCGAGTTGCTCATGATCGTCACGAGTTGCTAATGCAAGAGCACCTACGTCGACAGGTGCAACTATATGCTTGCCTAAAAGGCTGGTTTTACTGGAGCTACAAAACAGAATCGCGTGGTATCTTTCATTTTCGCTCTATGGTCGAGGATGGTCATGTCTCGCTCGACTAGTCACTAACAGAGGAGATAGTGTATAATACACCCCATATGACTAATATTACTTTCAAACGTTCAAAAATTCTTGCAACCGTCGGTCCAGCGACAAATAGTTCTGAAATGATCCAAAAAATGGCTGAAGCCGGTGTAAATGGTTTTCGCCATAACTTTAGCCACGGCACTTTCGAGGAGCGTGATCAGCAGATTGCTTGGATTCGTGCCACGCAAGAGGCACTTCAGAAACCGATGGCAATACTTCAGGATCTTCAGGGTCCAAAAATTCGGCTTGGTGCTCTCAAAGATAATCGATTTGAAGTAAAAACGGGCGACACGATAATCCTTGACTTTGCTGTGACCGAACACGATGGCGGTAATGTACTGCCGGTGCAGTATAACCTCGCTGAAAAGACGAAAGTTGGCGAGCCAATCTATATCTTTGACGGCAAAGTGCGTACGACGGTAACTGAGATCAGCTCTGCAACGGCAATTACACTACAGGTAGAGAATGACGGTGTCTTGATGAGCAAAAAAGGCATCAACTTGCCGGATACCGACTTTGGCGGTGACATCCTGACGCCAAAAGATATTGCCGACCTCGAGTATGGGGCAACCAAAGATTATGACTATGTATCACTTAGTTTCGTGCAAAGCCCGGAAGATATCGTAGCGCTTCGTCAGCGAATGGTTGAGCTAAATTATCATGCGCAGATCATTGCCAAGATTGAAACGAAGGCAGCGATCAAAGACGATGTACTCGAAGAGATCGTTCAAGTGAGCGATGGCGTCATGGTGGCACGTGGCGATCTGGCTGTCGAGGCTGGTGCCGAAGTGGTGCCTATTGTGCAACGACGCATCATTGCGCTTTGTCGTAAGCATGGCAAGCTCAGTATCGTTGCGACACAAATGATGGCGAGCATGGTAGATGCCCCAGAACCGACACGTGCAGAAGTGAGCGATATTGCGAACGCAGTCATACTGGGAGCAGATACGCTCATGCTTTCTGACGAAACGGCAAATGGCTCGTATCCACTCCAGGCAATTGCGGCTATGAAACGCACGATACTATATGTACAAGACAATGCACCAGTCGTCCCTATTCAGGACGCCCTCACTCGGAGTAAGCCAGAACTAGACGCTATTGCTGGTGCTGCTGTGAAGCTTGCCGAGCAGCTGCATGTTTCGGCTATTGTCGCAAAAACAAAGACTGGCGCGACTGCTGCAGCGATTGCGGCATACCGACCAAACCTACCTATTATTAGTGTAACTAGTGATACGCGTACAGCGCAGCAACTTGCGCTCTGCTATGCGAACCGTAGCTATGTACGTCCAGATGACGAGAATGATGCATTTCAGTTGTGTCAGGAGCTTAAAGAACAGGGCTACTTTGGTGAGGACGAACAAGTCCAGGTAGCGATTGTTAGTGGACGAACTCCCGGCGTGGCTGGTACTACCGACACTATTCGCATGCGCGTGATACAATAAAGCTAATGAAAAGGGTGGGTCTATGAAATTTCCAAAATGCGTCATGCGCAAAGCGTCGCTACAGGGCAAAACAGTGCTAGTACGAGCTGATTATAATGTTCCGCTTGCTGATGGCAAGATTGGCGACGACTATCGTATACGTTCGAGCGCACCAACAATCAAGAAGCTTATTGAATACGGATGTAAAGTTGTAATCATTAGTCACTTGGGGCGACCGAAAGGTGCTGAGTCCCAGTACAGTCTTGCTCCTGTGGCCGAGCGCCTACAGGAATTGCTTGGCACTGAAGTTCGTTTTGTCGATCAGTGTACCGGGCCGAAAGTGCGAGTAGAGGTAAAGCGCGCACCTAAAGGCAGTGTGACATTGCTTGAGAATCTTCGGTTCCATAGCGAAGAAGAGGCAGATGATCTCGGATTTGCTCGTGAGCTAGCAAAGGACTCCGGCGCGGCGTATTTTGTGCAAGATGGCTTTGGGGTGGTGCATCGTGCCCACGCTAGTACGAGTGCAATTACGCAGTTTCTTCCGAGTGTTGCAGGGTTACTACTCGAACGTGAGTATGTGACGATCATGAGCGCAATGCAATCACCTGAACGTCCACTCGTGGCAGTGCTCGGCGGCGCAAAGGTGAGTGACAAGATTGGTGTTATCAAGGCACTTGTGCCTGTTGCCGACACGATCATCATAGGTGGCGCTATGGCAAATACTTTTTTGGCACATAGAGGATCGTTTATGGGTAAAAGTAAACTCGAGGCAGATCAAGGGGCGGTAATTGATGCTATTTACCAGGCAGTGTACGCAAAAGTAGGACACGACAAGGCAGATGAGTTTTTGGTTTTGCCCGTAGACCTTGGCGTTGGAGTATCGACCGAGCCTACAGCGACACGACAAAACGTTTCTGCAAAGACTATCCCTGCTGATAGTATGGCCTTAGATCTTGGTCCTGAGACAGATGCGATTATTCGTACTATCGTTGAAAAAGCACGAACTGTCATATGGAACGGAACGCTTGGGTTTGCAGAATCTCCTGCGTTTGCGACATCATCGAAATCGCTTGCGAGCTGCCTCGTAGAGCATCAAGACACGATTACCTCTATTGTCGGAGGTGGCGATACCGCAGACTTTGTTATTGGGTGGGATGCGCAGCATGGTGATAGCTTCTCTCATGTCTCCACCGGTGGAGGTGCAAGTCTTGAGCTAATGAGTGGAGAAAAGTTACCAGGTATCGAGGCACTGCTAGACGCGCGATAGCGGGTATAGTACACTAGAGTAAGTAAAAAAGTATAAGCAGTATATAAAAGTGGGCAAGAAACTTATCATCGCGAACTGGAAGATGAACCTCACCATTGGTGAGGCAAGTTTGTTTGTTCATAAGCTAGATAAGCTTGTAGGACATCACCCAGGGGTAGAGGTAGTGTTGGCGCCAACAATGCTTGCACTACAACCAGTACATCTGCAGGTACAGCACCACCACTTCAATCTCGCGGCTCAAAACTTTTACTGGCGGGACGCGGGTGCATATACGGGTGAAGTCTCGGCAACACAGCTGACGGGTCTGGTGAAGTATGCACTAGTAGGTCACAGTGAGCGTCGCCATGTATTTCATGAACGTAATACAGAAATTCGCCATAAGGTTCAGTCGGCATTTCGTAATGCGATTACGCCGGTACTTTGCGTTGGTGAGACGGCGGGCGAGCGTGCACAGGGTGAAACGAACGATGTTATATTCGATCAGCTAACAGCTGGTCTGACGAACATTACGAGCGAAGAAGCTGCGGATCTAGTTATAGCGTACGAGCCTGTTTGGGCTATTGGTACGGGAAATAATGCGACGCCTCGAGATGTAGAGCGTGCGGTTAGCGCAATTCGAAGTCACGTTTCACATCTATTTGGGAGCGAGACTTCCAAGCAAGTGCGCGTATTGTACGGCGGCAGCGTCAATCTAGACAATGCAGCCAGCTACCTTGCCGCAAAGGGAGTAGATGGATTGTTGGTTGGCGGAGCAAGTCTCGATGTTCATGCCTTTTCAGAAATCATCAAAAAAGCACAAAAGAGTGACGCAAGTCCTGTAAAGAGAAAGAATTAGTGGGGTTATGACAGAGATTGATTTCGAAGAACTAGACAAAGCGGTCAATAGCCTGATGACCGATGTAGATAAGTCTAATCCTCCCGCACCAGCCACTTCTTCAAATACTCCAGCTGCCTCGACAACCCCCTCTACACAGCCTTCTGCCGTTTCCCCTGGTAGCGCAACGGCAACTTCGGGTACAAATGAACGAGAGCAAAAAGTCTCTTCATCACCACTTCCTACAAAGCGACGAGGGCAGTTTATGGATATTGTACGTCCTGCGGGCAATAAGCCGACGGTAAATCCTGCGCATCGCCAGGGCGTTACTATTACCCCAAATGCAACAGCATCGCAATCTTCAGAAACCGCCACTGAAGCACCCGTTATCGAGCCAAACCCGCTTACGTCCGTAGAACCGTTCGAGTCAACCGGACAGACCCCGCCGAGCCCATCTGTTGAGCAGTCTTCAGTAGCCTCGAGCGAGTCGATAGAATCTCCCACGCAAGAGTGGCCTGATCCGATTGATTTTGCAGATAGTACTCAGAAGTCTCAGGAGAGTACTACTGCTACGCCCGATGTTCTGCCAAAAGATGAGCTTTCTATTGATGCCCAAGACGTCGAGTCTCTGCCACTTGATTCGCCCTTTCTTCCAGACGCCAAACCAGAAAAGCGTCCACTTGGCGCTTTGGCTACTGCAGAAGAGGCGAGTGACGATACGAAAGACGCGCCATCTACTGCAGCTGAATTGCCGCAACCCGAAGCCGCAAATGTGGCCTTACCTGCCGAACTTCATGGTAGTGTTGTAGCGATAGAGTCAGAATCTACGGGTCAGTCTGTCTCCGAGGCTCAGACACCTGCTGCGGACACTGAGACGCCGAAAAAAGATGAGCCGCAGCAACAGTCAGCCGATGTACCTGCTGGCGGAACGATTCCTCAACAATACAAAGAGCAACCAAATACAGGTGATCAGACAAACGGATCTATCTACGATACGGCAAACTATCATACGGCTATCGAGGCGCACGCGACGGGTGGCAAGAAAAACTCTGTACTAAAGATGGTCATATGGGGTGTGCTGCTTCTCATACTCGGTGCCGGTGTCGGCGCTGCCGTCTTTATGTTTACACGTTAGTTTCACACTAAAAATCGCATATCAAAATCCCATTGCCATGCAGAGCTACTGCTATAATAGGGTATAGTGAATATTCTTGAGGGGCTCAATGATGCACAGCGACAGGCGGTCGAACGTTCCGATGGCCCATTATTAATATTGGCGGGAGCAGGCAGTGGCAAAACGAAGACACTCACTCACCGAATTGCACACTTACTGACAACGGCCGGAGTATGGCCAAATGAAATACTTGCGGTGACTTTCACGAACAAGGCCGCGCGCGAAATGCGTGAGCGTCTGTGGAAGCTGACAAACGAGCATATGCCCGGCGCGACTGAAATGCCTGTCCCACGAAGCTATATGCCCTGGATGGGGACATTTCATGGTATTTGTGTACGAATATTACGCCAAGATGGTTCAAGCATCGGCATTCAGTCGAACTTTGTCATCTATGACGAAGATGACCGCCAAGGGTTAATTAAACAGGCTATGAAGGTACTGTCTATTAGCACCGATCAAGTGAAGCCGCGTGCGGCAAGTGCGACGATTAGTAGTGCAAAAAATGACCTCATTGACCCGGAGGAGTACGCGGCAAATGCGCGGTACCCTCGCGACAAAGCTATTGCGAAAATTTATGAAACATACGAACGCATGCGCGACACGGCCGGTGCGCTTGATTTTGACGACCTGCTCATCGAGACGGTACGACTCTTCCGCGATTCACCAGAAGTTCGTGCGCGCTACCGTGCGCAGTTCAAGCATATTCTGATCGACGAGTATCAAGATACAAACGCGGCTCAGTATGCAATCGTAAAGTATCTTGTAAACGATCAGAAAAACATATGTGTCGTTGGCGACGACTGGCAGTCTATCTATAGTTGGCGGGGGGCTGATTTTAAAAACATTTTGAATTTTGAGCGAGATTTTCCGGGTGCGATTGTTGTGAAGCTCGAGCAGAACTATCGTTCAACCGGCGCGATTCTCGAGGCGGCGCACAATGTTATTACTAAAAATATTGAGCGCACCGACAAGGATCTTTGGACGGCCGAAGGCAAGGGCTCTCCAGTTCAGATTCATCCAGTGTACGACGAAGCCGAAGAAGCATACGTTGTCGCGAGTCATATAAATGCACAGACATCGATCGGTGCACGCGGGCATGGGGATTTTGCTGTGCTGTATCGTACAAATGCGCAAAGTTTCACCTTTGAGCGCGCATTCTTGCAGCAACACATACCGTATCAGTTAGTAGGTGGTGTGCGGTTCTATGACCGCAAGGAAATAAAAGATATCGTGGCGTATCTACGTTTGCTGTATCAACCAAATGATCGCATGAGCTTTAGTCGTATCGCAAATATTCCGTCGAGAGGCATTGGTGCGACCAGCCTTGAGAAGTTTCTGGTATGGCAGTCTGGGTCGGGGCTGGACATTATTAGCGCACTTGTAACGGTTCAACAGTCAAGTGCTGTCGCTGCTCGCGCCAAGAACGCGCTTGCGCAGCTAGGCGAGACACTACGTCGGTTGCAGGCGCGTGTTGAATCACAAGCAAACCCGAGTGATATCATTGACCAACTGATACAACAAACTGGGTACCGTGATTATGTGCTGGACGGCACTCCCCAGGCAGAAGAACGCGAAGCCAACTTAGGTACGCTAGTCAGTGACGCAAAATCGTTCGCAACATTACCAGATTTCTTGGAAGAAGTTGCACTTATGAGCTCGGTTGATCAAGCGGATGACGGTGCCAAGGTAACACTAATGACGCTGCACGCCGCGAAGGGCTTAGAGTTTCCTGTCGTGTACATGGCTGGTATGGAAGAGGGATTATTCCCAAGTACGCGTGCCCTCGAAGAGGGGCCTCGTCAGCTAGAAGAAGAGCGACGACTTTGCTATGTCGGCATGACTCGTGCTCGCGAAGAGTTACATCTGATCTATGCGCAAAATCGTATGCAGTATGGCTCACGCAGTTACGCGACACCATCGCGCTTCCTCGAGGATATGGGCAACCAACTCATGATGACAACGAGCCCAAGCATTCCAGCCCACAAGCCGCAGTACAATGAGTTCGATGAGTTTGTGATGGACTACGACATTGGTGACAGTGTTCGTTCGGCACAGTTTGGTGCTGGCGAGATTGTCGATATTGACGGCATGGCGGTAACAGTACAATTTGACAACGGTACGCGCAAGAAGCTCAATGTTGAGTATGCTCGACTCGAAAAATTATAGAAATTACAAGGCTACTAACAGCGCCAAATGTATATTTACCTTATCAACGCATGATGGGGCGGTTAGCAAAGACTTTTTGCTTATGGTTCGTGCTCGGCAGAGAACATGGCATAATAGTTGGTATCCAAGTAGCCGCCCGGGCGAACGGCGAACCGAAAGGACCTCACATGAAGACGGTGGTGCAGGAAATTCCTACCATTGACGACCTTGATGCACTACCTACGCATAGTGATGTCATCGAGACTATCGTGATGTATTGCTTCCGAAATGTAGTGCAGGATGCGATCCAGGAATTCGCAAAGGGTCGTCTAACTCTGAAGGGCGCACTACTGAGTGAAGGTGCTTACTTTGTTCGAGATGATGCACTACAGCTGATCCTGTCTCTTGTGGACGAGTTTGCAAATGAGCTCATCGACCAGAAGCGTGCTCGCCTAGAGTCTATCATCAAAGCCGTCATATCACACCAGCCAGGTAAGTTGTCTGGCTTGTTGACGCAGAACGGCTTGCGGGTGAGTGTGACGTATAATGGTGCCGGTATTCTCCGTGCAAAACTTGTAGCTGACGAGCCCAACACACGGTAAGTCATAACCCCCTACGACAACGAGGGGGTATTTTATTTGGTCCGATGAGTACGGCAAGTGACAGGAGTGTGATACAATAAAAGGAACGCGCTCTAGAGGTCAGAGCCGGAAGTATGAACACAACTTTACTACGACAGCACCAACGCAAACTCATTGTTGCCGCTATCTCTATGGCGATTGTCTTGGGGATCGCGATTACTTTTTCTTTTAGCCAAGCCTATGCCGCTGACTCTGAAAAGCCCGCAGCAAACGAGCATATCATCACCCTTCATGACGATGGAGTCGAGAAAGGCTTTATCACCAAAAAGCATACGCTGCGCGAAGCACTTGCCGATGCAAAGGTTCGTATAGACGAGCGTGACCGCACAGAGCCTAGTCTCGACGAGAAACTAACGGCGAACTCATATGAAGTGAACGTATATCGAGCACGGCCTGTTCTTATCCGTGATACAGGCAATGAAACCAAAGTCATTACTTCTTATCGCACGCCGAAGCAAATTGCCAAAGAAGCGAATCTGACACTTCAAGATGAGGATATTGTTACGCTGAGTCCGTCAAACGACCCAATTGCTGATGGCGCCGCTGAAGTGATGACGATTGATCGTGCCATTACCTTTAGTTTCGATTTCTATGGCAAGGCAACACAAGCATATACGCAGGCTAGTACCGTCGGTGACATGCTAAAAGAAAAAGGTATTGTCATGAAGCCTGTCGATGGTATTTCGGCACCACTCGATACAAAGATAGTGGCAAATATGCAGGTTCGCCTGTGGCGCAACGGCGTACAGACGGTTACCCAAGATGAGGATGTTGCTTTTGAAACAAAGAAAGTGCACGACACTGCGCAACCTACTGGATATTCAAAAATCGAAACACCAGGTGAAAATGGCAAGCGAACGGTAACCTACGAGGTTGAGCTACGCAATGGCGTTGAAATCTCTCGCAAAGAGATAAATAGCGTTGTAACCAAAAAGGCAGTTGAGCAGGTAGAGACAGTCGGCGCTAAGCCTAATGGCGATGGTCTCACAAAGGGCAAGGGCGTATTTATGTTTACCGATAGTAAAGGAGTCGTACACCGTGAAACGTACTACGATCTTCCTATGGCGAGAGTGATGCAAAACTGCGGCATGGGCGGCTACTATACTGTTCGAGCCGACGGTGCAAAGGTCGATAGGGATGGATATATTATCATTGCAGCGCATCTCGCAAATTACCCTCGTTGTTCGATCGTCGAGACAAGTATAGGTCTAGGTAAGGTATATGACACTGGTGGCTTTACGTCAGTCCATCCTTACGGGTTTGACCTTGCGACTGATTGGTCAAAAGGTGACGGAATTTAGTGCCAAAAAAGGAATTAGGTCAACACTGGCTCAAAGATCGCGGCATACTGGCGGCAATTGCAGATGATGCTGATTTGCACGAGGATGACGTTGTACTCGAAATTGGTCCCGGACTAGGAACGCTCACCAGTGAGCTATTGCGCCGCGCAGGCAAGGTGATTGCTGTAGAGTTTGATCCTGACCTAGCACGAAAGTTGCCAGGACAGTTTCCGGGCAAGAACCTCGAAGTTATTCATACTGACATACTTCAGTTTGATCTCGATACGCTTCCTGCCGGCTATAAAGTCGTTGCAAATGTTCCCTACTACATTACTAGCAAGATTGTCGAAAAACTCATGACCGCTCGTAATCGACCATCGGTAACAGTGCTGCTTGTACAAAAGGAAGTTGCCGAGCGAATCGCTGCGGGGCCGGGGGATATGAGCATACTCGCGCTGAGTGCGCAGGTATATGCAACGGCCACACTAGGAGTGTTTGTGCCGCGTGAGCATTTCACCCCCCCTCCAAAAGTTGATTCAGCGGTAGTAGTGCTTCATGCGCGTCCAGAGCCACTCATTGCTCCCGAGGACGAACGTGCGTTTTTTCGCGTTGTCAAAGCAGGCTTTATCGCTAAGCGTAAAAAACTTCGTAGTTCGATAGCTGCGGGCCTCGCTTTGTCGAAACCCGATGCCGAAGCATTGCTTCGTCATGCTGGCGTCGACCCCGATCTACGTGCTGAGGATCTGTCGATTGACGATTGGTTACGTCTGGCGCGAGACGCAGTATGATCGCAGGTGACCAGCCGCAATGCTTTCCGGACAGCGTACTGGTAGCAGTATCTTCTCGTAGTGACGGCACTGTACTTGATCGAACGCTGAGCGATAAGCATGATATGCGCGTCGTGCAGAACCGTAAGAATTTTGTGCAACAGGCTGGCGGCAGTTATGAATCGAGTGTTTACCAAGTGATTTTATATGGTGACGACCAGACATATGATGTCATTTCCGAGGTTGATCGCCCTGACATCGAAGGCGTCTGTGCAGATGCGCTCTATACAGAAACTTCTAGTGTTGGGCTATTTCTGCCTGTTGCAGACTGTGTAGCTACGGTTGTATATGATCCTGCTCGACGAGCGCTTGCCCTCGCACACTTAGGGCGTCATGCTTCTATAGCTCGGTTGACGACAAAGCTCATTATGTTTATGGGCGATAAGGGGAGTAATGTTCAGGATCTCATTGTATGGATGGCACCAAGCGTTGGGCGCGACTCGTATCGCATGGAGTACTTTGCCCATCGCGATGAGCCAGAGTGGCAGCCGTTCGTAACCGTTCGCGATGACGGAATCTATTTGGATCTCGCAGGGTTTAACGCTCAGCTTGCTGAATCTTGTGGTGTTTTACCGAATAATATTCACCGATCGTCTGTCGATACTGCGCAAGATCCAAATTACTTTTCGCATTCACAGGGTGATGTTGCGGGTCGTTTCGCGGTATTTGCGCAAATACGTCCGTAACTCACCCCTCTGTTACATCTAGCTGACCTCTGGTATACTGAAATATAGAAATGACGAAAAAACTCTACATCACAACTGCAATACCCTATGCAAATGCCAAACCTCATATCGGCAATGCACTTGATTACCTCATTGCCGATATTTGGGCGCGGTATCAGCGACAAAACGACAATGAAGTACGATTTCAGGTAGGTACTGACGAACACGGCAACAAAATTGCCGCCAAAGCTGGCGAGGCTGGGCTAGAACCGCAGGCGTATGTCGATGGTATGTACGGTAACTTCGAGTCTCTCATGCGTGCTGTAGGTGCCGATTTTACCGACTTCATCCGTACTACGGACGGCCACCACAAGGGTGCTGTACAGTATATTTGGCAGCAGCTCGAGCAGGCAGGCCTGATCTACAAAGGGTCGTACGAAGGGTGGTACTGCACGGGCTGTGAGAACTTTGTCTCAGACAAAGAAGCTGCCGAGAACAACGGCATTTGCCCTGATCACCAGAAGCCGTATGAGCGTCTGAGTGAAGAAAATTATTATTTCAAAGCGAGTCAGTTCAACGAGCAAATTCACCAAGCAATTGAGTCGGACAAACTGCGTATCGTTCCTGAGTTTCGCAAAAAAGAATTCTTAGAGTTGATCAAAGACGGCGTGAAAGATGTATCGGTATCTCGACCTCGCAAAAATCTTTCGTGGGGGGTTAGTGTGCCGGGCGACGAGACTCAGGTAATGTACGTCTGGCTTGATGCTCTTTCGAATTACATCACCGTGTTGGGATACCCGGATCGTCCAGAGTGGCAAGAGTTTTGGCCAGCAAACGTGCAAGTAATCGGTAAAGATATTTTACGGTTTCATGCAGGTATTTGGCCAGCAATGCTGCTTGGGCTTGGCCTGCCGTTGCCAAAAGCACTGCTCGTACACGGACATGTAAATGTTGGCGGCACAAAGATGAGCAAGTCTGTAGGAAACGTGGTTGACCCTATGGAGATTATCCAACAGTACGGTGTCGATGCATTTCGTTACTACTTTAGTCGACACATTCCCACGCAGGAAGACGGTGACTTTACCTGGGAAAAGTTCGAGAACGCCTATAACAACGAGCTTGGCAATGATCTAGGTAACCTAGTTCAGCGCGTTGCAGCGATGATTACACGCTACCAAGCCGGTGTTATTGGTGAGGCTCCACAAACCGAGCACGACATGGGTCCATACCGTGACGCGATGAATGCATACGAGTTCAACCGTGCCCTCGATGAAGTATGGGTGACAATTCGTGCACTTAATCAATATCTCGAAACAGTTAAGCCGTGGCAGATTGCAAAAACACGAGAGACCGATACGGAGGCAGCCGAACACCTCGAGGAAGTGTTAGCTCATGCGAGCGGTACGTTACTTCAAATTGCCGATCTCTTATTGCCGTTTATGCCGACAACCGCAAAAGCAATTCATACAACATTTGAAACTGGTGTTGTACCCGCTTCATTTACGCCCTTGTTTCCTAAAGTGTACCTACATACGGTCGACCCTCGAGCACCAAAGGAATAGCACGGATGAAGTTTGTCGATACACATTGTCATCTCCACGACAGTGAGTTTTATCTCGAAGATAGAGAAGACGCATACATTCGGTCAATCAAGGCTGAGGTAGCGATGATATGTGTAGGGACAAACGCACAAAGTTCGCGCGAAGCAGTGAAGTTCTGCCAATCTCACGCGAATACCTATCCAGTCGTAGGTATTCATCCGCACGATACGGCCACAGGTGACGTAGGTGAAATTCGTACACTTGTAGAAGAGTATCACGATACGATCATCGGTATAGGGGAGATAGGGCTGGATTATTTTTATACCCATAGCCCGCGTGAGCAACAAATCAAAGCACTGCGTCAGCAGCTGATGATTGCAAAAGAATTCAATTTGCCGGTTAGTTTTCATGTACGTGAGGCATTTGATGATTTTTGGCCTATACTCGATGAATTTCCTGGCATTCGTGGTGTTTTACATAGTTTCACTGATACGCAGGATAACTGTGACGAGGCAATTCGTCGTGGCCTCTATATAGGAATAAATGGCATTAGTACTTTTACAAAAAATAGTGATCAGCAGCGATTGTTTGCACAATTACCGCTCGAAAAAATCCTTCTGGAAACAGATGCGCCATTCTTGACGCCAGTGCCATTTCGTGGTAAAGTGAATATACCAGCGTATGTAGGTAGAGTCGCGGAGTATCAGTCAGTCCAAAAGGGCTGTACTCTTGACGACGTCGCACAGATGACTACAGACAACGCTATGAAACTATTTGGAATTAGTCTATGAATAACAGCAAAGACCAGTATCGTATCCCTACTTCACCCGCTCCAGTTCCTGGAGAGGTCATCAGAACATATACCTCAGGCGACCAGCTGACAGCTGAGCAAGCGCTTGATATCGCACTTGCCGCAGCGGGCGAAGCGCCTACTCGTCTCGACCCGACAAATATTGACCAGGCGCGAGTTGAGCAGCAAACAGCATTCGGTGCCGCAACTGTACAGGTTGCCGTAGCCGAGCAGCCTCGCGTTACTCTCGACACTAGCCCTGAAGTGCTCCGCCAGTTTGGCGCCAACGTACAAAAGATGCGCACATGGGAGATGGCTGCGTAAGCAGAGGCGAACTGCCATGGCATCTGTATTACAAAAGGCATATCAACTACTCGTTGGGGACGATGCCAACGTTGATTGGCTGAAACTTCCAAAGAAGCGTACGCTAAAGAAATTCACAGAACGTGAGTTGTTGACGCTCGAGAGTGAGATAGGCTCGAAACTTTTCGGACCGATTCCCGAAGGTCACCGACGTGAATTCTTTTGTCTAGATGAAAAAACATGGATTTGGCACGAAGAGTGGCTAGACGAGAAAAAGAAACTAGAAACAAGTACAGTTCGATACGAAATTAACGAACACGGTGTGCTGAAAGTACAAGAAGGTGCGCGCTATAGTTACCTAGAAGGCGAAGAGCTACAGAATTTCGGTGTTGCTATTCGCATGTACTATGAACAGGTTGCCCGCGGTGTATATAATCGCGATCCCGCAACTGGCCAAAAATTGGTATAATAGAGGATAAGTATGAGCGAGTTGTATTATCTCGATCACGCGGCAGCAACACCGCTGGATGCTAGAGTGCTTGCGGCAATGCAGCCGTACTTTAGCGAACAGTTTTTTAACCCTTCGAGTCCCTATGCACCAGCGGTAATAGTGCGGCGAACCTATGAAGATGCAAAGCATAGGCTCGCGATGTGTATCGGGGGAAAGGGTGACGAACTTGTCCTGACTGCAGGTGCGACTGAATCGATTAATCTGATGTTTGGCAGTGTTGAGGGGCATGTGGTCACAACAACAATTGAACATCCCGCAGTCATAGCGGCTGCAAAACAGCACGAGCATACGCTTGTGTCGGTGGATGCGAAAGGTCGGGTTGAACCTGCTATGATTGCAAAAGCGCTACGTCCTGACACGCAGCTCGTGAGCGTTGCACTTGCGAACAACGAAATTGGGACTATACAACCCTTGCGTGACATCGCTACTGTTATAGAGACCGAACGTCGTCGTCGTGCAGACGCTGGCGACAATACACCACTCTATTTCCATAGCGATGCTTCACAAGGTGTAGGGCAAATTGATGTGCATGTAGCGCGTTTAGGTGTGGATGCACTGACGGTAAATGCGGGCAAGTTGTATGGGCCTAAACAGACGGCGTTTTTGTGGGCAGCTCCTCACGTAAAGCTGCAACCGTATATCGTGGGCGGTGGACAAGAGCGTGGATTGCGCAGCGGTACTGAAAATGTTGCAAGTGTCATAGGGTTTGCAACGGCGCTTGAACTTGCGGTTGCGCATCGAAATTCTGAGTCGAAACGACTTACTTTGCTTCGTGATGCGATGCAGTCGGCGCTTACTCGCGCTTTTCCCGATGCGATCGTATCGGGTGCGCTCAAGAAGCGCTTGCCAGGGCATTTACACATATCATTTCCTATGCTTGATGCCGAACGTCTGATATTTGCTCTTGAGGTAAACGGTGTCATGGTGGCTACTGGTAGCGCATGTGCGGCAAATAAGGGAACGCGCAGTCATGTTTTGACGGCAATCGGTTTGGCTCCAGAAGTTGCAGATGGCAGCTTGCGTATTACGTTTGGGCGATTAAATGATAGTGAGACGTGTGCGCGAGCAACTGCTATACTAGTAGATACAATTACGCGTGAGCAAGAAAGGGTGGGTATACGGTAGTGTCGTTTCTGAAGTACATCGTTGGGTTTATCATCCTACTCGCTCTTTCTGCATGGGCGGTCGGTTCCTTCCTTGGTCCTGATGATCTAGCGCAGTGTGGGTCTACGCCATCGAGCAAGCAAGGATGTGGCGCAGCAAATGCTATCGTTGCGGTGAGCGGCGGAGACACGTCGGCTCGAGCCGCCGAAGCGATTCGTCTTTACAAAAATGGTTGGGCGGATATACTTATATTCTCTGGTGCGGCTGCCGACAAGTCGGGACCTAGTAATGCCGAGGTGATGCGTGATCAAGCAATTGATGCTGGAGTTGATCCTCTAAAAATTATCATAGAAAAAAACAGCCAGACAACAACCGAAAATGCAACCGAAACCACTGACATTTTCGAAGAGTATGGTATAAAATCGGCGATTATCGTAACGAGCGGTTACCATGAACGTCGTGCAACGCTAGAGTTTGAGCGCCGTGCAACAGGAGTAAAGTTACGTAGTCACCCAGTTGCACATGACAAACACTGGGGGCCATGGTGGTGGCTTACTCCTACTGGCTGGTCGCTTGCGATTCCTGAGCTTGTGAAGTCTCTCATACTCTCGACTGGCGGAGTCGAAGAGCGGTGACACGTGTCTATGTCGGTATGAGCGGTGGGGTAGACTCGTCGCTCGCTGCTAGTTTGCTGGTTGAGCAAGGTTTTGAAGTCACAGGCGTCTATATGAAGAACTGGAGCCAAGATCTGCCCGGCATGAAGTGCCCATGGGCGGAGGATTTAGCTGATGCTAAGCGCGTGGCTGTGCAATTAGGAATTGATTTCAAAGTGTTTGATTTTGAGCGAGAATATAAGCAAAATGTCGTCGACTATATGGTCGACGAATACAAGGCTGGCCGTACGCCAAATCCTGATATCATGTGTAATCAAGAGGTAAAGTTCAAGCTCTTCCTAGAGGCGTCACTAGCTGATGGCGCGGACGTAATCGCCACTGGGCATTATGCGCAGACCCGCGATGGCAAACTACTGAAGGCGGTCGATGATAACAAGGATCAGACCTACTTTTTATACCGCGTAACGAAGTCGGCACTTCAAAAGACGCTGTTTCCACTTGGCGGATACACTAAAGAGCAGGTTCGCGAAATGGCGCGTGAGCGAAACTTGTGGACGGCAGCAAAAAAAGAGTCAATGGGCGTCTGCTTTGTTGGGAGTGTGAGTATGCGCGATTTTCTCGGTCAGTATGTCACTACACAGCCGGGAAATATCATCGACAAGCAAACTAACAAGGTTGTCGGTCGTCACGATGGGGCGATCTATTATACGCTCGGACAGCGTCATGGTCTCGATGTTGGCGGAGGCCTACCGTACTATGTTGTCGGTAAGGATATCGAAAAAAACGAAGTGTATGTTAGTACGAGCCTCAACGATGAAGCAATGTGGAAGGACGTAACAGTGCTGCACTCGATGCATTTCATCGCCAATGAAGAACGCTTGGGTCGCTTTATGGTTCGTATGCGACACCGTGGTGCGCTTGTAGATGCAGAATTGCAAAAGAATGGCGATGACTACCTACTGCAGCTTGCTCATGCTGAGCGAGCTGTCACTCCTGGCCAATCGGTTGTACTATATAGTGACAATGAGTGTATTGGCGGTGGTATCGTCCGATAGTTGCCGTCACTTAAGCGCAATGATATGCTGAGTATATGTTTAAAGCGTGGGCACGTCAGCAAACTGGTCGACAGGGGTTTACGATTGTTGAACTACTTATCGTCATCGTCATTATTGCAATCTTAGCTGCTATTACTATCGTGGCATTTCGAGGGGTGCAATCACGTGCTCGTGATTCGTCACGTACCAGCGCGGTACGGCAAATTCAAAAGTCACTCGAGCTGTACCGCCAGCAGTACGGCAGATACCCAGCGCACATCGGCGCAGGTACTAATGTACCGGTTGGGTTTACTGGCGTATGGGGTACAAGCTATTCATATAGTGTTGCAACGGACGATTCTTGGCTACGTAATCTTACAAATGAAGGAACGGTCAAGACAGCTCCGCTTGATCCTACAAATGACAATACACACTATTTTGCGTATTGGTCTAGTGGACTGACGGGGTTAGGTAAATGCACAGAGCCATTTTATGTACTAACGGCCGTTGGCTACGAGACAACGGCAAATATACCCTCAGATTCTGCACAGTTAACTTGTACACTTGGCGGAACGACAGCGAACTGGACGACCTCTTCAGTACGTGCAGTTTTCTCTAACATTACTACCCCACCCGACCCTTGATAGATAGAGAAAAAGCCAAACGGGGGAGTAGCTAGCGAGATTCAATAGCCAAAGCAAGGTCATCTTGCCATTGCCTGTACGCACCGATTACATCAGGCGAAACCAAATCTTCATAGGCAGTCTCTGAGGCACGCTGGAGGCCGCGGTAGCGAGCGATACTATAGCGCAACTGCATACTTGCAAATACGCGTCGACCAAACGATCGTGCTCGAAGGGTCTTAACCGCATCATCAACTAGTTCTTGGCGCTCGATATGTCGTTTAATTACCTCACGCTCCACTGGATGGAACGGACAAGGGGGAAGTTCTATACTCATATAAGTACGCTCTATCATAGAGTAAAGTCACCCCCCTCGTCAATTGATAGTCTCTGATAAATAAAAATCCCCGCGTCAGGGCTCGACCGACACGAATGTCAGGAGCTCTGAAACGGGGTTATTGTTGCTAGCAGCGATAGGCACTGATATTCCAGTTTGCCGCATCGTTGATCTTGTGGTTTCCGGAGCCGTAGTACTTGTACTTGTAGGCCCTTCCTACCCACAGAGACGTCCGAGCACAATAGCCTGGGCCAATGTAGAACCCATCGGTGTCCTGGAAGTACTTTGTAGAGGCCTCTCCCGGCTGGAGGATCTTGCTATAGCTCTGTCCCCACGAGCCAATGATGCCGATGCCGACCTTACCGGTATTCTTGAGGTATCCGCAGACAAAACCAAGCGACCAATCACAGGCCGGTCCCTTTGCTGCCAAGCCTGTGGCCACTCCTTGCTGAGCTACCGCTGCTTGAGCCGCAGGAGCTGCACTCGCTTCCTGCGAGAATGAGGCCGCTCCAAGGATTAGAGCCAGCGCGGCAAGGATCAAGACGACCCGCTTGCCGAGGGTACGCATGCCCGTGAGGGCAAAACTACTCTGCATGGCGCACTGCTCCTGTCTGTGCTCTACGAAGTGCCGGTATCGACCGGCTGGGGGGTTCGCAAAACACAAAGAAAATAGTAACACTTAGAATCTAATATGTCAATGTTTTTTTAAATGTTTAGGGTACGATGTGATTTCTTGATAAAAATGCTATAATTAACAGATATGAACGCTCAAGAAATTCGTAACGCTTACATCAAATTCTTTGTCGATCGTGGCCATGTGGTTGTTCCCCGTGCACCGCTAGTACTAAAGGACGACCCGACGACACTGTTCACCGGCAGTGGCATGCAGCCGATGATTCCCTATCTGCTTGGCCAGCCACACGCAGAGGGTAACCGAATCGCCGACAGTCAAATGTGCCTTCGTGCGCAGGATATCGATGACATTGGCGACAATCGCCATACGACGTTCTTTGAGATGCTCGGAAACTGGAGCCTTGGTGATTACTTTAAAGACCAGCAGATCGAATGGATTGCTGAATTTTTGTTTGATGTGGTTGGTCTCGACGCGAGCAAAGTGTATGTATCGTGCTATATCGGCAACGAAGCATACGGCATACCACGCGACGAAGAAGCGATTCGCCTTTGGACAAAGGTGTTTGAGAGCCGAGGTATAGAGGCAAAGGTTGTCGAGCTCGGTACAGCAAAAGATGGCGATACGCTTGGTATGCAGGGCGGCAGAATCTTTTTGTACGACGGCAAAGAAAACTGGTGGAGCCGTAATGGCAACGAAGAAAACACACCAATAGGCGACCCATGCGGTCCCGACAGCGAAATGTTTTATGATTTTGGCGAAGCTGCGCATGATCCAAGCTACGGCGAGCCTCATCCGGCAAGCGATTCTGGGCGATTCATGGAAATCGGCAACAACGTCTTTATGGCGTACCGCAAAGTCACCGAAGACCAGTTTGAAAAACTCGACAAGCCAAATATCGACCACGGCTCGGGTCTAGAGCGCATTGCAGCAGCTGCAATTGACAGCCCCGATGTCTACAAAATAAGCCTTATGTGGCCAATTATCGAAAAACTGCAAGTTATTAGTGGCAAAAAATACGAAGACAATCTTGAATCAATGCGTGTGATTGCTGACCACCTTCGTGCAGCAACATTTTTGGCTGTAGACGGCTGTGTGCCGAGTAATAAGCAGCAGGGTTACGTGATGCGCCGCTTGGTTCGCCGTGCTATGGTAAAGGCTTTCGACCTTGGTGTCGAGCAGAATTTTGTCGAGCAGGTTATACCAGTTATTGCCGATTTGTACGCCGTCGACTACCCAGAAGTTGCCGAAAAGCGCGACGAAGTGATTGCGGTGCTGATCAAAGAGGAAAAGGCGTTTCGCCAGACGCTTCGCAAGGGTCTCCGAGAGTTTGATAAGTATGCCAATGATGCAAAGCGTGCAGCAGTTCCTGCAGGTGATGGATTTGTAGGGGTAGGATATGCGGGTATGTCGGGGAGTGACTTATTTACTCTTTATGACACCTTTGGTTTTCCGGTGGAATTATCTGTAGAGAACGCAACAAAGCAAGGAATACGTCTTTCAGAAACATGGCAGCAAGAATTCAACACCAAAATGGCCGAACAGCGTACTCGCTCACAAACTGCAGCCAAAGGTACCTTTAAAGGTGGTCTTGGCGGGCAGACGCTGCAGCACAAAAAGTACCACACCGCGACCCACCTGATGTACCAAGCCCTTCGCGACGTACTAGGAGACCATGTAGTCCAGCGCGGCAGCAACATTACCGAAGAGCGCCTACGTTTTGACTTTAGCCATGACCAAAAGGTCACGCCAGAACAAATTGCTCAAGTAGAGCAAATCGTCAACGAACAGATTCAAAAAGATCTCAAGATCAGTTTTGCCGAGTATCCAACACAAGTGGCTCGTGAAGAAAAGGGAGCACTAGGGCAATTTGGTGACCGGTACGGCGACACGGTTAAAGTTTATACGATGATCGCTGACGGTGAAGATAAGCCGTTTAGCTTCGAGATTTGCGGTGGTCCTCATGTCGATCATACACACCAACTTTGCGAAGATGGGAAGCGTTTCAAGATCATCAAGGAAGAGTCCTCAAGCGCCGGTATCCGTCGTATCAAAGCTGTACTTGTCTAGGCGACACGTGTATTCACAAGTGTATTGAGCGAGCTAACCATACCCAATAGTACTGCTGGCATGTCGTGAATAGTAGACTGAGTTGTGCGAACATTCGTTTCGGAGTCGTGCAGTTCACAGCTAAAAGCGATATTTCCTGTTTCGTTGACCACGGCAATCATGTCGATAGTGATAACAGTGCCTTCTTGTGTGTATCGATATATCGATTGCTTCATAGCGATCATGAATTCGCTCTCACCGACGTCGTACTGCGTACGGTGCACGACGAGTGATATTTTGCCGGATGGTTTCTGTTGCGTCGTATCATTGCCATCGTCTGGGAACGTATAGTGTGAGTACTCATTTGATGTAGAGAATTGACGACCGTGTGTAGCAAGCTCATCGCGAAAGAGGTTCGTTAGTTCATCGAGCGGCTCATCGGTGCCTTCATCTTCTATAGAACGAATGCGTGCTGCGCCTGTATCGTAGGCAGTAACCGGCCAGTAGTGGCTTACGAGACTGAGCACACCTTTGTCGGAGAGCCCTTTTAGGCTACCGTCATCGTCGAGTATTTCGTAGCCACTCCAATGTCCTGTCTCAGGGTCGCGAACAACACTGATTGGACGGTAGCTGGAGTCGGCATGGTTCGGGTGAAGATATATATTGCCTTTTGCAAATCCATTGCCGCGTACCTCAAGTGTTCCTGATAACGCACCGGTGCTATCTCTTCCGAAAGGAACGTCGACGATTTCGGTCGTGCGAACTTCGGGCGGAACAGTGCTTTGCTCTAGGTCTGCTGCGCGTTCAAAGAGGAGCTGTGCAAGCATATCCAGGGTAACTTCAGTGTCAAGCTCTTGCTCTAAGTAAGCAAACAGGGCTGCGTGACTATCGTCTCCACTCGTACCGTCTTCGAGGTTAGCAATGATTTGGTGGTCACCAGGCACATGAGCGAACTCTTTTTCGAGTCTCTTGAAATCATTTTCTTCCATATGTCTCTTGTGCTCGTTAGCGCGCCACGACTTATCTTCCATATCTTTATTATATCACAAAAACTAATAGTTTACAATAGTTTGTATGCCGGGTTTGTCAGCCATGAGCGCTTTTGATGTATAATGAGGTATATCTATGGTTTTCGAAAAATTTCTCAAAAAGCCGAACGGAACACAGCAAGAGTTTGTCGTTGGTCTTGATATCGGTACCGAGTATGTAAAAGCATTGATTGCACAGGTGGATGGTGAACAGATACAGATTGTCGGTGTAGGCAGGGCGCATCAAGAACTGAGCGATATGCATCAGGGTGCGATTGCCGATATTACCGGTGTTGTCCGTAATTGTGAAGATGCGCTTGCGCAAGCCGAAGAGGCCGCGGGGATACAGGCCAAGCGCTGCGTCATAGGTATAGCTGGCGAACTGGTAAAAGGAGTGACGAATACGATTCGCTATCGTCGTCCGCAGCCAGATCGTCCCCTCGATGAGGCAGAGGTAGAATTTATTATCGAGAAGGTACAGGATCGCGCTGCGGCAAAGGCGCAAAAACAAATCGCGCTTGAGACTGGCAACGACGACGTAGAGGTAAAACTCGTCAACTCTGCACTCGTGAGTATTCATATAGACGGTTACAAAGTGTCAAATCCAATCGGCTTTCAGGGCAAGGACGTCGCGGTACAGATTTATACAGCTTTTGCCCCTATGGTGCATATTGGCGCGCTCGAGAAAGTGGCTGACGAGCTTGATCTCGAGTTGGTCGCTGTTGCTGCAGAGCCATTTGCGGTGAGCCGTAGTGTGCTTGGTACGGATGCGAATAGCTCGTTCACTGCCATCCTTGTAGATGTTGGCGGTGGTACAACTGATATCGCCGTTGTTAACGATGGTGGCGTTGAGGGCACGAAGATGTTTGGTATTGGCGGGCGTAGCTTTACAAATACTATTTCGCACGAGCTCGGCATCAGTTACCAGAGTGCCGAGAAGCTAAAGGTGAACGTACACGACGAAAAGATCAAGCCAGCTGTGAAAAAAGATATCGAAAAAGCAGTCGACAAGACACTCGAAGTTTGGTTGGCGGGCGTTGAGCTTGCGCTCAGTGAGTTTGATTCTGTCGACCATTTGCCTCCTAGGATATTGTTATGCGGAGGTGGCGCATCGCTTGATCAGCTAGTGACGGCACTCGAATCAAAAGATTGGTACAAAGACCTGCCATTTACGAAGCGACCAAGCGTACAGCATATCAAGCTGAATGACGTCGTGGGCGTAACTGATACGACAGATAAAGCGAGTGACCACACGTTCATTACCGCCATGGGATTGCTACGAGTAGGGTATGATACAATGATAGGCACAAGCGACACTAGCTCACTAAAGGAAAAATTAAACAGGATGTTGCGCATCTGACCGATAGAATAGGCATGCAAAAAGACGTTATCTACATCGATGTCGAAGACGATATTACCGCCATTATCGGCAAGGTAAAGGCTTCGAATGCGCGTATAGTTGCACTTGTGCCTCCAAAGCGCCTGGGAGCAATCCAGAGTGCAGTGAACCTCAAGCTGGTGCACCGTGCTGCAGATCAAGCAGATAAGCGACTAGTAATCATTAGTAACAACGCGGCACTTGTCGCATTAGCTGCATCTGCTGGTATTCCTGTGGCAAAGAACTTGCAGAGCAAGCCAGAGCTTGCTGAAGTTTCTGCACTCGAAATAGATGAGGGTGAAGATGTCATAGATGGGAGCGAAGCACAGGGCAAGTCAGCGTCAAGCAACTCTATCGAATCCACAGAGGCAGAGCCCTCTACTCCTTCAACTGGCATGCCAGGGGCTGCACTTGCGGCAGCGCGTTCAACCAAGCCAAAGATTCCAAACTTCGACACCTTTCGCAAAAAGTTATTTCTCGGAGTAGGTGCTGGGGTTTTGTTGATTGGATTTCTCGTGTGGGCGCTTGTATTTGCGCCACATGCTTCTATTATCGTAACGGCTCGTACCTCAAATAGTGCCCTGACGACAAAGGTCTCAGTAGGAGACAGCTTCTCTACAAGCCTAAAAGACGGTACGATCAAATCGACGACAAAGACACTGAAGAAGAATGTCACTACCCCTGTGACGGCAACGGGTACAAAAAATGTTGGTGAAAAAGCGAAAGGAACAGTAAAATTCACTACCACTAATCCAAGCGGTGCGTCTATCCCCGCTGGAACAGCACTCACCGTTGCTGGCATGACCTTTTCTCTTGAATCGGCGGTTACTGTACCTGGCGCAACACTTTCGTTTAGCTGTGGCGGTATATGTCCGGGAACAGCAAATGGTGTAATTGTAGCTCCAGAGGGTGGCCAAAAGTATAATGGCGCGAGCGGCACTGTTACTGGCGCACCTTCGGGCGTATCGGCATCGACTGTCGGTTCAACAAGTGGCGGTACCGACAAAACAGCGACGACGGTACAGCAAAGTGATGTAGATAGTGCTATGGCGAACCTTGTGAGCAACGAGGATAGCGATGCGGCAAAGGATGATCTCAAGAAAGAATTTGGTGACAGTTACGTGGTAATGTCAGAGACGTTCAAGAAAGACACGGCGGGCGTAAAGCCAAATCCTGCGGTAGATGCCGAAGCAAGCGATGGCAAAGCGACTTTGGCGGGTGAAGTTAGCTTCACGATGACGGCAGTTGCAAAGTCTGAGCTAAACAAGTTCCTTGACGAATACTATGCACAGCAAATCGACGGCAAGCCTGATCAGAAGGTCTATGACAATGGCGCGAAGAGTGCGACATTTACCGGTGTTTCGGCTAGTGATAAAGGGTTTAGTGCGAATATTGCCGCAAATGGCAAGATAGGCCCGAAGATTGATGAAGAAGCGTTGAAAAACTACGCTAAGGGCAAGCGCTACGGTGAAATTCAGTCGTATGTGCAAGATATCAACGGTGTCGACAGTGTCGATGTGAAGTTCTCGCCATTCTGGGTGCAGTCTGCTCCAAATGACGTCAAGAGAATTCAGGTAGAATTCAAAGTAAATGACTAAGCAGCTCCTCGCACTCGATGTAGGTGAAAAGCGCATCGGAGTAGCGCTAGCTGACCCTGCTATCGGTATAGCTATCGTCTATGACACGCTAGAAGTGGACGGTACCGAAGTTGCTCGTATCGCGCAAGCAGTGATTGAAGAAAAAATCACGACCATTGTCGTAGGGTACCCTAGGAATCAATCGGGTGAAGCAACGCAGCAAACGGCATTCGTAGAAGCGTTCGTGGCGAAACTAGAGGATGTAGATGTGCCAATTGTGTTTCAGGATGAATCACTTACGAGTGTCCGTGCCGAAGAGATGCTAAATCGCCAAGGAAAGCCATACCAAAAAGGTGACATAGATGCACTTGCGGCATGCTTGATCCTGCAAGATTATCTGGAGCAAAATCGTGGACGGATTTAAGCGACCACCCCGTCGTCCAGAAGGGGCGCCAGGAGTTTCGCCGCGGCCGGTCGTGGTACCAGCTTCGCGAGTGAGTGATGTTGCGGCAAACCCTCAGCAGACAGCGGCATCTACTGCTTCGAGAATACCAGAAACCGCACTACCTCCTGTCTTGCCAAACGACCCACCCGCTGAACTGGCTGTTGAATTGCAACCACCAGAAATTGGTGAAAAAGCTCCCGAGAGAGTGCTAAAAAAGAAGCGCTCAGGTTTCGCAAAGAGCATGATAGTTTTTGGTCTATTCGCTGCGATTGCATTGCTTGTTGCAGGTGGTGCGTATGCATGGTTTTTTACTATGACGTTGGCGCCGGATCCATCAAACGATCGCATCGTTGGTTTTGAGGTCAAGCCAAATACGTCACTTGGGGCTATCGGTGAACAGTTGAAAGAACGGGGGCTCATAAAAGATGCGTTTGCTTTCAGCGTGTATGCGCGACTAAATGGACAGCAGAACGCCATCCAGACCGGTACATGTAACCTCAGTCCTGCGGAAACGGTTCGTGAAATAATGGATAAGCTTACCGCTGGATGTCATGATTTTGCCTCAGTAACGTTTTACCCCGGTGCAACAATAGAAAAACCAACCTTCAAGCCAGAAGGATCGACGATCTCACTCGACTTGTATGTTAAGAACATGCTTCGAAAAGCCGGCTACACCGATAGTGAGATTACAGAGGCGTTATCGGCAAGTTACAAAGGCCCACTCTTTGACGGCAAGCCCGCTGGTACCACGCTAGAGGGGTACATATTTGGTGAAACATATCATGTTGCCACAGATGCCACCGCACAAGAAGTACTCCAAGTGGTGTTCGATCACATGTATGAAGTGGTAGCGCAAAACGGACTTGTCGCAAAATACCAGGCACAAGGCTTGAGTTTATACCAGGGAATCACTATGGCGTCGATTGTGCAGCGAGAGCTTAACTGTGAAGACAAGCCAACCAAAGAGCGAAAAGATCGCTGCCATGCCTATCAAAAGACAATCGCGAGTGTTTTTTATAATCGACTCAAGATTAACATGCCGCTAGGCTCCGATTCGACATTTATCTATGCTGCAGATATGCTTGGTCAGCCAGCGACCTCGCGAATCGATTCGCCTTATAACACCTATCGTGTTACGGGCCTGCCTCCAGGGCCAATTGGCGCTCCGGGTGAACTCGCGCTTACCGCTGCCGCCGAACCGGACAAAACTGATTATTTATTCTTTGTAGCTGGTGACGATGGGCTGATTTACTTCTCGCGAACGCAGGCGGAACACGAAGCGAATACGGCAAAATATTGCAAAATATTGTGTGCGTATTAGCCATCCACCTCTGTTTTAGATGAGGAAAGCATAGGCGAATCTATTGACGAAACCGTAGGAGTGCGGTATACTCAGGAAAGCACCTTGCCTTAGTGATATCGCAGAACTTCTGTTCTAAGAAATCAGCGGGCGGGCATAAACGAGCAACGGTGCCTACCTTAAATGTCGTTACGAACGCCGAACAGCACACTATAACGTACTAAATATTATCTAATACTTATTGGTCGACATGTGCGTTCTGCCCTGAATTCAGGGGAAAGACAAAGTCAGGTAGTTGTATTGTCAGCAATGATGATACAGGAGAAAGATTATTCGTAATTATGTTGACGAGATTTCGCTGAAAGTTCAGCAGTCTCGTGAAACGACAGAACAGATCCAGAGCTCGTTGCGTGCAGCGAAGTCTCACGGTTCTATTTCTGGCTCGGCTATCGCCTCGTACTTTGGCGTGTTCTTGCTAGTAGTTACTTTGATAACTGTTGCATACCGCCCCCCTGTGAATGAATCGTCGGCAAGTGCCGAAAGTGTTCCTGGCCAGACGAAACCCGCTACTGTTGCGACTGACAGCCCTACTGCTGTAGACAAAGTTGTTGCAACAAATATTGCGTCGTCGCTTGCTGAGAGTACAGATATGCCTATCAGCAACAACGTCGCCAACCTTTCGCAATCCCTTGCGGTCGAGAGTGTACTCGGCCAAACAGATACAAATGTCATTAGTAAACCGCAGATCGTCCAGCCGACAGCAAGTGGCCAAACGGTACAAACGTACGTCACTGTTGCTGGCGATACTGCAGAATCCGTAGCACAGCGCTATGGTATTTCTGTGACGACGTTAAAGTGGAGTAATAGCCTTACTTCTGACGCACTCGAACCAGGAAAAACACTCACCATTATGCCAGTTGATGGTACGCTATATACTGCCAAGAGCGGAGATACAGTAGCTTCGATTGCTACAAAGTATGGTGCAAATGCAGATGCGATTGTGGCGTATAACAACCTAGAACTCTCTGGCGTTCCGGCGGCGGGTACAAAACTTGTGATTCCTGGTGGTGTATTGCCAGAAACAGAACGACCCGGATATGTAGCACCACGTGTCAATGCTGGCGTGAACTACGGTAACTTTAGCGGTGGGTATGGTTCGTCTTACTCCGGAAGTGTTTCGGTTGGAAATCGATACGCTTGGGGTAACTGTACGTGGTATGTGTATGAGCGTCGTCAGCAACTTGGTCGCCCTGTCGGAAGTTTCTGGGGTAATGCAAGTACTTGGGCATATAATGCTCGAATGGCGGGCTTTGCTGTAAACGGAACTCCTGCAGCCGGTGCAGTTATGGCGAACGGTGGTGGGTACGGGCACGTTTCTATTGTAGAGTCAGTTAATCCTGGAGTTTCTATCACGATTAGTGAGATGAATGGGTATCGATTTGGCGGTGGATTTGCCCGTGTCGGCAATGGCACGATAGACTGGGCTACGGCGACGAGCGGCTACTACCAATACATTCATTAGTATATAAATCATGAAATCTTAAAATGCCTCTGTCAAATATGAGGCATTTTTGATATAGTACTAACAGATATGTTTGTCGATACAGCAAAAGTACTGGTTCAAGCAGGCAAAGGCGGCGATGGAGCCGTCAGTTTTCGTCATGAAATCTATGTCGACAAAGGGGGTCCAGATGGCGGCGACGGTGGGCGTGGGGGTAATGTCATATTTGTCGCAACCGAACAGTTGAATACGCTACTCAACTTTCGTTACAAACCTGAACTAAAAGCGGATCCTGGAGTGAATGGTAGCAAGCGCAAGATGGCGGGTCGTACCGGTAAAGATTTACTTGTGAAAGTGCCTGTTGGCACGCTTGTGAAACGAGATGGCGAGGTAATCGCTGATCTTGCAAAACACGGCCAAGAAGTAGTGATTGCTAAGGGTGGTGACGGTGGATTCGGCAATGCGCACTTTAAATCATCAGTGCGCCAGACGCCACGTATTGCAGAAGTCGGTGAACCGGGTGAGGCATTTGAAGCCGAGCTAGAATTGAAACTTCTCGCTGATGTAGGACTGGTAGGATTTCCGAATGCCGGCAAGTCAACTTTTCTTTCGGTGGTTTCAAATGCTCGACCAGAGATCGCCGATTATCCCTTTACAACACTCGTGCCGAATCTAGGTGTGGCAGATATTGACGATGACAGTATACTTATTGCTGATATACCAGGATTGATTGAGGGTGCAAGCGAAGGGAAGGGTCTTGGCGATGCGTTTTTGCGGCACGTTGAACGCACGGCAGTTCTGCTGCACCTTATAGACGTCTACAGTGACGATGTTGTCGCAAGTTACCGCACCATTCGCCAAGAGCTCGAGCGCTATAGTCCAGATCTTGCGACGCGTCCAGAAGTGGTTACATTGACAAAATGTGATGGCTTGGATCAAGAGATTATCGATATGCAAATGCAAGCACTGCGCGCTGTCCTGTCGAAAGATGTCGAGATCTTTGCAATCGCTTCGCAATCACACCTCGGGCTAAAGGAAGTTTTACGCGCCCTTCGCAGTAGAGTAATCGAAGTTCGTACTCTCGAAAGCGAAGTAAGTGCCGAAAGTGATAGTGCAGATGACGTAATGCCGGTCATTACTCTCGACGGCAAGCAACAATCGGAACACTGGGAAGTTCTGTATGATGAGGATGAGCAAGTCTACCATGTAACGGGTGAGAAGATCGAGAAGTTTGCCCGACGCACTAACTATGATCAGTACGAAAGTGTGAATCGTTTACGCGATATTATGAAGCGCCTCGGTATTGCGCACGAGCTTTCTCGCGCCGGAGCAGCCGGTGATAGTATGGTGCAAATTGGCGATAGTGCGCAGTTCACCTTGGTAGAGCAGTAACAATCGCTAGTACTGTATAATAAAGACTGATATATAACCGGAGGGAAATATATGAGAGAGTTTTTGAATACAGATAGTGAGCAGTCGCCATTACGTCCGATCGAGGAACTACGCGCGGCGATAGACGCGATTACTGATGGCAATCCAGGAGAGCTACTAACTGATCAACTAGAAGAACGGTTTATTGCTGCAGTTGCCGCAGTTGCTGCTAAGTACAACAAGAGTCCTGAAGAGATGGAGCACCTGATAAATACTATACGACTAGAGGATAGGTAGGACGAGGGGAATCGCGTGGCACAGACGTTCTTTTTTTACGACCTTGAGACAAGCGGGCTGAATCCACGCGAAGATCGAATCATGCAGTTTGCTGGGCAGCGAACCGACATGAATTTGCAGCCAGTCGGCGAGCCGTTTAATATTTTAGTTCGGCTCAATGATGACACGCTGCCAAGCCCAGATGCGCTTATGGTGACTGGCATCACTCCTCAAAAGACTATTGAGGAAGGATATACCGAGGCTGAGTTTGCCGAGATACTACTCAACGATGTATTTACTCCGGATACTATCGCTGTTGGGTTTAACAATGTTCGCTTTGATGATGAGTTCGTGCGCTATTTGTTTTGGCGCAATTTTCGCGATCCGTATGAGTGGTGTTGGAGGGATGGTCGTTCACGCTGGGACCTACTAGACGTCATACGCATGACCCGTGCCTTGCGGCCAGAAGGCATTGAATGGCCGGTTGATACCGAAGGTAAGCCGACTAACCGACTAGAGTTGCTCACAAAAGCAAATGGAATTGCGCATGAGAGTGCGCATGATGCGCTAAGTGATGTCGAAGCGCTCATAGAGGTTACGAGGCTTATAAAGACCAAGCAGCCGCAACTGTACGATTATCTATTGAAGATGCGTGACAAAAAAGCAGTGATGAAGCTAGTAAATGTAGATGACAAGCAACCCTTTGTCTACGCGAGCGGGCGATTCGAAAACGAGTGGAACAAACTGAGTATTGCACTACCGCTTGCGCCTGCACCAAACAACAATGTGCTTGTCTATGACTTGCGCTATGATCCACAAGGTTTTGTCGATATGAGTGAGAAAGAGTTGGCCGAAAAAATCTTCGCTTCCTGGGAAGAGCGTAAAAAAGATACTTTCGTTACGCTACCCGTCAAAGTCATGCAATACAATCGTTGTCCAGCAGTTGCTCCGCTGGGTGTTCTTGAGGCTGCAGATGGATGGCAAAAAATTGGTCTCGATAAAACCCTTGTCGCTGAGCGTATGAAGGTATTATTGCAACACCCAGGGTTTGCCGAACGCTTGCGTACACTGTACGAGCGTAAACGTGATTTTGCAAAATCTACCGACGCCGAAGGACAATTGTACGATGGATTTTTGCCAGATGGCGACCGCGTACGCGTAGATGCTGTCCGGAATGCCGATGTGCAAAAGCTTGCAGACTTTCATCCAGAGTTTAGCGATGAACGCTTAGCTCCGCTACTTTTACACTACAAAGCGCGTAACTTCCCTAAATCATTGAGCGACAGTGAGCTTGCACTCTGGGAAGAATGGCGCTCTGCACGGCTCCAGTCGCAGTTGCCTGGATTTATGGCTGCGCTTGCACGCGTATCAAAACAGGCGACTGATGCACAGCAGTATGTTATCGAGGAGATGCAGTTATGGGCAGAGTCTATCTTACCCGGTGATATCGAATAGATACCTGCAAGAAGTAATAGAGAAGTTAAATGCTATTGTAGCGGCGGCGCGGAAGGCGCTTACGATATGTATCTTTGTGGAGTTGTGCGCGGATGAACCCGACAGTCGACTCGATGTATAGAGTGGTGACGGCAGTAATTACAAGACACCAAAATCCCACCATAATCCATGAAGGAATTGCTGCCGTAGTGCCAGGTATTGCCCCAACGAGTATAAAGCCGATTATCGCATTGAGCACAGAATCACTGCTCAGTAGTAATATGCTGGCAATGATGAGGAGTGTGATGATGATTTTTTTCTGTGATGACATAATAATTTTCGCTATGTAGATTATACTCTCTTATTGACTTTTAATCAATACAGTTATGTAAGCACAATCGGAATAGTATTGACAATGGAGTGGACTGGAAAAAAGTTACAAAATACGGTAAAATAAAGTGCTATGTCAGACAGTATCAATGTAAGGGGAGCGCGCGAGCACAACCTAAAGGATGTGGATATTAGCATTCCCCGTGATCAGCTTGTTGTTGTAACAGGACTTTCGGGGAGCGGCAAGTCTTCACTTGTATTTGATACTATCTATGCCGAAGGGCAACGGCGCTATGTTGAAAGCTTGTCGAGCTATGCACGTCAATTCCTTGGAATTATGGATAAGCCCGATGTCGATAGTATCGATGGATTGAGTCCGGCTATTTCGATTGACCAGAAATCGACTAGTCGCAATCCTCGCTCGACGGTCGCGACAGTGACGGAAATCTACGACTACCTGCGCCTGCTATATGCACGTATCGGTGTGCCACATTGTCCAGTATGTGGCAAAGCGGTGCATCGTCGCACAGCGCAAGCAATCATCGATGAGATTATGAAGTTGCCAGAAGGCACCAAGCTCATGGTACTCGCGCCAATTGTCAGCCAAAAGAAAGGCGAATTTGCACACATACCGGAGCAATATATGCGAACAGGGTTTGCACGAGCTCGTGTAGATGGCGTCGTATATGCACTTGATGAATTTCCCGAGCTTCAAAAGAACTATAAGCATGATATAGAGATTGTCGTTGATCGTCTCGTCATGAAGGCAGACGTCGTCAGTCGCGTCACACAATCTGTTGAACAATCGCTCGAAATCGCGAGTGGAGTAGTACAGCTTCTCGACGTCGATAGTAGCGAAGTTCACACCTTCAGTCAGCGCTACGCATGCGTCGATCACCCAGGAGAAGATATCCCAGAGCTAGAACCTCGTTTATTTAGCTTTAATGCTCCCCAAGGAGCGTGTTCGGTATGTACCGGTCTTGGTTCGCGTCTCGAAGTAGATCCAGAACTGGTATTTAATCCTAATCTTACCATTGCGGAAGGGGCAATTCGACCCTATAATCGCGTTAACTCGGATGCATGGTATATGAAACGTCTATCTGCAGTCGCAGATGCGCACGGATTTAGTGTTCAAGTACCAGTGAAGCAGTTGGGTCAAGAAGAACTCGACAAAGTGCTGTATGGTACGGGCCAGCAAACGTACCGCATCAAACTGACAGGTAATCGATTCTATGATTCTACGTATGAAGGAGTCATACCGAACCTTGAGCGTCGTCATAAAGAGACTGATAGCGAATTTATGCGCAAAGATATAGAGAGATTCATGCGTGAGCGTGAATGTACTGCATGTCATGGTGCACGACTGAAGCCAGTTGTTTTAGCAGTGACCGTACATGAGCTTTCGATTATGGATATTTGTAATCTCGGCGTCGACGATGCACTCGAGTTATTAAACGCCTTGAAGCTGACCGATGAAGAATTGTTTATTGCACGACAGATCATGAAAGAGATTACTGCACGTCTTGGATTTATGAGTAATGTTGGTTTGACGTACCTAGAGCTTTCGCGTGCTGCAAACACCCTGAGCGGCGGTGAAGCACAGCGAATCCGCTTAGCAACGCAGATTGGCTCTGGTCTACAGGGCGTGCTCTATGTTCTTGACGAGC
The DNA here is from genome assembly GCA_049660945.1 of Saccharimonas sp. (SeqCode). Taxonomy (GTDB): domain Bacteria; phylum Patescibacteriota; class Saccharimonadia; order Saccharimonadales; family Saccharimonadaceae; genus Saccharimonas. The sequence continues at coordinate 68,634 of JBASZO010000015.1, forward strand.
CATCGATAGGATTGCACCAGCGAGATAATGATCGTTTAATCGGCACATTGAAACACCTGCGCGACCTTGGAAACTCCGTTCTCGTTGTAGAGCACGATGAAGACACGATTGCGGCCGCAGACTACCTAGTAGACGTTGGTCCTGGTGCAGGTGTGCACGGTGGTAACATTGTCGCACATGGTACTCCTGCTGAAGTTGCAAAGAATCCCGATAGTATTACGGGTAGGTATCTGGCGGGGACCGAGAAGATTGCTGTGCCAAAGAAGCGTCGAAAGATTGAAAAAGAACGAAAATTGCTCGTGCGAGGAGCGCGCGAAAACAATCTGAAAAACATCGATGTAGCATTTCCGCTTGGCGTCATGACATTGGTGACGGGCGTGAGTGGTTCTGGTAAGTCTACACTTGTAAACGATATTCTGGCAAAAGAATTATCCGCACGGCTACACCGTGCACAGGAAGTGCCAGGCAGTCACGAGTCAATTGAAGGTATCGATCAACTCGACAAGGCTATCATTATAGACCAGTCAGCTATTGGGCGCACACCACGTTCCAACCCGGCAACGTATACTGGTGTATTTACTGCTATTCGTGAACTGTTTGCTGGCACTCCAGAGGCAAATATCCGTGGTTACAAAGCTGGTCGGTTTAGCTTCAACGTCAAAGGTGGTCGCTGTGAGAATTGTCAGGGCGATGGTGTTATCAAAATCGAGATGCATTTTTTGCCCGATGTGTATATTCAGTGTCCAGAGTGTCACGGTAAACGCTACAATCGTGAAGCACTAGAGATCAAATATAAAGGCAAAACAATTAGCGATATTCTAGATATGACTGTCGAGCAAGCGGTAGAGTTCTTTGAGAATGTACCTGCAATTCATCGCAAACTTGCGACAATTGCCGAAGTAGGACTGGGCTACATTAAACTAGGGCAACCCGCTACAACATTTAGCGGCGGAGAGGCGCAGCGTATTAAACTTGCGAGCGAACTTAGTCGTCGCAGTACCGGCAAGACCTTGTATATATTAGATGAGCCGACGACAGGCCTGCATACTGCAGACGTAAAGAAGCTCCTCGAGATATTACAAAAGCTCGTGCAGGGTGGTAATAGTATGGTGATTATCGAGCACAACCTCGAGGTAATTAAATGTGCTGATTGGATTGTCGATATGGGACCAGAAGGCGGACAGGGTGGTGGTATGGTGATTGCCGAAGGCACTCCAGAAGACATAGTGAAGGTTGAAACTAGCTTTACAGGAAGATATCTAAAGACACTACTCTAGTATTTCGCGCTAGTGCACATTAAGTACTCCCTTTTATTTACGCAAAGTATTGATTTGTGACTTTATGGTAGCGATAACTGCAGCACGATTTTTGCGATTCTTTAGTATGTGGAGAAGTGGGGGAAGTACTGAGAATGCAATGATGGCCAAGATGACATACTCTATGTTGATTCCTGTGTCGGTGATGAACTTACCGGCAAAGTAGCCAAGGTACGTTAATCCTACTGCCCAAAGTAGGGCGCCTACGATATTGAATACGAGAAATGTACGATAGTGCATGTGGCTCATGCCGGCAACGATTGGTGCAAAAGTACGTACGACCGGTACAAATCGAGCGATGACGATCGTTTTTGCGCCATGCTTCTTGTAGAATGCCTCGGCGTGAATAAGGTTTTCCGGCTTAAACACGATTGATTCCTTGCGCTGGAATAACCTGCGTCCGGCACGTTTACCAAACATGTACCCGACATTATCTCCGAGTGCAGCAGCGGCAAACAAAATGAGTACGAGTATGTGGATATTGAAATGCATGATGCCCTGGTGCACTAAGAAGCCAACGGTAAATAGCAGGCTGTCGCCTGGCAGAAAGAAGCCGACGAGCAGACCTGACTCTGCAAAGATGATCGCAGCAACACCTGCTACGCCTGCTGTAGATATGAGCGTCTCGAGACCATAATGACTAATAGTGATATACGCGAGTGCGCCCAGCCCTAAAACGCCAAGAACTATGATAAGGGGGAGGAGCCGTCGAAACTTGTTCATTACCTCTGATTGTACCATATGTGCTATAATGATAAGTACAATATCAACCTCCGAACAGGTATCTAACGAAAGGAAGAGAAGTATGGGAGAGAAGATAAGTCTAAAGCTTGATATGCGCGAAGTGCATGGCAAGAAAGTTCGTAAGTTACGAGGCGAGGGGCTTGTACCAGGTATCGTATATGGTCATAGCATGGAGCCGGTGGCTGTACAGGCAGAGGCTGGAGAGATACGTCGTGTTATTCAGGCGGCCGGTAAGCATACGCCAGTCAACCTTACTGGTGTAAAACGAAGAATCGCAATGATAAAGGATGTCACCTATGATCCAATAAAGTCAGGTGTCATACATCATGTATCGTTTCATGCAGTGAAAGCCGATGAGCCAGTTCATGCTGAGGTGCCAGTGCGTCTGGTTGGTGTTGGCGAGAGCGCTGCTGAAAAAGCAGGACTCGTCGTACTTCAGGCAATCGATAAGATTGAGGTAAAGGCACTTCCGATGGATTTGCCAGAAGTAATCGAACTCGATATCACCGCACTAAGTGAAGCTGGAGAAAAAGTAACACTTGGTGACGCTACGCTTCCAGCCGGAGTTGAGTATGTCGAGCACGACAGTGGTCATCATGACAGTGAAGATGAAGAGAAACCTTCGGTCACTGACTTGGTTGTTGCAAGTGTCTATGAACCTGCAGCTCTTGAAGCCGCAAATGAAGCGGCAGCAGGTGACGCAGAAGACGAGAGTGCAGTAGCTACAGATGCGGATGAGACGCCAGCTGACGGTGAAGCAGCTGAAGAACTCAACAAAACTGAAAAGTAGTTACCTTACCCTTTCTTACAAAGACATCCGTATGTGCTATACGGATGTCTTTGGTTGTGCTAAATAAAATCCCCGCCACTAGTATGTGGCGGGGTGCTACTAAACGTTATTCCTCGATGAATCCACCCGACTGGTGGCTCCAAAGCTTGGCGTAAATGCCGTTACGCTCCAGCAGTTCACTATGAGTACCATCTTCGACGACTTCGCCGTTTTCTAGCACAACGATACGGTCGAGCTTGGCAATAGTCGATAGTCGGTGCGCAATCACTATGCTTGTGCGATGCTTCATTAGCTTGTCGAGTGACGCTTGAATCAATGTCTCGCTCTCGCTATCGAGCGCGCTAGTTGCTTCGTCGAGCACCAAGATTGGTGCGTCTTTGAGCATAGCGCGAGCAATCGCGATACGCTGACGCTGACCGCCAGACAGCTTGATGCCGCGTTCACCCACGAGCGTGTCGAGGCTATCAGAAAGTTCTTGGATGAACTCCCATGCATGAGCCCGTTTGGCTGCTCGTATGATCTCTGCGCGCGTCGCGTCGGGTTTGCCGTACGCGATGTTGTCGGCGAGTGACCGGTGGAACAATAGCGGCTCTTGCGGTACATAGGCGATCGCCATATGCAGGCTATCTTGCGTGACCTTGGAAATATCCTGGCCATCAATCGTGATAGCACCGCGGTCGATGTCGCTAAACCGAAGCAAAAGTCGCGTGAGCGTTGTCTTGCCGGACCCACTATGACCAACCACACCCACTCGTTCACCTTGTTTGATGACGAGGTTGAAGTCATTAAAGATACGGACGCCCGAACCACCGTCATGTGCAAATGACACATTCCGGAGGGCGATCTCGCCACTCTTTGCCAGCAGTTCTGCATCTGATTGGTCGCGAATGTCTGGTGTAAGCTTGAGGTTTTGTACCATCTCATGGGCATCGCCCATGATTGTATTGTATTGTCGCATGACATGGTTTACTTGCCAGAGCTTTTGGCCTACGGTCAGCGTATAGGTAAGCATCAGGTAAATCGTACCGATACTCATAGCGTGCTGTGTACTTGCCATGACGGCGAATAGGAGTGCACCGACATTGATCACGGTGATTAGTATCGACCATACGGCACTGACACCGAGAAAGCCTCGCATCATGCCAAATGATCTCTCACTCCACTCACGAGTACGCTCACTCATACGCCTATGCTCGGCGGATTCCGCACCAAATGCCTTGACTGTACTGATATTGGTAATTACATCAGCAATGAAGCCGTTCAGCTTATTCCATGCGGCAGTTTCGCGTTCGCTGCGTTTTGCCAGAAAGCGCGAGCCGAAATACACGGCTGTGCTAAATATGAGCGAAAATATGAGCAAAAATACTGCATACTGCCAGTATACAAACGACAATATCGTTGTTGCTGCAGTGATACCTGCAACGATTGGCAGAAAATCCCATATCACCAGATCCCAGAATCGCTCAAGCGAGCCTGTGAGTTTTGTCGACTGACTAATCAGTGAGCCACCGAAGCGGTTGGCGTGAAAGTTCAGACTGTGTGCCATGAGGTGATCAAGTATCGCGGCCGCAAGGCCACGCATCGAACGTACCTCAAATGTCCAGACTGCCCACAACGTAAATCGCCACAAGATGACAGTACTCGCGAGGAGTAGCCCACCGTAGGTGAGTACGTAAGGCATTGCTGTTTGCATCGTGAGGTCGCCAGCTTGCAGTAGGTTGATGAACTGTGAAAGAACGAACGGTGCAACGTAACTTTCGATAATTGTCGATAGAACGACACCGATTAGTGCGAAATTTCGTCTCTTCGCCTGAGGTTTAGTGAAGCGCCAAAAGAGCTTCAAGGTTTCTTTTTGCATACGACTTTCCTTTCTGGTTGGAGGGCATCAAGTATGCGGGTTGATGGTCCCTAGGTTATGGAACGATAGGTGAAGTGTGTTTGTTAGACGTTTGCTGGAAAAGCAAAGGCAACAGGTGGTACTTCTGGGTCTATCATTGTTGCTGCCTTTCCTTTAACGTTTAGTAGTAAACACAAGCATAACACAGAGTTTTATATTTTGCAAGCTTTTTTTGAAAAATCAAGTTTATTCTTCGATGAATCCACCCGACTGGTGGCTCCAAAGCTTGGCGTAGATGCCGTTTTGCTCTAGTAGTTGCGTATGTGATCCATCTTCGACAACCTTGCCGTGCTCCATCACAATGATACGATCCATATGGCGTAAGGTTGATAAACGATGGGCAACGGCGATAACTGTCTTGCCTTGCCACAGTGTGTCGAGTGCTTGCTGGATTTTTACTTCACTTTCGCTATCGAGCGCGCTAGTGGCTTCGTCGAGAATGAGGATCGGACGGTTCTGGATAATTGCTCGAGCGATTGCGACGCGCTGTCGCTGGCCACCCGATAGCTTAGTGCCACGCTCACCGATGAGTGTGTCGTAACCATCAGGCAATGTGTCGATGAAATCATCAGCGCAGGCTTGTTGGGCGGCTTGTTTGATATCATCGAGACTGCATGGTTCGTCTGTCCCATAGGCAATATTGTCTGCGATGCTGCGGTGAAATAATGAGGTATCTTGCGGTACAAATGACACCAGTCGGGCGAATGCTTCACTCGAAATTGCTTGGCCATCGAGTATAATGACGCCGTTGGGTGCTTGGTAAAAGTCGAGTAATAGCTTTGTAAGTGTTGTCTTGCCTGAACCGCTATGGCCGACAATACCGATCTTTTCGCCGTGTTTGATGGTGAGTGAGATGTCTTTTAGCACTGCACGGTCGGGTTTGTCTGGATACGCAAAACTGAGGCTATCGATAGTGAGATTCTTCGAGAATGTTGGCGCAGCAACTCGTTTATGGAGATGACTCGTTATATCAGTTGTCTCGCCAAATAGGTATACATGTGCCTCATCGATCCTAGCTAATTGTTGTCCAACCTGTGATACGTACCATACGCCATTCCAGATGGTATTTGAAAACATCAACACTGTTGAGAGGAGCGTTGCGAGGCCTCCAAGCGACAATTGCCCATGCATGAAGAACCAGACATTTAAAAGTACAATTGTTGGCCAAATGAGGTGTCGTACAAATAGCGACATTGAAGTCCAAAAGATGATGCCAGACAAAAATGCTTTTTGATTTGCGTGAAACGCTTTGGTCTGCTCTCGCTTGATTGTTTGGAATTCTTGGTGCGCGGTATGAAACGCTTTGACACTCGCGTAGTTGGCGATCGCGTCGTAGAGTATGCCATTTTTGTCGGAGGCGACGTCGGCAGCGCGCGCTTCCATCTTCATGTTGTAGGCAAGCGAGTATTTGCCGACAACAAACATGCCGATGATACCGAGCAGGAATATAAGCCCCGTCTGCCAGTTGAGTGTACCCAGGATGAAAAATATAGCAATGATCGTGACGAGCTGGCCGCTGAAATTGAAGAATATGCCAGCGAGCAAGTTACGAAATTCGTTGGTGATCATGACTACATACGATCCTATTTTGCCAGTGAGTTTGTCGACAAAGAACTGATAGGGCTTATCGATAACGGCCCCAAACAGCACATTCTCATAGTCGTAGTTGAGATGAGTGAGTAGTTTACGATAGGTAAGCTCACTTGCTCGCCAGAGTATGTCGTGACCAGTGCTCAAAAATACGAGAACCCACGCGAGTAGCCATCCATGATTGACGTCGACAGGATTGTGGGCAAGTGTTTGTACGAGCTGTCCTATCACTACCGGTATGGCGGCGAGTGTGGCGCTAGCGGTCGTAAACAAAGTAAGTGTCAGGAGTAGTTTTGGCCAGTGGGGGCGTATGAAGTGCAGATAGGTACGGAGGCCGATTAGTCGTGTGCGCTGTTTTTTGGACATAGTTTCTCTCTATTAGTATAAATTATTCTTCGATAAATCCGCCAGATTGATGATTCCATAACTTGGCATAGATTCCCTTTTGTTCCAGCAACTCTTTGTGGGTGCCATCTTCGACGATCTTACCGTGATCTAGCACGATGATTCTATCGAGCTTGGCGATTGTCGACAGGCGGTGTGCGATCACGATGCTTGTCCGGTCTTTCATGAGTGTTGCGAGGCTTTGCTGGATGAGCTTCTCGCTTTCACTGTCGAGCGCACTTGTCGCTTCGTCGAGGATAAGAATCGGCGAATCTTTGAGGATCGCGCGGGCGATGGCAATACGCTGACGTTGGCCACCGCTTAACTTTATACCGCGCTCACCGACCAGCGTATCGAGTCCGTGCGATAGCTTGCTGATAAATTCGTATGCATTAGCTTTCTTGGCGGCAGTTATGATCTCTTCATCAGTTGTACCGGGCCTGCCGTAAGCAATATTTTCACGGAGTGTACGATGGAACAGCATCGGCTCTTGTGGCACATAGGCGATAGTCTCGCGTAGACTCGCTTGAGTAACGTCTCGAATATTCGTATTACTCATACGAATCGCGCCATCGTTCACATCGGCGAAGCGCAATAGTAGGGAGACGATTGTCGACTTGCCGGCACCAGAATGTCCAACCAGTCCGACTTTTTGTCCGGCCGGTATGTTGACTGAGATATGCTCGAGGACATTTTCTTTGCTGTCTGGATATCGGTAGCTAACGTCATCGACTTCGATAGAAGGCGAGTCTATGACGAGGGGCTTGGCGTTTGGCGAATCGTTTACGGCATTTGCGGTGAGTAGCATCTCAGTCATCGGCTGAGCATCGAGGAATGCTTGGTCGTATCCGTTGATGATGTCGCTGAGCATAAATAACTGCGAGCCGACACGCTGCATGTAGGCGAGTACGAATATCGCGGTCGCGAGTGTCATGCTGCCGTCTTTTATGAGATGGGCGGATATCGCAACGGCAATGACTTGTATGACAACCATGATCAGTACTCGTGTCGAGCCCTCAGCCATGACGAACCCGATGTCTTTTTGGAATACCTTTGTGAAGCGCTTGGTCTTTTTGTTGAGGTGTGAGATTTCACGTGCTTCGCCGGCGTAGCTTTTGACGACCATGTTGTTTGTAAGCGCATCAGCAACATCACCGTGAATCTCGCTGACGAGTGTTTTGCGTTCATGACGCCACGGTGCGCGAGTCTTTGCGCTCCATCGAATCTCGAAAGCAAGCAATGTAATCAGTCCAATGATAATTGCTGCTACCAGCCACGATTGCATGGCGAGCAGCACGATACCGCTACCAACCGTGAGCACAAATCCAAGGGTACGAATGATGAATAAATCTTGAATCGTCACGTAGCTACGTACAAAGTCGATATAACGGCTGGTCATGGCGCCGATCTTTTGATTTGCGAAGAATGTGCTGTCTTTGAGGATGAGCGACTCAAATGTCCACTCGCGTAATCGTCGTAGCAGGTGTGATTCGTGATACATCATCGCACGGAAACCGACAAAGTTGAGGATAGAGCCCGCGATACCTACGATAGCAGCCCAAGTTAGTAGGTGTGTGAGCTGCTCTGGGTGAGTGCTGAGTGCCCCTATGGCAAGGCTGAGTGTATACGGCAGTAGGCTATCGATGATCGCCGCGCCGACTGGTATGGCGATCAGCATCGTAAAAAAGGTTCGTTTATGATGTCGGACTTGCTGCCAGTATAATGTTAATGTTTTTTGATTCATGATTCTCCCATGATTAAAAAATGTTTATAGTG
>JBASZO010000016.1:0-2259 GCA_049660945.1 Saccharimonas sp. (SeqCode)
GATCTCATAGCTATGCAGGTGCGGCTGGTCATTCATGGCGGCGAAAATCGGGTGCAGCCGGTTGGCCCAGCTTTCAATGCCCGCTTCGTCACCAATCAGGTCCTGACGCACTTCAAGCAACGCATGCGGCGTGCCCGTGATCGTGCAATGGCGGTACATCGTGTCATTTTTGAGCGCGCCGTCATAGGGTTCGTTATCGCCGACCAGCACGTCGCCCGGCACGCGAAGCCGCTCGAGCAGTTCGCCTGCGGCGCGGAAATCACTGTCCCACAAAACGGCGGCGTGCCAGGGACGCGGCACGTTCTTCCACGCGTGGGTATAGGAGTGCAACGAGATGACCAGCGGTGCCTTGCCGCTCTCTTTGGCGACGCGGGCGATGGTTTCGGCCACGGCCTGATGGTAAGGGCGGTGGTAAAGGTTCAGGCGGCGTTCGCGCTCGTCCTCGCTCAGCGGATAATTGCCGGGAATGATCGCGCCGTCGGAAATCTTCATGATGAGGGTCGGATCATCCTCGCCGCGGTTCGGATCGATCAAAAGGCGCGAAAACCGCGTCATGACGGCGGGAACACCGAGGGAGCGGGCGAGATGGCGTGTCAGCCCTTCCACGCCTATGTCATAGGCGATATGACGATGGAAAGCGCTTTCCGGCAGGCCGAGGCTTGCATATTCTTCCGGCACGATATTGGTGGCGTGATCGGCGAGAATGACCATGGCGCGGTCATAATTGCCATCCAGTATCTCGAAAGAGAGCGCGGATTGCATTAAAAGGGTCTCCATTGGCGGGCGCCAATTTGATGGCACGGGCGGGTGCAGGGTGCAAGGCGCTTTCACCCCCAACCTCGCTTGCGTTGACAATCGTGAAGCGGCGCGCAAGAAAGATAAGGTATTCGAGAATGGGAGTCGTGGTGCGTACAGTGCCGAAAAAACAGTCTCCGTCGCTGACGGGCAAAATCTCGCGCCTTCTCAGTGCTGCGGCGTTTGCGGGCCTTGGCCTTTCCTCTTTCCTGTTTGCCAATGAGGCGCGCGCTGATTTTCGCGTGTGCAATGGTACGCAGAACCTTGTCGGCGTGGCCATCGGCTACCGGTCCGACAAAGGCTGGATCAGCGAAGGCTGGTGGCAGGTGCCTGCCTCGACCTGCGCCACGCTGATCGAAGGTGAGTTGAAGTCGCGCTACTACTACCTCTACGCCGAAGACGCCGCACGCGGCGGCCGGTGGACGGGTGACGTGAACATGTGCGTGGCTGAAAACGAGTTCAAGATTACCGGCGTCGAAGACTGCTTCGCACGCGGGTATCAGCGCATGGGTTTCAAGGAATATGACACCGGGCGGCAGGGAAGCTGGATGGTCCAGCTTTCGGATACGCCCGGCGCGCAGGAAGGCCAGAACTGATGAAGCGGAATCGTAAAGTCAAAATCCTCGCCACGCTTGGCCCGGCTTCGGCCGAAGAGGATATGATCCAGAAACTGCACGAAGCGGGGGCCGACCTCTTCCGCATCAATATGAGCCATGCCAGCCACGATGTGATGCGCACGCTCATTCAGCGTATCCGCTCGGTGGAAGCGCGTTGCGGTCGCCCGATCGGTATTCTGGCCGACCTTCAGGGTCCGAAGCTGCGCGTCGGCAAGTTTGCCGAAGGCAAGGTGGATCTCGTGCCCGGCCAGACCTTCACGCTGGATGACAATGAAGAGCCGGGTGATGCAAACCGCGTTTTCCTGCCGCATCCGGAAATTCTGACCGCCGTTCGCCCTGGTCATCGTCTGCTGATCGATGACGGCAAGCTGAGCCTGCGCGCTGAAAAGTGCGACGGCAAGAGCATCGTCTGCACGGTTGTCTCGGGCACGCGCATTTCCGACCGCAAGGGCGTGAGCCTGCCGGATACGCTGCTGCCCGTGGGCGCGCTGACGCCGAAGGACCATGCCGACCTCGACGCCGTTCTCGAAACGGGCGAAGTGGACTGGGTGGCGCTTTCCTTCATCCAGCGTCCGGAAGACCTTGCCGAAGTGCGCAAGGTGGCCCGTGGGCGCGTTGGCCTGATGTCGAAGATCGAGAAGCCGCAGGCCATCGAGCGCATCGAGGAAATCATCGAGCTTTCCGACGCACTCATGGTGGCGCGTGGCGACCTTGGCGTTGAAATGCCGCTGGAAACCGTGCCGGGCCTGCAGAAGCAGTTGATCCGCGCCTGCCGCAAGGCGGGCAAGCCGGTGGTTGTTGCGACCCAGATGCTGGAATCGATGATTTCTGCCCCGGTGCCGACGCG
>JBASZO010000017.1:0-1932 GCA_049660945.1 Saccharimonas sp. (SeqCode)
GTAGAACCGCTTAACGCTTTCACGCTAGAAGAACCACCTTGGATAACGGTTGTAACGTCATCAAAGTAACCCGCGCCCACTTCTTGCTGATGCGATACGAAGGTGTAACCTTTGTCGCGCGCAGCAAATTCTGGTTCTTGAACCATATTCACATAATGCTTCATGCCTTCGCCGCGTGCATAGTTGTGCGCGAATTGGAAGGTGTTGAACCAGTTGATATGGATACCCGCCAAAGTGATGAACTGATACTTGTAACCTAAAGCTGATAATTCATCTTGGAATTTCGCGATGGTTGCGTCGTCCAGATTCTTTTTCCAGTTGAAAGAAGGTGAGCAATTGTAAGACAACAATTTGCCGGGGCAAGCTGCTTGAACCGCTTGAGCGAATTCACGCGCAAAGCCTAAATCAGGCGTGCCAGTCTCACACCATACCAAATCAGCATAAGGTGCATAGGCGATACCACGGCTAATCGCCTGCTCTAAACCGTTTTTCACGCGGTAGAAACCTTCTTGAGTACGCTCACCCGTTAAGAACGTTTTATCATTATCATCGTGATCAGAAGTCAGAAGATTGGCCGCTTCAGCATCAGTACGCGCTAAAACGATAGTAGGCACACCCATCACGTCCGCCGCGAAACGTGCAGCAATCAACTTCTCAACCGCTTCGCCTGTTGGAACTAACACTTTACCGCCCATGTGACCGCATTTTTTTACCGCAGCCAATTGGTCTTCAAAATGCACGCCCGCCGCACCCGCAGCGATCATGTTCTTCATCAGTTCAAATGCGTTTAATACGCCACCGAAGCCCGCTTCCGCGTCCGCTACGATTGGTAAAAAGTAATCAACGAACTCTTTGTCGCCCGGATTAATACCGCGTGACCATTGGATTTCGTCAGCGCGTTTGAAAGTATTATTGATACGACGCACCATGGTTGGTACGGAATCGTAAGCGTATAAGGATTGGTCAGGATACATGGTCTCAGAGGTATTACCATCTGCGGCAACCTGCCAGCCTGATAAGTAAACCGCTTCTAAACCTGCTTTGGCTTGTTGCATAGCTTGACCGGCAGTGATCGCACCGAAGGCATTCACGTAGCCTTTTTTCGCTTCGCCATTCACTTTCTTCCACAACTTCTCAGCGCCCTGTTGCGCTAAGGTGTATTCAGGCTGCATTGAGCCACGTAAGCGTACAACGTCAGCCGCGCTGTAACCACGCTTTACATTTTTCCAGCGTGGATTGGTTGCCCAATCTTTTTCTAAAGCGGCGATCTGCTCTTGACGAGATAAAGTCATGGTAAAAGTCCTCGGAGTCAATCAATCAAAACTTATTGTGTTATAGCCCTGCTTAACACTGTGTCCCGATAGTACGTGAATAAAAACTATGTCGACAATCAATAATCTTTAATGCTAACTATTGTATTTCTTAATACTAACTTAAGATTGCTAAAATCACATTTAATCAATTTAAGTATTTGATAATTAATATTTTTATTTACTACTAACTATCAAAATAATGCAGCGCAGCAATTTGGCTAAATAAAAAAATGTAGAACACTTTAGCTTAGGCTAATACAGCCAATTGCGGCTGTTTGCTGACTGCTTGGTAGTTTTCCAAGGTTTTATCTAGGTAAAAAAAAGGCCGAATCTCAAATTACGGCCTTTTAACTAGTTGATCTAAAAAGAATTTATTGCGATATCTATATTAAGCAGGATCTAAACCAAGTGTGTTTAAAGTGTTCTCGCGCACCTTAGCCAGTAGTTCTGCATCGGTAATTAGGGATTGTCCGTAAGATGGAATCAAGCTTTTCATCCGCTCTTGCCATTCTGGAGTGGCTACTTTGTCTTTAAAGCACTTTTCAACCACTTGCACCATAGCGGGGACTGCAATAGAAGCGCCGGGTGATGCACCTAATAAAGCCGCCAAACTACCATC
>JBASZO010000018.1:0-31138 GCA_049660945.1 Saccharimonas sp. (SeqCode)
GTATCGCTGACTACGTGCAGCCCGAAGAGCTACAAGAGCACTACGACAGCTTGCGCGAACTTAGCTTCACACCAGAAGAGCTCGCGATTCTCGAGCGCCAGACCGACAAACACTACACTCCCGAATATCTCGGCATGCTCGCAAGCTTCAAGCTACCCGCGATCGAGGTGATGATCGACCCTGAAAACAATGACATCACCGCTACGACGACTGCCAACTGGAACGCATCGTCACTGTGGGAAATTCCGATGCTTGCGAGTATCCCAGAATTTTACTACCCTCGCTATATCGATGCCAATGGCGGCAGTATGAAGATGGTTTGGAACGAAGGTGATCGACGTCTGACACGCATGATCGAGCTCATGAAAGCACACCCAGAAATCAAATTTGCCGAGTTTGGTACACGCCGCCGATTTGGTAGCGCTTGGCAAAGTCATGCCGTAGAACGATTTGTCACTGAGTGTCCCGAAAACCTAATCGGGACATCAAATCCCTACCTGGCCGACAAATATGGTATCGCAGCGAGCGGTACAAATGCCCATGAACTCAGCATGACCTATGCGGCGCTTACCGAGGCTCGTGGCGGCAATCCTCTCGACGGCCAAAACCAAGTGATTACTGACTGGCTGGAACGCTTCCCCGCGATGCCAGTAGCACTGATCGATACATTTACTAGTGACGTGACACTCCATGATATGAGCGATGAACAAATCGACAAAGTGCGCAGCTACCGCATCGACTCTGGCAATGAGTATAAGATCGGCCAAAAAGTCATCTCATTTCTTGAACGAAATGGAGTTGATCCACTCACCCGCACCTTATTCTTCAGCAACAGCCTGACGCCAGAAAAAGTCGTAGATATCTCTGATGCATTTCAAGGAAAAGTCGGCGTAGCCTTTGGTATAGGTGGCCACGCGGTCAACAATATGGGATTTGATGGTCAGCGTAGCCTGCCAAGTATGAACATCGTTGCTAAAGCAGTCGAAGTCAATGGACGCGGCACTGTCAAACTCAGCGACGACGAAGGCAAACACATGGGTGATGCTGCAGATGTAACCCGCTATATTCAGCTCGCCAAAGAACGATTAGCCGACTAAACTAGGAAAAGAACCATGAAAGAGACCCTCAACCACCGACCAATTCATCCCTGGAGCGGCCGACTTCCCGAGCTACCCGAGGGTAAAGGAGAATTCTATCACTGGGGTCCAAACTACACGGTTGATCCTGTCGTTTTTGCAGGTGGCGACCGGCCATCCGTCCTCTTGATTCTCCGCAAAAAAGACCTGCAGTGGGCGCTCCCCGGCGGTTTTGTAGACCCCGAAGATACTAGCGACGAAGCCGCCACGCGACGTGAACTGTATGAAGAAACAAGGCTCGAGCTCCCAGAAACTGAAGCAGCAGTTGTCTATCGCGGTCCGGTAAATGACCCACGCAGCACACGCAACGCTTGGCCAGAAACGACCGCACTACTATGGAGAATTGCCGAACGACTACCGGTGCAAGCTGACGATGATGCCATCGACGCTACCTGGGCACCACTTGATCAGTTGCCAGAGGATCTGTATGGCTCACACGCCGATATTATCCGACAGGCGGTCATCGATCACGGATCGCTGCGCGAACAGCTAGCATACTTTGATAATCGCTACGAGATCACCCCTACAACCGGTGGTCACATGAGCTATGAGCGACATATCATCTCGCTACCGGTTGGCGATCGTGTTTTTGTGAAACGACATGACGTCACCGCCTTTACCGATGAATTGCACGATGCGCATTCTCGGCAATACCTAGAAAAAGAGTATGATGTCTACCGACAGCTTGCCGGTCAGACGACACACATCCCACGAGCACTCGAACTGATCGGCGATCACACACTCGTCATCGAAGCGTGTGACCCTCGTGATGGCTGGCTGTGGAGAGCGCCTAGAGATCCCGACTTGCGAGATCGATACATTCGCGAGGTGCTCACTGCATTGAAAGAAATCGAGACGCTATCGTTCAACGATGGGAGCTCAATCACACCGAGCCATATAGCGTTTCACCAAGACGGCTGGGGAGCATTCCAGACAAACCGAGACAAGATCACTACCTTACTCTCAACACATCCTTCGTCGATAGCCCAAGCCCTGCTAGGTTCGGTCGATACACTTTACCAAGAAACTATCGCACATGCTCCACGCCAAAAAGCAGCGTTCTCGCATGCCGACTTACGCCAATCGAACCTTGCATGGCACCCTACACTTGGCGTGAAGATCGTCGACTGGAGCTGGGCCGGGCGTAGTGCGCCGGGTCTCGATACAACAAGCTTCCTCATAGATCTTGCAAAATCCGGCATAGACATAGAGCCGTACCGTGAGTATTTCGACCCTTTACATGCGCGCAAACTGATAGGTTTTTGGTTAGGCCGCAGTGTGCTTCCGACCCGCGAAGGAGGTACCGTCCGCGAGCATCAGCTTATCTCAGCACTAACAGCATTTGAACTACTAGCAAGCCACCAAGCAGTACCATCAGTCGTCGTACCGTCACGCTAAGATAGTTCTAGCGAGGGGCATCGAGCCATACAACACTTTCGTGCGGATCGGCCAGTGCAAACTCTAACAAACGGATAGCCCCCTCGCGAGACTTGGCGACTGCCAAGAATCGCTTACTATGACAGAAAAGTGCATCGGGTATCCCGGTCACTTTAGCTAGCTCCGCATCGCGCAGGCCCGCCCACTCCTCTGGGAATGGTCGCTTCTGTGTGAATGGTTCGCCTGGAACTGGTATGGCATATACTTGCCATGTATCGTTTGCTTCATCTGGAAAAACGACATATTCAAGACCTTCGATTTCCGCTACACACTCCGACATCGCCACATATCGATCGAGTAAGGCATAGCGCGGGCTAGAAGCCTGATTTTGCCTAGCACGAACTTGCTCCGCACTATCCAACTCTGCTCGAGAACGCTGACTCAACCGATCCAGTAACTGTGCCGCCTGCCCCACCGCGAGTGCAAACTGCACATCGGCCTGTTCTTCGGGACTCCCTGGAATCGGGTTAAACAATTCGATCATTTGCGATATACCGAATTCTGGCGCACGCAAGTCTTCGATCGTCTTGCGCTCTCCGTTGTCACCAGCATCGATGCCACGAACGAGACGCTTGTCGATCAGTTGCCAAACGTCTTCATCGCCATCGCAATACTCAAGTCCGTAGTGTAGCCAAATAAGGCCGAAAGCCGAACGAGTTAAACCATCTTCACGCTTCAATGCACCATTTTGATGATGGTCGTATCGCCTCGTTTCGTGATCATATACCCCACCCACATCATACACGATATCGCCTCTCGCGATTACCTCAGGATCACGTGATCGGACAACCGTAAGGTTTGGGTTGAGCCGCTCTAGCACGGCCGTTGCAAAAACTTCGTCAGCGTGAAATTTGCCATTATGCGTGACTGCTGTGAGAATCTCGGACATTAGCTTTGCCTTTCTTGGTTCATAGACTGCAAAAACGACCGTACCTTTGCAAATGGTTTCATTTGCTCTGCATAGGTTCGCTCGTTTTCCTCCTGCGACATTTCGGCACGTGTTATATCTAATCCTTCGTTTATGAAAAATCTATCGAACCCAAACCCGTTGTTGCCACGAGGCTGGTCGCTGATTGTACCCGGCAATTCACTGTCAAAAAATTCCATACGCTCACCATCGAAATACCCAAATGTACATTTAATTGTCGCCGAGCGATCGCTAAATCCATCGAGCATACGACAACACGCCTCGTCACCGGCATAGTCTACGAACCATTTGATATAAGGTCCCGGCAGCTCACCAAGTGCCGTAAATGACAGGCTGACATCTTCAACGATTACTGGCGCACCAATGGCGGCGTACGCTTGACGCAACTTGTGCTCAACGATAACGTGCAAGTCGGTAGATTGTAACTCGTCAAGCTCTAGCTTTTGATGTGCAACCTCGAGACCCATTTGCCGCGAGAAGTAGTCGGCCTTATGTTGATTTCCGGTGATAAAAACTGGCTGATTGGCGGTCATTATTCCTCACTTTCAGCCTTATCATACCAAATTACACAGTCCCTGTCTGTACCCAAACGAGGGAGTGTACTGCATGCAACCAACAGTACCTAGTAACTAGAGTAATTTTAGCAACTGAGGCTCGTCTATAATCGCGACGCCGTATTGCTCGGCTTTTTTAAGCTTGCTGGCGCCTACCTTGCCACCTGCCACAAGGTATGTCGTATCTTTTGCGACTGTTGACTGGAACGTCCCGCCTAGCGCACGAATTTTCTCCGCCACTTCATCGCGACTCATTGATTCAAGCGTTCCCGTTACCACAAAATTCATTCCACGTAGTTTACCAGTCTTCTTTTGGTAGTGTGGGGCAACACCCAAATTAGCAAACTTTTCGAGCATGGCTAGATTGTCTTCATCAGCAAACCATGCCGCGACACTTTCAGCAACAACTGTGCCGACACCATCTACTGATTCTAGCTGATCGATGGTGGCATGCGCGAGGCCATCAAGATCCTCGAACCGATTCACAAGGTCGATCGCAGTCTGGATACCAACATGACGAATACCAAGGCCAAATACAAATCGCTCAAGCGGCGGCTGCTGCTTCTCAGCAATTGCATCGATAAGCTTTTGAGCAGAAACCTCCGCAAAGCGATCTAATTGCAACAAATCATCCTTGCCCAAAGCATAGATATCAGCCAAATCCTTTACTAACCCTGCGCCTACCAATGCTACGACATTCTTTTCACCAAGCGTATCGATATCAAGTGCGCCTTTACTCGCGAAGTGTTGTAGTGCTCGTTTCAGTATGACATCGCTCGTTGCGCCCTTCACTCGATAGACAACCTCGCCTTCTGGTCGCACAAACTCAAGCTCAGGGTACTGACGCGCCAACTCCATCTCGTAATCAATCCGAGCTGTATCCGCCGGACGCAGTTCAGTGAGTACGGTTTGAACCTGGGGAATAATATCGCCTGCTTTGAAAATCACTACCGTATCGCCGCGTCGAATATCGAGTCGGGCAATTTCATCAGCATTATGAAGACTCGCATGCTGCACTGTCGTGCCTGCAACATTGACGGGATCAAACACGGCAACTGGCGTTGCAGCGCCTGTACGTCCAATAGAAATAACGATATCTTTTACGATCGTTGTCGCTTCTTCGGCAGCAAACTTATAGGCAACGGCTGCACGGGGGGTTTTGCCTACAACACCAAGCGTTGCAAATTGTTCTCGGTCGTTCAGCTTAATAACTGCTCCGTCAGTATTGAACTGTAAATCGCCACGAATTTCACCGAGATGCTCTACGTACGACATGATTTCATCTATACCGCGCACTACTTGCGTTTGACGACTAGTACTAATACCCAGTTCAGTGAGACTACTATAACCAAGTGCAATAGTAGGTGTATCGCTCGGATCTTCACGAATAATATCATAACCTACGAAATGCAACGGACGCTCAGCAACAAGTTGCGGATCAAGCTGACGAATCGTGCCAGCTGCTAAGTTTCGTGGATTTTTGAATAGTGGCAAACCTGTCTGTTCACGTTGTTCATTCAGTCGCGCGAAATCATCTTTGTACATGACAATTTCGCCACGAATCTCGGTACGCCCACGCAAGAAATGAGCAAACTTTTGATTATCACGCAAACGCAGTGGTACATTCTCAATAGTACGAACGTTTATCGTTACATCTTCGCCCACTCGGCTATCACCGCGAGTGACCGCTTGTACTAGATTTCCATCCTGGTATACAAGTGAACATGCAAGTCCATCCATTTTAATATCACAAAGGTATTCATCGTGCACACTAGGCAACGTACGTCGCATACGATCAACCCATGCCGACACTTCATTGCGATCAAAGACGTCCGCGAGACTAATCATCGGCGTCTGGTGAGTAACTTTTGCAAACTTATCGAGTGGTTTACCCGCAACACGCTGCGTTGGGCTATCGGGCGTAATTAATTCGGGGTGCTCCTGTTCAATCTGCGTCAACTCATGCTTCAAACTATCTGCTGCTGCCTCACTCATAAGTGACTCGTCGAGAACATGATAGTGATAACGATACTCATTTATGAGTGTGCGTAACTTTTCGGCGCGTGCATGTGCGCTATCGAGCGGACTAGTCATTATCGACAACCTTTCGGTAAAACAAGTACACATACGCGGCAAACCATACCATGGATACGGAGGTGAGTACAGCACCGACATACGGCGTAATAGGAACATTTTCTACCCATGCCCAGACAGATGAAAGCATGCTTGTACCAATTGCAATAGGGACGGCAATAGCAATCCACGCCACCACAATCACTAGAGCACCCCATAGTAGACGATAGAGAATACGTAGTCGCCTTCCCAGTACAATATCTCCCGCCACACGAACGGCACGTACAGGGTACATACCAGGTAAAGTCACGATGACAAGCGCAAACAGCGTACTGGTCATCCAGTAGAGTACTAGTGTCGCTACCGCTGCAGCAACCACCCAGAATATCATTGAACCAAATCCGCTATCTATTACACCGGTGGATAAGAGGCTTGCGTACGCAATCGCCATAAGCCCAGCAGGTATCAGTTGAACCGCGATAAAAAACGTCACGACAACCGTCGCAATAAACGGCGAGCCAGAGCTATACAATCCATCACGAAGCTTCGGTTTGCGACCCAGCATATACTCGCGCAGCAACCATACCGTACATAGCCATACAAAGAGTCCGCCAATCGCGAGATAAATCTGTTGTTCTACGGTGATTGTAGCTGGAAGGCTTGCAAACGTTGAGAGTGCGAGCAGCGCCGCCTCTCCGAACCCGAGTACTCCGCCTGGCGATTCCTGCGTAGTGCCACTTAAAAGTTCGCGAATGTCGGCAAAAGAGTTCTGGTTCGTAACGGCGCCAATAACAATAATGACTATCGTATAGAGAAGTGCAAGTAGCGAAAAGGTACGCCAATGCTTGCGAAGCGTCTGGAATGTGATAGTAGTTAATGCAACATAGCTAGGGAGTTTTAGCGAGCGAACATAATCTCGACGACGAGTACGCCGAAAGCTGCGGTGTGGACGACGAGCAAGAAAGACATCACGTCGCCGAATCATTTCTGTATATAACGCAGCTGTCCGTAGCTTTAGTTTGCCAAAACGAGAGACTGACTTTCGAGTAATTTTGGGTACTGATTTGGAGGACGGTTTCTTCGATTTTGCTGTCTTTTTCGTGCCTTTAGCCATATGTATTCAGTATAGCATTTTCACCCGAGAAGTTCTTTGTCCTACCAACCAAAAATCCCAGGACAAACCCGGAATCTTTAGTTGGT
Source organism: Saccharimonas sp. (SeqCode) (assembly GCA_049660945.1). Taxonomy (GTDB): domain Bacteria; phylum Patescibacteriota; class Saccharimonadia; order Saccharimonadales; family Saccharimonadaceae; genus Saccharimonas. Next base: position 7,329 of record JBASZO010000018.1, read on the forward strand.
GCGCAAGGCGGGAATCGAACCCGCACGACTTTTGGTCAAGGGATTTTAAGTCCCTCGCGTCTACCAATTCCGCCACTCGCGCGTATATCTAAGTATAAACTAGGTCTGCAAACCCTCAATGTAGTATAATTGTCGTATGAAAACCTGTAGCAAATGTTCTACCACGAAGCCCATATCAGAATACTTCGTAAAAGATAAAAAGTCCGGAAGACTTCATGCTCAATGTAAAGACTGCTATAAGGAACACCGGAAAACATTCTACACCAACCACTACGCCAAGTACGGAGACCTCTATCGCAAGCGTGCACAAGCGCGCCGTATAATGCTACGTCAAGAGTATCGAACCAACATGCTTGCATACCTTTCGGGTAAAGCGTGCATTATATGTGGCGAAAATGACTTGCGTGTACTTGAGTTTGACCACATTAACCCGTCCGAAAAACTGTTCAGTATATCCCAAGCCGTAAAACTAGGTTATTCATGGCCAGCTGTCGAGATTGAAATAGGTAAGTGTCGTATATTATGCGCAAATTGTCATAAAAAGCAGACAGCTCATCAAGCAAACTGGTATAAAAGTATCTAATTGGAGGCACGTATGGGAGTCGAACCCATTTAAAAGCTTTTGCAGAGCTCCACGTAACCGTTCCGTCAACGCGCCATGCTAGACATTATTATACCAGAGGTGATGTACTAAACCAAAGTAAAAAGACTAGCTATAGCTAGTCTTTTTACTTTGGTGCACTGAAGAGGACTTGAACCTCCACGGCCGCAATGGCCACTAGCCCCTCAAGCTAGCGCGTCTACCAATTCCGCCACCAGTGCAAATGTTTTTTGAGGGTTCCCTGTATAAAATTTTGAGGTACCGGTAAATTATACCGGAACTAAGGTGTTTTGTAAACAGTTCCAGAGTCTGCCGTCCAATGAACGACATCCGCATAGCGATCCGAGCCGGTGACAAGCTGAGTCCCTGTTTGTACAGTATGGACACTTTTGTTTGATAGATACTCAACAACTGGCTGGTACAGCGCGATTGCCGGAACATCATCGATCCATTGTTTTGCAAACTGACGATACTTAGCTTGGCGAAGCTCTGGCTCTAAGCGTGTTCGCGCACTGGCTAAGTTAGCGTCAACGAGTGGACTTGAGTAATTTGAGAAGTTATACCCTTGTGGACCTGCTTGAGAAGAATGCCAGTAGGCATACACGTCAGGGTCAGATCCAATAGCGAGCTTGTATAGTAACACGTCAAAGTTGCGAGCTTGCAATGTGTTCTGAACAAAAGTCGATGCAGCACTCGTAGTGTCGATGACGTTCTCGTTCACCTTTATACCAAGCTTGCGCCACTGAGATGCAACGAGTTTCAGCACGGCACCATACTCTTTGTCTCGTGTCGTCGTGATGGACAATTCAAGTTTCACACCATTCTTTTGACGAATGCCATTTACATTTACCCAGCCAAGTTCATCTAAAAGCTGCGCAGCACGCTTGAGGTCTGCAAGTGGTGCATGCGGTACATTTGCACCGGTAAGTTGCCCGTCAAGTAATGGTCCATCGAGCGGTAGGACTCCCCCGCCGAGCTCACGTCGAATAACGACTGTATCGGTTGCAAGTTGTAGCGCTTGTCGCAATTTCTGCTCTTTCAGCAACTCTTTTTGCATATTTAGCAGCAGATACACGCCACTATCGAGTGCAAGAGACGTGCTTTCATACTGCGATGAGCTGACACTGCTTAGCGATGTTACCGATATGTCAGTAGCTGCGCTCAACTCGCCGACATTAATTGCGCGTAGCAATAGCTCCTCTGTACTATAGGCATGTAACTCAAATCGAGCTATCTTTGGCTCACCTTGGTAATACAATGAGTTCGCGCTCATGTGCACTATTTTATGAGTTCCCGATGTATCGGCACTCTGTAACCTATGAAACTTGAACGGGCCGCTGCCCACCGGAGCTTGACTATAGGTACTCTCACGTATACTCGCGGGTGTCACTCCCTTTAAGATGTGTGACGGCAAGATAGGAAACGTCAGGGCATACGGAAATGCAGCATACACAGCTGGCAAATCAAATTTCACAATCGTTGGACTAAGTGCACTAACTGAGACATCTAGCCAATTCACGCGCAATGGCGAACGTACTGTCGGGTCTTTGATGAGGTTAATTGTATATACAATATCGTCAGCCGTCAGCGGTTTACCATCATGCCATTTAAGATTCGGTTTTAGCGAAACAGTATAGATACGATTCGAGGCGTCTACTTGCATACCGGACGCCAAATCCTGACGAAGTTCACCTTTAGAATCATAGTCATACAGCGAAGAGAACAAAAGACGGGCTACAGATGCTTCGGCACTTGTAGAAACGAAAAGTGGATTTAAGGTATTGATAGGACCAAGCGCGCCCTCAACATACAGCCCCCCAGATTGAGGAGCATCAGATATCGTGTAGCCTTTTTGGCTCCATACCATCTGTATGCCAAGTCCTGCCACTAGCACACCTACTACGGCAAGCCAAATGGTAATTTGTCGCGCTACCAAACGAGCATTATCAATGCGACGAACGATAAATCGATGCGCATGGCGCTGGGTAGCCCCTTCTGCCTTTTTAAGTCGACGAGCAAGCTGCTTGCGATTTACTCGCAAGCGCTGCAACTTCCACCCCTTTTGCTGCTCGTCCACAACTACGCTCCTTTGTTAAGCTGGCAATACCAGGCCAACGAGAATCGACAAAACAAACACAACAGCAAGAATAATCGTTACTTCAAATAAGTTTTTATCGAGCCCACGACGTGTGGTGTATAGCTCGCTTGAGCCACCAAAACCTGCACCAAGTGACGCACCACGCTGCTGTAGCAAAATAGCGATCATCATAAGAACGGCAGATCCGATAGTTATATAGGGTAAAACGGCAATTAGTGTGGTCATGTTTTCCTCTCTCCTGTACGCGAATATTCAAGCTCGAGCGCACTACTTACTATATAGTTTACCAGACTTAGCACCAGACCGGTAAGAATCGAGTTGAAAAATGTCATATGCAGTCCCGGTGTCAGCTTGAGTGACAGGTATACCATGAGCCCATTCACCACAATCGTAAAGAGTCCTAGTGTGATAAGAATCGCTGGAAGAGCCAGTATGATTACCGCTGGCTTTAGAATAGCATTGATGATCGAGAAGATAAGCCCCGCAACGAGAAAAATATAAACACTCTCATTTAGCTGAGCGTCGCTATAGCCTGTACCAAAGATGCGTACCGCTATCCATAGGCCAAATGAATTCAGTATCCATCGGATGATAAATACCGCTAATTGTCGTTTCATACTATAGCCTTCAGTATACTCGACCCAGAGTCAAAATACTAGTTAATTAGCGTAGGCAATTTACCGCTTAGATTGCGGTTACTCGTCTCGGTTACTAGGATAGTATCTTCGATACGCATCCCTATTCCTTCATCTGGTATATAGATGCCAGGCTCAACGGTCAGGATCATGCCCGGTTCGAACACGCGCGGACCACCCAGGCTATCATGTAGGTCGACACCAAGTCCGTGCCCTATAGCATGCGGGAAATAGGCTCGATACCGGTCGTCATCAGTCACATCGTCGAGCAGCCCTAGACCATGCAGCGCCTGTTTCATGATCTCATCCGACTTGTGCAAATACTCTGCAACCGACGCACCTGGCTGGATCAGCTCGATACACTGTTCGCTCACCGACACAATCGCTGCATGAACTGCTCGCTGGCGCTTCGTAGGATTGCGACAATATGTGCGAGCGACATCCGCAGAATACCCGTCTACTCGCGCACCAACATCTATGACAATTGCATCGCGTGCGGCTATTTTGTGGTTATTAGCAAAATAATGAATCGTACTCGCACGTACGCCAGAGGCAACGACCGGTTGAAATGCGTGTATTGCCGCTGCCCGACGAAACCGATAAGTAAATTCTGCATCTATTTCACATTCATTTTTGTACTCTGCTAAGTGTGCTCCAACATGCAAAAATGCCTCTACGGTGAGATTTGTAGCACGCTCGATTGCAGCAATCTCGTCAGGCTGCTTGATAGCGCGTAAACGATGAATCTGCTGTGAACATTCTTGTGTGCTGTCAAATATACGCTTCAGTATGAGTTTCAGGTTTTTGTTTGCTGGGTTAAGCACCATTCCGTGTGCACGTTGTTCTGCCAACGAGTAAACCGTTGAGTGTTTTCGATGTAACTGTCTGAGTCTCGGCTCAAACTCCTGCATCTCGATGATTTCATTGGCTCCACTAAGCGCCAGTATTTCCGCATCACTCGCACCTCCCCCAAACGCTTCCGTAATCCAATCTCGCTTTGGTCGCACGAGTGTCGTCCGCTGCCTAGTTCCATCCAAAATAACCTTCCACCCAGCTTCTTCTATACCAGTCAACCACCAGAACGATGATTCCTGCAAAAAGGTTGCTTCCATATCGCCAGAAGATTGCATAAGATCGTAGGCGGTCAGTATGATGAGGGCACCACCCATTGAATCGAATAGTCGGTGTCGATTGCGTTCAAACATACCTATTAGTATACCTTACGAACAAGTACCTGTTGCAGGTGTTTCATCACCTGTCTCGACATGCCACTGGACTGTCGGTTTCGCGACATCCTGGCCATTCAAACAAAATGTTCCATTGACTCGACGCGTATAGGTTAGGGTCACATTCGGATTCGTTTGATACACCGTCGCCGACAGAGTAGCGGGATTTTGGTTGTTGAATGTTCGATATGCACGAATAGCACTTTCGGCTGTGGTGAGTTCGTATTTTACCTCAGCATCAGCCACTCTCTGCCGCCATGCTCCATACGATACTATGATGATTGCAGCCAGAATACCTATCACGACCGTCACTATGATCACTTCTATAATGGTATATCCTCTTGTATGCCGCATATACGATGAGTATACCATAACCATTACCCGGTACCTAAACTCGCTCGAATCTTAGCTGCCATACCAACGCTCACGACACTTGCTAGCTCCTTTTCGCTTGCAGACGCGATTCCTCGAACGCTCCCAAAATGCTTCAGTAGTTTCTTGCGCGTAGCTGGACCAACACCCGGTATGTCATCGAGCGCACTTCCAATAGTCGCCTGTTTCCTCAGTACAGTATGGTAACTCATCGCAAACCTATGAGACTCATCGCGGATACGTTGTAGTAGTTTGGTTAGAGTATCATATGGACTTACGCTGTCACCACCACGCAAGTTCCTTGAGTGACCCGATGCATTACGTCGGTCGGCATGGAGATTCACGAAGTAAAAGCCGCTCGACTCGTAGACGGAAACCCCAGAGATAGGCGTATCTTTGAGCTGTCGCAAGTACGTGTCATCCACCTGAGAACCGGCACGTGACACAATCAGCTCGTCTTCTCGCTTCGCTATGCTAACCGTCGGCAAAAATACACCCGCCAATTGTGAAGCTTCGACGGCAGCGGTGAGCTGACCTTGTCCACCATCGATCAGCACAAGATCCGGTTTACCCCACGCCTTTATATTTTTTTCACTAAAACGACGAGTTATTACTTCTCGGATATTCGCAACGTCATCGTTTCGTTGTTTGGAAAGTTTGAACTTTCGATAAGCCGTACGGTCACTTACGCCATTCGTAAATACCACCATGCTAGCCACAACACTCGATCCGCTGATATGGGAGATATCGTATCCTTCGATACGTGCCGGCGCTTTTGGCAAGCCAAGTAACTCCGCAACTTGTTGTAGCGCCTTGTCCTTTGATATATCTTGAAACTCTTTATCGCCAAACATTATCCGACGCTGAAGTTCTTTCAAATACTGTAATTTATTACGAATTTTTGCCGCGGTCTCAAACTCTTGGTGACGTGCTGCTCGTTTCATATCTCGTTCCAGCTCATTCGTAATTGTTACACGACCCCCTTCGACGTATTTGATCAACTTCCGAAGTGATGTTTTGTATTCTTGACTCGTTGTATCCAAATTCGGTACGAGCCCAATCTGCGCCTCGAGATCATTACGGTCACGTCGCGGTTCATTGATATAATACGGAAAAGCTTTTCGCAAATAACGTAGAGCCTTTTTGACGGCATAGCCATTATAAAATGGGCCGATGTATGTCGCTTTGTCATCTGCGGGGTTTCGCGTGAATGTAACAGTCGGCCAGTCGCTTTTCATATCGATACGCACAAACGTTTGTGACTTATCGTCTCTGAGCAACACATTGTAGCGCGGCATATAGCGCTTGACCATCTCGCTCTCCAAAAAGAGTGCATCGATTTCGCTCTCCGTCTCTACCCAATCGGTATCGACAATTTCATTCACAAGAGCAAGTGTTTTAGCATCGAAGTCTTTCTTGCTCTGAAAATACTGGCGAACACGATTTTTTAGTATCGCCGCTTTACCAACATAGATGATCTCGCCCGAAGCGGACTTATGAAAGTACACTCCAGGCGAGATGGGCAATGTTTTCAACTTTGCTTCGAGCGCACGATTCATATTACTATCTAGTATACCGCTAACGTCAGCTCAAATCGAGTAAGATGATCTATGCGAATAGCGTGAGCACCCAAGCACCGACGAAAAGCGATGCAAGTGACCCAAATATGAGAATAAGTAGTTTTTTTGCAATAAATCGTGCCGGCGTACCGCCAAACAGAACATCGGAAACATGTGTAGGTACGATAAATCCAAGCCACACCCATACAACTAATTCATATAGCGTGACATTTAGTTTTGCTTCGAGAAAATGTGCAAATACATAGATCATCACAAACGTTACGAGAAGTTGCGCAAGGTATGGTAGACCCATTTTTGCCTGTAACGCCTTCTGCTCAGCTGCGGTTAGCTTGTCGAACCCATGAATATGACCCCATACTTTGCCGAACAATAACCCGTACCAGATCGCCCCAACAATAAACATTACTACGGTTGCTACCAGTACTGCGACGAAGTTTACTTCCATGAAATCCTCCTTGCTTAGTATCTATAGTATACGCTTGTTCCCACAAAAATACTTATGTTTCACTGATAGTTCTGCGAGTTACGCCACATGGTGGACAATCATACCCGAGACCACCCCTACAATCAAAATACCACCGCCCAGCAGCATCGTCTCGCATGCATCGCGCAAACGAGGCATGTGCAGCATGTATGCCCGCCAATACCCTGCTGCAAAGAGAAGCACAAGCGTCAGTACCGTACTGACAGCGATTGCAATTTTTAAATCTTGGATAAAAATAAGTGGCGCAACGGTTAAGAAACTAATTGCAAAGTATGATAGAAATTCTACCAATGCAGGTGCAAAATAGCGATCAAGGGGGTGTCGCGTTTCACGCCCATCTAGCTGGTCCAGATAGTGCTCGCTCGAATACTTCAAACTTGCATTATTAAACCCGTTTACAATGATACTGATGACTGCCGTCAACAATAAAACATGTCGACTATTCGTTGCAAAACTAAGAGCAATGACGATACTCGTCCCAATCGCAAATCCTCCCTCAAATCCTTCAAACGCTGCCAAAAATCGCTGAGCGCCTAGTGGTATACGAAGCTTTCGTCGACGGTAATGTAATGGGTGATGCTTTGAGGCTGAACCAATTCTCATACTATCTCTACTGGTTGCCGTTTATGTCGTGACCACCAAATTTGTTGCGCATAGCTGCGAGCAATTTAGTAGAGAAGTCGGTTGCACCGTTTTGCGAGGCAAGTCGCACATCAAATGCCGCCTGGATTGCCGGTAGTCCAATACCGCGTTCCTGGGCAACCTCAAGCGTCCAGCGCGCTTCACCAGACTCGGCAACCACACCAGAGATGCCGTCGAGATCTGGTGATTCACGAAGTGCATCGCGACTAAGCTCGTTCAGCCATGATGTAATCACACTACTATGCTGCCAGACATCTCCAGCCTTTGCGAGATCTATTGCCTCAATGGGACCCTCGCGCAGCATTCGGTAGCCTTCGGCCAAACTCTGCATCATGCCATACTCAATCGCATTATGTACCATTTTTACATAATGCCCAGCGCCATTTGTACCAAAATAGCCATGGGCACCTGATGGAGCCGCAAGACTATCGAGAACAGGGCGGAGGTGCTCATAGTGTGACTCATGGCCGCCAACCATCATACAGAACCCGCGTTCCTTGCCCCAAACACCACCACTTGTGCCTATATCGAGGAGTTCTGAACCCGCAGCTGCTACTCTTTCGGCACGTGCCCGGTCTTGACGGAAGTCACTGTTACCGCCGTCGATAAGTGTACTTCCCGCAGGAAGTAGCGGCAACCATTCATCGATTATTGAGTCTATAACACTTGCCGGTACCATAAACCATACGACAACGGGCTGACTACCAAATGATTGAACGGCTTCTTGAGGAGAATAGGCACCGATAGCGCCACGCGCGACCATGGTATCAACAGGCTCTGGACTACGGTTATACGCTACGACCTCATGCCCGTCCTCGAATAATTTCTCTGCTATTTGCCCACCCATACGCCCTAGACCTGCTACGATAATTTTCATAATTTCTCCTTTTTGTGTGATGTATAGTCAGTGAATACTGTCAGCTTACCTGTACTTTTGAGTGCTTGTGCCGGCTGCTCAATGACCGAAATTGACTCATTTAGCAACCTGTCTATCGTTGGAAATTTTGCACTCCCTTGAGTATATACTACCGCTTCATCAAGTTGTGCGATAAAAGCTGGCGTGATCGTTACGCGTTCGAAATCTTCACCTTTAAAATAACTCGTTGTGTCGCTTGTCTGTGCAGCTATAGTATGCGGTTTTATACCTGCCGTATGTCCATCTGCCCCTATGCCAAATAACCCAACAGCATAGTCGGCTGATTCTCTATGTGCTTCCAGCCATTTCGCATATTCTAGAGCGGTATCTGTCACATCTGCACCATTTAATACACGGTATGTTCGTGCTTCGATAGGACGAAATCCTGCGCGCATCAGCTGTGTCCAATTCTCATTTGGGTGTCCCGGTAAACCGTAGCGCTCATCAGTCAATGTAATGGAGAGTTGTGAGGTATCGTATTTTTCTAATAAGCGTAGTACGTCGAGTGCAATAATCGATGCTGAGCCGCCTGGTACGAGCCATAATACAGACTGATTTTTTCGAAGATGCCCGGCAATCACGGACTCTAGGTAGTTCACTATCTCATCTGCTGGACGTACGGTGATATCGGTCATACATTTCTCTTGTTCTTTTATCATATCACTTCTCTAGCGATGACTATAGATTGACTATTACTATATAATGTTATATGATTTATCTTAAGTCGCATACAACCCGAAAGGAACGACTATGCTGCGCTCGATCTTTGGGATTATCTGGTTACTTGGGTCACTCTACTTCGGTATCAACTCGGCTGTTTCAATAGCAGAAACACCTGGCGGTACCGTTGTACTCTCAGTGCTTTTTGTGATTGGACTGCTACTGATTTGGGGCATCCCCTGCTATATCGTCGACACGATTCGTAGGAGACGACAGTCGGCCTACTTGTTTGGCCTCGTTCTGGCATCGAACCGTATCACACCAATGACCGATGACAAAAAAGGTGACGTTCTCCGGAGAATGGCGAGAGATCGACAAATCCGTGAAGGAAAAATCGACCCCGCTACAGCAGTAGAAGTACGACCGGCGCCAGCCACACGACCACGGTCGGCAAACACCAGCCCAATCCCCTGGACTGACTGATCCAGTGAAGGACCGACAACCCCGCGATGATAATCAGTCGCGGGGTATTTCATTTGTCAGGTGAGTTATTTTACTTCTTGCTCGAATTCTTTGATCCGGCACTCCATAAACCCATTTACGTTTACGCAGCAAGCACGACGCTTACCGTCACTCAGTTGCTCAATTGCCCGTGCGATGCGACGCGCTCGCGTCTCAGGATTATTCGTGTCGTCAATCCACCGTATCCAATCTCGTTTACCTAATATGGTTAGCGATTCCCAGCTCGCAGTTGCTTCTGGTGATGCATCTAGCTCTACACGGAAATCTGACTGAGGTATTGGTTCGGGCTCGGGCCCAAGCACAGTAATCTGTACATCATCGCCATAATCAGCGAGTGACCCCCGAAGCATAGCTGTATTGACCCGTAGCCATACGCCCTGGTCGTCACGTAGTATGGGAGCGCGAAACGACTGACTATTCATTTTGCCTTCTAATTTCTCCATACCATCAACTTTTGCCACAATATCGCCTGGTAGACGAGCTCGGTCACCGCTAGTATGACGAGTGATCTTGCTCGTAAAACGGAGTACATCTGGTTTGCTCGGTGAAGATTTCATTAGGCGTGCTTTTTGAGTTGGTCTACTAGCGCTAATTCTGGCGTCAGCCCGATTATACGATCAACTTCTTTGCCACCTTTAAATACGACCATATTGGGAATACTGCGCACTTGGTAATCGCCAGCAAGCTGCGCGTTTTCAGCGCTTGCCTCTATATCAACTTTCACAATATCGATGATGTCGTCGTGCTTCTCGCCGATACTATGAAGAGATGGAGCCATCGCACGGCAGGGCGGACACCACTCTGCCCAAAAGTCCACCAACACAACCTTGGTACTATGGAGTACTTTGTCTTCGAATTCTTGCTTTGTTATCGTGTTATATAGTGCCATACTTATAGTATACGCTCTCGCGCAGCATTATACACAGCAAGAATACGACCGACATAGTAGTTCGGCAGGAACTGCTCAACTTGACGTTGGCATGCATGCGAAAGCTTTACCGCCTTTTCAGGGTGATCGATGAGATCGATAATTGCATCCGCAATTGCAGCTGCATCACAACCGTCTGTCAGTACTCCGGCCGCCCCTATTTCTGGCGTCAGTCGCTCATCGCAATACAGCACCCCTCTATAGCGTGATACTGCTTCTGTCACTACCATGGGCTGATTGTCGAAGTGGTACGAGGTAAGCGCAAGAATATGAGCACTATCAAGAATCTCAAGTATCTCGTCGTGCCTTTTCACTCCAACAAAGCTAACGCCAGGCAATCCTATAGTACGCTGCTCGCTTACTCGCCGATCCACGCCATCGCCAACCATTGTCACCTTTAGCTTACCTGGGCGCTGATCAAGGGCAATTGCTATCGCATCGACGAACATAGGGAGACGCTTTTCTGCTGCCATTCGCCCTATCCAGACTACATGAAGAGGTGAATTGTTCGCTACACCACTCTGCGGCTTTTGGGAATTACGCGAGAGCGGATTTGGAATACACTCTATAGGAACCGTTAGTCCCGCCCTCTCTAAAGCATCTTTCTGGTGCCTCGATGGAGATATGACAACGTCAACTTTCTTGAGAAATGTAAGTATAGCACCGAGGCTTGCTCGATTTGTAATTGAATCACTGCCAGGAAGAGGCGTAACTTTGTAGCCCGCGATCAACGACACGAGTCGTACAGTTATCGGTCGCAGTATCCAGGTGACAAACGACTCTTTGGCACGCAAGAAAAAAGAGTGCAATGTATCAACAAAGGGAATTGCTAAGTCTCTGGCAGTCAACAATGCCATATACGATATAGGTCCTTGGCCTTGACTGTGAATAATTTCTATCTTGTTATCCATCATGAATTGTCGCATCCGGCGCATTGACACTGGCGTACGCCTCACGACCGGCAGCACTGCACCGCCTATGCGTAGCGTGATACGGGGTGTAATAGTAAGTTCATTCGATAGAACTGGCTGGTGAGCCTGGTGGGGACGAATCAAAAATACGGTGTGACCCGCATCTTCAAGTAGATCCATTTGATTAAAGAGAGATTGTTCTACGCCACTCACATAGTCGGTAAATTGGTCAGTCACGAAACAGATATTCATGCGCACCCCCTAACCTGGGAAGCCAGTCTCACCGGACCACCTTGCTCAAGCAGCAATGTCGAAGATTGTACGATGTCACACATTCTAGTTGCCAAAGTATTATTCCGATGTAGCGGCTGGAGTGTCTTTTGCGACACCCTCCACATCCACTTTGTAGACCTTTCCATTCTTTACATATAGATTATGTCGGTTCAACAAAAAGTCCATGGTGACCGTCATACCATCTCCGTCGCGTTCGACCACACGAGCAATAACATTCTCGTCCTTTGCCTTTGCTAGTGCGTCGGCCTCGCTTAAGCCAACATACTCGCTGCCAACAGATAACTGCTGCTCATTCACATAGGTCTGACCGCCGAGACTGCACTGCTCAGGATACGACTCCATTACACTACCGCCCGCTGCTCGACACTCAGCAAAGCTAGTAACTGTCTTTTTGGACTCGGTAGTGCGCATCAGTGCTATAGCACCAGCTATAAGTCCAATCGCCACTAGAGCGAGTAGTATTGCTGGTACATACACCTTAAATGTCCTAGTTGAACTACTTTCGTTTGTCATACCTAGTAGTATAGCGTATCACTATTTTTACCCCAACATAGGGCCAGCTATCCGCTATTGTGAGCCCGGTGCGCCAAACTTATACGTTGCAATGGCGATCTGAGGCTTCTCTATCGAATACGCACTTGCGGCGACAAGCGTATACGAACCTAAATGTTTCAGCAGGTACCGGTATATCTCTGTGGCATCCGGCAACGCCTCACCAGCTTGCACTGCGTCGTCTAGCTCGTCTATCGTCAGCCAGCGAAGGTCAGCGGACTCACCCTCTGCAGCGCTATTCTGTGGCGGCGCACTTGCAACAAACCCATAGCTAAGATCCGAATGAAAGTGGCCATTCCCTACACTGTGTGTATTCATATTGAATGGTGTAGGGTGATTCACACAGCCAACTTCAACAACACGATCTGCGATATGTTGTACAACCTGGAGCTCCTGCATAGTATAGCCACTCTCTTCATGCACCTCATGTGCCACCGTTTGCCAAGGAGTCTCGGTCAACTCTATATGTCCACCTATTTGCATTAGTTTACCCATTTTTCGATGCATATGCACGAGACAGAGTGGCTGCGGCTGATCTGTACGGACAATGTACGCACTAATCGTCATATCGTGTTGGTTTGGTGCTTCATGTATATGTGGCATGATTTGTAGTTACCTTCTTTCACCTCTCATTCTATAGCACCCTCCGAAGTATTGTCATTCAAAATAATATGACAACGCTGTTCAGGTATACTTATAGATACCATGGCATTCAACCACTATGCAAAACTCAAACGGATTATCGATACGCAACCCGAGGGCTGGACTATTCGTCGCATCAATGAACCAACAAGTGCACAAAACTTCAAAGGTGAAACTACTTATTTTGATCACTACTATCGCCTTTACGATAGCAGTGATCATCCTATCAAATACGGCAAGTTCCAACAGATTGAGCGTCTCGCTCGAACACTAGGCGTACCAGCCGAAGCGTTGCCGATCATAGACAGCTAACTAGCTTGCCAACGATGATACGCGTCTTCAGTCGATTAGCCGTACATCATGATAAATGATATATATTTATTGTTATTCGATAAATACTAAAGTATAATGAGACCTATGAAGACAAAATTACACTACGGAACAACCTTATTCCTTCGCTTAGCCTCAGGAGTGATTGGACTCGGCGTACTGACCATATGTTTATTTGTATTACCTGCCGTATGGATAGATGCATACAAAGAATTCCCTCATACCGGGTCTGCCGTACGAATCATTGTCGCTGCAATGTATATCGCAGCCATACCCTTCTACCTTGGCATCTACAGCGGCTGGAAGCTACTTGGCTATGTAGATAGAGGGGAGGTATTCTCACCACGCTCCGTCACCGACCTGCGTTCAATCATGCATTACGCGAGCTCGATAAGCATACTCTATCTCCTCGCCCTACCTCTCTTCTACCTATGGCAGGACGAAGTCGATGCTCCCGGACTACTCGTGATTGGACTATTCCTTTTCTGTATGCCGCTGATTGTTAGTGTGGCCATGGGGCTGCTTGCTCGCATACTAGCCGAGGCCGTGAAAATCAAATCCGAAAACGAGTTGACGGTATAACTATGGCAATTGTTATCACTATTGATGTCATGTTAGCAAAACGCAAAATGAGCGTGACCGAGCTTGCCGAAAAAATCGGGATTAGCATGGCTAACTTATCGATTCTCAAAAATGGCAAGGCGAAGGCCGTTCGACTGTCTACTCTCGAGGCCGCCTGCATTGCCCTTGACTGTCAACCCGGTGACATATTAGAGTATCGCCCTTAGGCTCGTCGCAAAATCTTCTCCATTTGCTTTCCCTTGGCGAGTTCATCGATTAGTTTATCGAGATAGCGAATCTCCCGCATCACAGGGTCTTCGATTTCTTCAACGCGAACGCCGCAAATCACACCAGTGATCAAGTGACGCAACGGATTCATGCGTGGCGCCGAAGCAAAGAACAGTTCGAAACCTGTACCTTTTGCAATTTCTTTCTCTAAACTGACACGAGTATGCCCTGTAAGCCAGCAGATAACTTCATCAACTTCGTCTTTCGTTCGGTCTTTTTTGATTGCCTTTTGAACATAAAGCGGATAAACGCTTGCAAATGGCATGGTATAGAGACGGGTATTAGTCACTTTGGCACTCCTTCACATCTAGTATACTGCGAAGTGTCGGTATTTTCGCTATACTAGGTAGGTGAGCCCAAAATACTTACGCCAAAAAATTCGCCGCTTTCACAAAAAGCTCCAGCGATACGTCCGTCCACTGCCGTATACCGTCGGACTACTCGTTCTCGGCTATGTTATGTATGCTGTGTATATGGACACTCCTCGTCAAACAATCGACCCTACGAGTTATCGACCGCTTCTGCAGTTGATCGCCAAAGCCGAGAGTAGCGACAATTACAACGCTTACTACGGTAGCCCTCGTAATCAAGATGTCACATTTACCAACATGACTATCCAAGAAGTTCTAGACTGGCAACAAGACTTCATAGATAGGGGCAGCCCTAGTAGTGCAGTTGGTCGATACCAGATAATCAATACTACTCTGGAAGGCCTAGTGAAGCATCTCGGAATACCTCCAACTCGAACATTTGATCAAAACACTCAAGACCAATTAGCTATCACACTTATCGAGCGTCGCGGCGCTAAAGAGTATGTTATGGGAAAACTGTCAAAAGAAGCATTCGCCGCCAATCTCGCCAAAGAATGGGCCGCTCTACCAAAGACTATAGGCGACAGCCCAAATGCAAGTTATTATAGCGATGACGGACTCAACAAGTCGCGCGTACAGGTAGCCGAACTACTGAGTGCAATTCAGCCAATTACCACTCGTTAATACCTAAAATGTAGTACACTAGTGGTAGTACATAAGTCCGTACTTGTGGCCGAACCCTTCCCAGGGGAACCATCGGCTCCCGGCATTACTACCTATAGGGATTTTATTAATCACTAACCGATAGGAGTCTCTGTGGTAAATCATGTAAAAATGACCAAAGAAGAGCAATTAGACTGGTACGAGCGTTCGCACAAGAACTGGCGCTCGTGGGGCAGCTGGTTCAGCTGGGGTAGCCCAGTCGGGCTCGGTCTATTCTTTATAGAAATAGCCGCCGCCATCTGGATCATCGCTCAGGTGTTCTAGCGACAAAATACCGCTTCGATAAATCAACGGGGCGGTATTTTGTTATGCTAAATTAGGAGTATAATTAAGCATACATAATCATTGAATCGGAGGATACGATGCAGGAAGACAGGCAAGAAACCGAGGTTCGAGAAACCACGACACAAAGTGGAGATACAACGGTACAACGACAAACCGTAGCACAACGTAACCATACATCAGGTGCCGTGCTCGCACAAAGAGTCATATGGTTCATCGTTGGACTGATCAATATTATAGTAGCGATCCGGTTCGTCCTACTTTTGCTCGGCGCTAATCGTGAAGCAGGATTTACTGACTTAGTCTACTCACTAAGCACACCGTTTGTGGCGCCATTTGTGGGTATCTTTGGTGAGCCTACTTATGGCCGCGCGGTATTCGAGGTTAGCAGCGTACTCGCCATCGTAATCTATACACTTGTCGGCTGGGGTATCGCCAAACTTCTCACTATTGCCCGCCCTCACGAAGAGATCTAGTCAAACTCAATCAGACTCAACAACTCGTCGCCTCTTGGGAAGCGACGAGTTTTACGTCTAGGATAGGAATAGTATTGTCAGCCCGTCTACAGCGAAGCATTGTGCGCTTGAATAGCAGCCTGGAGGTCGGATAACTGAGCATGCGCCGGGTTGCCGTCAGTGAGTGATGCATAATTAAGCCAAAACATTCCCTGAAACCCATATGTTTGTGCGGGGGCACCTGGGTAGCTGGCATTTGACAAGGCCGACCCGTATGTATGGCCAGAAAATATCGCCTGGAGCCCTGCCGGACTTTCGTTTCCGGTATTCTCTCCCCATAGCAAGTAGTGCTTATTCCTCAGATATGCCTCTTTGTACACTTTCTTCCAAGCCGAGACATCTGAGTCAGCCGTTCCCCCGGGTGCTCCATCTTGCGTGTTTAGCCACGTACTGTATGGCCACACTTTTGGGTCTTTGTAGTAAGTGCCCATTATGCGTGCAGTGTCTTCGCCAAGTGATGCAGCCTGACGATAACCCGCCGATAGTGACGAAGAGACACGAGGCTGATTTGATCGAACTCCGTACCCCGGGTGGCATACATGGAAGTTACACGTCCAGCCCGCAGCGCGCATCTGGGCAATATACCATTTGATCCAGTTACCGAGACCGCCAATATACCAGTTAAGCCACGCCGAATCCTGCGCATCAGTTCCACTAAACAGCGTGTATCCAGGAAGTGGGCAGATCGCCTGATCGCTGGCCAAGCCTGCACCAGTCTGAGCAGCAGCGCCATAACCCCAAAAAGAATGTACTCCGATATTGAGACTCACTGTGAAGTTACCTGTCGCATTTACATCGACCTGAGCCGAAGGTGAGGACGACAACAAAAACGACACGCCGTCAGTAACAGTCCCTACATATGTTGCTCCCGGAATTCCTGCACCACTAACGAGCTTACCCTGATCGGCGGCAGTAATACGCGAATCAGCTATAACTGGGCTGCCTCCCGTAACCGTACATCCTGGGTCACTCCGAGGTGTGAGCGTCACCGGAGGATAATGGAGTTCCCCGTAGTAGCCACCTCCGCATTTTATACCGACAGTCCAAGCGATTCGCTTCGGCCCCAAGGCAGTAGCAATTTTCGATATCAAATCAGCGACATACTGCCGACCGCGGTCGGTCCAAACCCAGTCTGCCACTCGCTTACCAGAAGCTGCGGATGCCTGCGGATAAACATTGCCCGCCTGGTCGACAAAAGCCGCCACGGCATCGGTACCAGAGAGTGCCCACGATGGTGGGTACTGCAAAGCGATTTCAAAAACAATCTTTAGTCCAACCTTCACACTCTGATCAAAGTCGGCACATAGATCGCTTACCGCAGCTGGGTCGAGGGCCGACCCTGCGCCGTTTGGCTGTAGCAGATCCCACCTCGCAGCAATCAAGTTATGAGTACACCCTGCTGCCTTGATATTCTGCTTACTGACCAGGTCACCCCTAGGCATACTTAGTACGGCAAACGCTAAGTAACTGCCACTCATGCTTGCATTGCTACCATCTTGACCGTAGCAGTTACCTGGCTACTCGCGATAGTTGATTTTAGAGCAGCACTGACCGATGTGATATAGACGCCGTTCTTGTGTAGATTTACAAATGTCGTACTTGACGCGACCTGAGTCGAAGCGGCTGTCGCAAGTAGCGCCTGCGGACCGGGTGATACCGATGAGTTTGAGCCATCACTATAGGTAACCGTCACGCTCACCGTAGCAGTTTCTGCATTGAAGGTACCGGCAAAGATAGCCTGAATTACCGTAATGAGTGCGAAGCCGTTATATCCAACGTCTGCCGTAGCTGTTTGTGTTGCACCGTTCGTATTGGCGGTCGCCGAAGGTGTTAGTGTGCTCGATACCCATAAACGAGAAACGGGTACAATCGTGCCTCCAGCAGTTCCAATCTGCGATAGGGTGTTCCATGGTGCGGTCGGGACAGATGGACTCCCTGGGTTGACTCCAGTAACACCGGCCGTCGCGATAAACGAGCTACCGTTGTAGCTAACCGCATCGTTCGCAGCATATGTCGTAGTGTTGCTATACGCTCCGCGCCAAACCATCCCAACGGGACCAGCGGGACCAGCGATGCTTGCACCGGCCACGGCACTCGCTGCAGCGCCATAGGTGTCATACAGACTATCAGCGCTACTCTGGGTTAGCGCACCAACATCGGCCGCATTGAGCACTACAGCACCGCTCGTAGGAGTTTTGCTATTAACAGATGTTACTGCACTATCAATTGTATTGAGTTTTGTCACTACACTTGGCGCAAGTTGTGTTTCAGAGACTGCGTCAGTTTTAATTGTGCCATCGACATTATGAGACTGCGAGAGAAAGTCATTTAAGATTGATCCCCAGTTACCAGCGTCTCCCCCTGGCTGCGGTAAACGTGCCATTGTACTGTCTCGTCCCTCCTCCAGCCCATTGAAGCTGTCTTAAACTGTTTACGTTAATATACTTCTATCATACCTGTTCATCATTTTTTAGCAAGTGTGTATTCTTCACTAACTGCAATGATTGCGAGTTTGCGAAAGTCGTCCACTATCTTTGCAAGCACATCATCCTCACTGTCATTAGCGTGGAATACATACTCACTAGAGAAACCAAGGCCGTCATTATCGTTCCACCATTCACGCATTTCCTTTTCTCCAAAGTCATGTGAGTTTGGCTTCGTTGCGTGTCGACGTAACGTCTCTTCAAACGTCAAGTCAAAATGATACAACAGTACATGATTGCCAAATTCTTTTACAAGTTCATCGATCATGCCACCATAAAACTTCTTGGCCAATATACCTTCGAGTATCACGCCATAACCAATTTCTTTTGCATACAATACTGTACGTTTGATCAATTCTATACTTGGGTTATTAGCACCGTCCCGTACCCATACGATCTCGCGACGTAAAACATCCTGTGGAACGAGCATGGTGCCCTTTCCTAGCTCACGCTGCAGGCGCTTAGCAATCGTCGTTTTACCACTGCCTGAATTTCCCCGAATGATGATAAGCTTCGATATCATCGCTAGTATCGGGCTAACTCAGCCAACTTCTTTGCAGTAGTAATGTTACGAATCGTCACCTTGCTATACACATTTGTTCCGATAATCTTTTGCAAACTACCGCGCGATTGGTTCTTACGAGTCACATTGGCAAGTACTGCACCATCTACGTATATCATCGTTTCAATTTCTGGCTTATGGCCGAGATCTTTCAGTACTGTTTTAGCGTTTACTTCATCAAACAAATACAAAACATCAGACTTCTGGCCAGATTTATCAGGCTTGGGTGGATCATTTGTCCAGTTCTCTGGAATCGCGGCTGCGATAGCCTGAACCTTCTCGCCAGATAGTACGAGTGTCGGGATAGTAAAACCGAAATGCTTTTCGAGTGCATCCTGTACTTCAGCTGCCTTAGGCACCGATTTGCTCGAAAATATCGCGTTGCCGGAATTGATATAGATCAGAACATCAGTAAATCCCAAATCTTCCAGCACCTGCCGAAACTCTGCCTTTGGTACGCGGCGATTGCCGCCGACATTGACTCCTCGTAGTAGCACAACGTATTTCATACGCTACTTTAGCCGCTCCAATACCCCTCTTCGCTTTACGATGTTCTTGTAGTCCCATTGTATGCCTCGTGACTTTTGCAGCCATCGAGACAAATCGACCTCATTTATGTCATCGACGGTTTGATACGTGATCGATGCATCTTTAAATTTACCCGTACCCGAACGTAAAGCTGGCTCATCAAAGTCCGCACCACTCCAAAACATTAATTGTATACCAGCTTTTCGTTTGCTATATCCAACGATAGGATTGCCGTCAAGAAACCAAACAGGATGAGCGTGCCATACTTTGTTTTCAGCATCTGGTAGATCATTTGATATGAGGGATTGAAGCAATCGGCAGATCTCTTGATCGTGACCTTCGAGCGATGTCAGATATTGTTGAACATCAGTCATGCTAGTATTCTGCAATGACAATCTTGTGCTGATTCATCATAGTCTTGAATGCGTCCGGCTTCTGCATTAGCTCTGCCATGTTCTCGGGCACAATTTGCCAACTAAGTCCATACTGGTCCTTACACCAACCACACTGCTCACTCTCTGGCACGCTTGAGAGCTTACTCCAGTAGTAGTCGATTTCTTCTTGGTCTTTGCAAGCAACCGAAAATGACACTGATTCGTTGAATTTGAATTCTGGTCCAGCATTGATCGCAACATACTGCATGCCGCCAATTTCGAACTGAACCGTCAGGACTTTACCTGCGAGGTTTTGTTGAAAATCAGCGAGTCCTTCTTCGGCCGTAGTCGGATAATATTCAGTACTAATAATCTTTCCATCTGGAAATACTGAGACGTAGAAATCTACAGCTTCCTTAGCATTTCCATCGAACCATAGGTTTGGGGTAATTTTTTGCATATACTTATCCTCCTATTTGTTGCTTACGATACTGCACAACACGACGCACTAAATCAATCGGCAGCGGTTGGTCAAGTGGAAACTGCACCGAACCCTTACCTTGCTTGTACTTCGAGAAATCTTTGGCAAAGGCTTCGTGGCCATTTGGTGTGGCGTAAAACCCTATATGGTGAGCAAACCCACCGAAGTATACGAGTGGCTTGCCGTTGAGCTTATAGCCAACGAGCCCGTATGACAAACTTTCTTTAGCATCCGGGGCTTCCGTACGCACGATCTGACGAAGCTGATCAAGTCGATCTCTCACTTCACCATCGAACTGAGCCAGATAATCATCAACTTCACTACGTGCAACTGTCATAACTTCTATTATAGACTACTTCAGGTTGCGCAAATGCTGCAATCCAAGAAGCACCAGTAGTGCCATGACCGCCGCACCAGCAAAGGACGCCAACGCTGCATACTGCGCAATCATACCAAATGTCCAAAATGCATAACCGCTGCCGAGCAGCATACCGCGCAGCGTTTCGCCCTGGAAGAGTGTCGCTTTCTGTGCCTGCAGCTTCGTATTAGTTGGGTCTTTCATGGCTTCTTCGCTAATTTGCGCGTACGTTTTACCGCCACCGATCTTTTTTAGGTGAGCGCCTATATAGTTATTCGCATACACTTTTGCTTGTTCACCGGTAGTAAGTTGCTGGCCGGCAAATCGACCAACTTCTTGTTGATCATCACTGCTTAGGGCCTTAAATGCCTCGCTATCTTTTGTCGGGAAGTAGATCTGCTGTGCGGAGAGTTGATCTCTTACCATACCGGTAGCAAAACTATATCCATACCATGCCAGCCCACCGATCGCCAACAACACGACGGTCACTGCCGATCCGAGAAGAATAAATACCTTATCGATTGCTTTGCGTTCTGTATTTTTTGCCATATCCACCCTTTCATTTTGCTTATGTTCTTATAATACAAGACTTCTGAGTTCGGCGCCACCTGGGGTATCGATATCTCGTGAAACGTCGAGGCGCAGCAAGAGAAAGCTCGAACTTCTGCGGTATAATGAAAATATGAAACTTACAAAACTCATTTTTGCTATTGGAGTCGTAGTGGTCGCTACATGGGTACTGAGCCTTGTATTTAAACTCGCAGCATGGTTAATTCATGGTCTTCTCTACGTCGCAGCAGTTATCGTGATCATCGGTCTGATCGCCGCTTTCATCGAGAGTCGCAAGTCAAAAGTATAGCCTAAACCTGAACAGTAAGCTTCGCTTCGTGCTTTTCTTTGCACGCTGTTGTGTGAAATAGCAATTCAGGATTTTCTTTACAACTCTCACAGATGAGCACTAGGTCATTGCACTCAGCATGTGCGCAGTTTTCGAAATTGCTCGTCTTACCACCACAGTGTGTGCATTCACCGATCGTTACTGCATGATCACTGAAGTCTACAGTCATACGATTATCAAACACTCGTAGACTGCCCTCCCACAACCCATCATCACCATAGGCTTCACCGTATTTCACAATGCCACCATCGATCTGATAGACATCTTTGAAGCCACGCTTTTTCATCATAGCGCTGATCACTTCGCAGCGGATCCCACCCGTGCAGTAGGTCACGATCTTTTTATCTTTGATGTCGTCGTATTTGTCAGACTCTAGCTCTGCGATAAAGTCTCGTGAGGTATTCGTATTTGGCACGATAGCATTTTTGAACTTTCCGATACGCGCTTCATGCTCGTTACGGCCATCAAAGAATACGACATCGTCACCATACTTTTCAACAAGCTCATGTACTTGGGCTGGCTTCAGATGCACACCGCCTCCAACTACCCCTTTTTCATCTACTTCAAACTCATCGTCGGAATTCTTGAACCCTACTAGTTCACGTCGTGATTTGACACTCATACGAGGAAAGTCTTCGCGAGCACCATCCGACCACTTAAATACAATGTCTTTAAATCCAGCAAACTTCTTGGTTTCTTTGATGTACTGTTTGAGATCGGCCATCTCACCACCCACAGTGCCATTCAATCCATGTCGACTCACCAAAATACGCCCTTTGAGATTGAGGCTATCGGTTAATGTTTTTTGCCATAATTTCACCGTTTCAGGATCGGCAATCGGTGTGAATTTGTAATACAACAAAATCTTTTGCATGTTTCACTAGTATATCATCTTTGTACAATATTTACCATTGGCGCTCAGATCAAAAGTTACGTATGATAGTGCTTATGATGACACCTGCTATGTTTGCAACCGCTACGCTATATCTGCGTTTTATTTATGCAATTTGTTTGATTATCGTAATTGTTGGAGTCACGTTTGCCGTTCGGCGAAAAATACGACAATTTCGTCAGTCGATCGAAGCACGAAAAGCGACCAAACGACGTCGTGCTACTTCAGTTGCACCAGCTACTACCAGCGAGTAGATAAGACCGCTGAGACAAGTGTGCAAAACGTTCGCACCAGTAAAGATTAGCATAGTACCGGTAGCGAGCGTAAGTCCTATGAGGGCATAGCTTACCTTTAGAAGTGAACCATGTGGGCGGAACATTAGGTATGCCGACAAAACAATGCTAGCAAGTGCGATGACGATGTGAGAGATAAGTATCATAAGCACTATTATACACCGTCCTTTGCTTTGGCTGAATCTTTCTCGTCCTTTAGTTTCTGCCATTCGCCCCATACGATCCATATGATTAATGCGTCTAGCAATGTAAAGAGGAACATACCGACCGTCGGCTGAACGACACAGAGATACAGCTGGTATAAAAAGAACAACCCGAGGACTACAAGCGCATACGGGTACGCCCACAGCAATTTCCTCAGCAGTGCGTAAACCAGCGCAAGCTTCACGACACCATGAGTTACAAGAAAGAGGATCACGACAGAGAGACCACCTTTTGCAAGATCGCTATCGATACGAGCAATGTTTTCGGCCACGAAATGCATAAAGTGTCCGTGGCTGACATTTGCCCGGCCAAATAGATACGATAGTACATGATGGAGCAACCCAGGAGCGACAAGTAGTGTAAGTCCCGCCAGCAACTCGACAAGCCCATCAAAGCCTTTGATAACAATTGTCACGACATACAGCCGCTGAAACCATGCAAAATCCCGTATCTCTTGTAAACGCTTCATCCTCCTAGTATACTCTTAAGTACTATGAACGTTTTACGTTCCTCTATTCGTTTCACGCTGGGATGAGTCCAGCCACTGACGATACATCACACTATAAACATTTTTTAATCATGGGAGAATCATGAATCAAAAAACATTAACATTATACTGGCAGCAAGTCCGACATCATAAACGAACCTTTTTTACGATGCTGAT